>JAJYVT010000058.1 GCA_021791845.1 Actinomycetes bacterium | reverse complement strand
CCAGCACGCCGTCGCGGACGATGTCGAACGACTGGGCGGCGACGCCCTCGCTGTCCACGGCCACGGTCGCCAGGCCGTGCTCGGTGGTCCGGTCCCCGGTCACCTGCATGGCCGGCGACCCGTAGCGCAGCGAGCCCAGCCGGTCCGGCGTGGCGAACGAGGTGCCGGCGAAGGCGGCCTCGTAGCCGACGGCCCGGTCGAGCTCGGTGGCGTGGCCGACGGACTCGTGGATGGTGAGCCACAGGTTGGTGGGGTCGACCACCAGGTCGTAGTGGCCGGCCTCCACCGACGGCGCGGCGAGCTTCTCGGCCAGGAGCCCGGGCAGCCGTGCCAGCTCGGCGTCGAAGTCCCACCCCTCGCCCTCCAGGTACTCCCATCCCCGGCCGACCGGCGGCGCCACGGTGCGCATCTCCTCGAAGTCGCCGTCGTCGGCCACGCTGAGCGCCTCGAGCTGGGGATGGATGCGGACCCGCCGCTGCACGGCCACGGTGCCCGAGAGGTCGGCCAGGTACGTGTCCTCGCGCACCGCCATGACGTAGGCGGTGACATGGTCGACCCCGGGAGCCTCGAGGAGGCGGGTGCTCCACTCGGCCAGCACGCCCACCTTGTCGGCCAAGGGGACCGCCGTCGGGTCCGTGCGGTAGGGCGACGACCATTCCACCCGGCCGAGGGACGGCTCGGCCGCCAGCTCCACCGGCCGGGAGCGCAACCGGGCGGTGGCCCGCGCCGCGCCCACCGCGGCACGCGCCAGCGCGGCCGCCGGGTCGGGCCCGACCGCCACGGTGCCGGCAAAGCCCGATGACCCGCCGTGGACCACCTGGACGCCGGTGCCGAGCTCGGTGTCGTCGACCGAGGTCTCGAGCCGGCCGTCGCGGGTCACGACCACCTGCGTCCGGATCCGCTCCACCCGCACCGTTGCATGGGAGGCGCCGGCGTCCGCCGCCGCGCCGAGGGCGGCGTCGGCAACGGCGGCCAGCACCGCGTCGTCGGCCGGTCCCTCCATCAGCAGACCCCCGCGGTCTTGGTCGTGGCCCGGGCCGGGGGGCGGGGGCGGCTGCGGCGACCGCCGGCGGCCGGTGCCCCGGCGGGGCGCTCCGGGGTGGCCGCCGGCTCTCCCCGGTGCCGGGGTGGCGTCGGGGCCTGCTCGGCCGACGGGCCGTGCCGCAGGCGTGCGACCGCGGCAGCCACGTCGTGCACCAGTTGTGTGGCCATGTCCATCGAGAGGCCCTCGCGCACCACCACCCGGAGCACGGCGACGTCCTCGGCGTCCGGCGCCATGCGGTAGGCGGGCACGATCCACCCCCGGCGCCGCAGCTCGTCGGAGAGGGCGAAGACGTCGAAGGGCTCGGCGTCGTCCACCCGGCAGCAGACGACCGGCAGGTCCGTCCCCCGGCCGACGAGGTGGAACGGGCCCATCGCCTCGAGCTCGGCGGCGATGAAGCGGGCCGTCTCGGCCAGCGCCTCCATCACCTCGCGGTACCCCTGCTTCCCCAGCCGGACGAGGTTGTAGTACTGGGCCACGATCTGTGCCGCGCCGCGGGAGAAATTGAGGCCGAAGTTGGCGTGGGAGCCGCCGAGGTAGTCGACGGTGAACACCAGCTCCTCGGGGAGGTCCTGGGCGCTGCGCCACACGACCCAGCCCACGCCGGGGTAGACGAGCCCGTACTTGTGGCCCGACACGTTGACGGAGTGGACGCGGCCGAGGCGGAAGTCCCACTGGAGCTCGGGCTGGAGGAACGGGGCTACGAAGCCGCCGCTCGCCGCGTCGACGTGGATGGGCACGTCGATCCCGAGCTCGGCGCAGCGGGCGTCGAGGGCGGCATCCAGCTCGGCGATGGGCTCGTACTCGCCGGTGTAGGTGCTGCCGAGGATCCCGACGACGCCGATCGTGTGGTCGTCCACCAGGGCCATGGCCTCGGGGACCCCGATCACGAAGCGGTCGTCGGTGAGGGGCACGTAGCGGGGCTCCACGTCGAAGTACCGGGCGAACTTCTCCCAGCAGACCTGGACATTGGCGCCCATGACGATGTTGGGGTGATCGTGGTCGGCCCCGTTTGCCTCGCGGGCCTTGCGCCACCGCCACTTCATGGCCAGCCCGGCGAGGTGGATGGCCTCGGAGGAGCCGACGGTCGCCGTGCCGACCGCTGCCCCGTTGTCGGACCCTCCGGCGCCGCCGCCGGCCTCGGGGGCGTGGAAGAGGCGGGCCAGCATGTTGACGCAGCGGTCCTGCAGCTCGACCGTCTGAGGGTACTCGTCCCAGTCGATGGCGTTCTTGTTGGCCGTCTCCGTCATGAGACGGTCCGCCTCCTCGTCCATCCACGTCGTGACGAAGGTGGCCAGGTTCAGCTCGGGGTTGCCGTCGAGGGACAGCTCGTCGTGGACCAGGCGGTAGGCGTCGCCCGGGTCCATCGGCTCTGTCGGCATCTCGTAGCGGGGGACCGGGCTCCGCAGCGCCCTGCGGGCGTAGGCAGGGGCGAGGACGGCCTCGTCGGGGACCCTCTTGCTCAGCATTGGTGCTCCTCCGGTCGGTCGCGTCGGGCGCCCGGGCGCGCCGGGTGCGACCCTACCGGCGCCGGGTCGGCGTGTCCGGGCTGGGGAGGTAAAGGCCGGGTGGGACACCCGCGCCGCCCTGCACGGTGGCCACCAGGATGTCGATCAGGACGCGCGCCGGGGCCGACGGGTGACCGCGGATGCGCTGGGCGACACCCACGCGCCGGCGGGGCAAGCCGTCGATGGGCACGAGCGCGAAGTCGCCCCGCAGGTGGGACGAGACGGCGGTGGCCGGCAGGATGGAGGGCCCGTAGCCGTCGAACGTGAGCGACGCGATCATCCGGAGCCCGTCGAGCTCCATCAGCGGCCGGAGGGTCACGCCGCGGGCGGCAGCGGCGGCATCGAGCTCCTCTCGCAAGGCCGTCCCCGGCGCCGGCAGGATCAGGCGCAGCCCGGCCAAGGCGTCGAGCGCCAGGGGTCCCGGTGCGCACACGAGCGGGTGGTCGGCCGCGGCCACCAGGGAGAGGTCCTCGTCGAACAGCGGCGTCGTCGACAGCTCCTCGCTCTGGACCGGCACGGTGACCACGGCCAGGTCCAGCTGGCCCGAGACGAGCTGCGGCTCCAAGGTGGTGTTGGTGCCGTCGGTGACCGTGAGGCGGACCTCGGGGTGGCGGTCGCGGAGCTGGGCGAACAGCCGCGGGGCGAGCCACCGGCCGGCGGTGCCGATCATCCCCAGGCGCACGGTGCCGCGCACGTCGTGGCGCATCGCCACGACGTCGGCCACCATGGCGTCGAGCTCCGCCATCATCCGCCGCGCCCGGCCCACCACCACCTCGCCCTCCTCGGTGAGCCTCCCCGAGGAGCGGTCCACGAGGCCGACCTCGAGCTCGCGCTCGAGCCGGGCCACGTGGGCGGAGATGTTGGACTGCACCGTCCCCAGGGCGTCGGCGGCGGCGGAGAAGCTGCCGGTGTCGGCGATGCCCACCAGAGCCTGCAGGTGCTTCAGGTCCATGCCGACCTCCCGCTCCGGGGTTCAGCGCTCGGGGCTGATGGGAGCAATCGTAAATCGAGATGATAAGTATCTCATAAAGCTCATTGACAGATTGGCCGACGTGCCGCAGAATGGATCTCAGACCGCAGGGATACCGGATTCCCCCCCTCCGTTCCTGTCGGCCGTGTGAAGGGACCGCCAACCCCCCCGGCGGTCCCTTCGCCGCGTCTGGGGAGCGTGCGCCGTGGCGGCGGATCGGTATTCTCGCCTGGTGGGCGCCGTCTTCGTCGATCTGGACCGCACCCTGCTCCGGCGGGCGAGCGGCAGGGTGCTCCACGGCGCGCTCGTGACCGCAGGCGTGAGCCGCGACCTACCGGGCAGCAGCCTCGTCTACGGCGTCTACGACGTCTTCGGCGAGAACGTGCCCTCGATGGCCCTCGCACGGCTGGCCGCCCGGGCGGCCCGGGGCTGGCCCAGGGCCGAGGTGCAACGGGCGGGGCGGAGCGCCGTCGGCGGGCTGGTGGAGCTGGTGGCTCCGTACGCACCAGGCATCCTGGCCGACTTCCGGCGCCAGGGCCACCGGCTGGTGCTGGCCACGACCACGCCGCTCGACCTGATCGAGCCCTTCGCCGAGGCGATGGGGTTCGACGACGTCGTGGCCACCCGGTACCAGCACCGCGACGGGCGCTACACCGGTCGGGTGGAGGGCCCCTTCGTGTGGGGCGTGGGCAAGCTGCTGGCCGTCCGGCGCTGGGCGCAGGCGCACGCGGTGGACCTGGGCGAGAGCCATGCCTGCTCCGACAGCGGCTTCGACCTCCCGCTCCTCGCCAGCGTGGGGCACCCGCACGCCGTCAACCCCGACGCCACGCTGGCGGCGGTGGCGCTGGCCCGGGGCTGGCCGGTCGAGCACTGGGACCGCCTGCCCGGGGTGCCCTCGGTGCTGGGGCTCGAGCCCTACCACCTCGTTCGCCCGTGGGTGCGCCCGGAGCTCTTCCCCTACGCCCGCTTCGACATCGCCGGCGTGGAGCACGTGCCCCGGCGAGGGCCGGTGATCATGGCCGCCAACCATCGGAGCTACTTCGACGTGGCCGCCGTCGCCCTCGTGGCCGCCCGGGTGGGGCGGCCCGTCCGGTTCATGGCCAAACAGGAGCTGTTCGACCCTCCCGTCGTCCGCCAGCTGGTGCGCATGCTCGGCGGCATCCCCGTCGACCGGGGCGACGAGGAGGGGTCGGCCGAGGCGATGCGCCAGGCCGAGCAGGCGCTGCGGGCGGGCGAGCTCGTGATCGTCCTCCCCCAGGGAACGATCCCCCGCGGGAAGGCGTTCTTCGACCCGGTCCTGCACGGCAAGACGGGCGCCGCCCGCCTGGCCGCGACGACCGGGGCGGCCGTGGTCCCGGTCGGGCTGTGGGGGACCGAGCGGGTCTGGCCCCGGCGGTCGCGGGTCCCCGACGTGACGGCCGTGCTGCGCCCGCCGACCGTGCGCGTGCGGGTGGGGCAGCCGATCGCCCTGGGCCCGGGCGACCCGAAGGCGGCGACCGCCGTGCTCATGGCCGCCATCTCCGCCCTGCTCCCGCCCGAGGGGCGGACGCGGCGCCGGCCCAGCCCCGAGGAGCTGGCGCGCACGTTCCCGCCGGGCCGCCCGTGAACGCCCTCGCCCTCCCGCCGCGGGCGCGGGCCGCGGTGCTGGTCACCCGGGGCGTCAACGCCCTGTCGCGCCACCTCGGCATGGGCAGCGGCACCGTGGCGGGGGGCCACGCCGGGCTGGCCGTCGACCCCGAGCTGCTCGCCCACCTGGCCGCCGGACGTCGGGTGGCCCTGGTGACCGGGACCAACGGCAAGACCACCACCACCCGCCTGCTCGCGGTGGCGGTGGAGGGCGCGCTCGGGCCGGCCGCCACCAACGCCACCGGGTCGAACATGCCGCAGGGGCACGTGACGGCGCTGGCGACGTCGCCGCCGGGCGCAGCGGCGGTGCTCGAGGTGGACGAGGGGTACGTCCCGGGACTCGTCGCCTCCCTCACGCCCGACGTGGTCGTGCTCCTCAACCTCTCCCGGGACCAGCTCGACCGGACCAACGAGGTGCGCATGGTGGCGAGCCGCTGGCGCCGAGCACTGGCCGACGCACCGCGGACGGTCGCCGTGGCCAACGCCGACGACCCGCTCGTCGCCTGGGCCGCCCAGGTGGCGGCCCGGCCGGTCTGGGTGGCCGCCGGGCTCTCCTGGCGGGCGGACGCCGTAGGATGCCCGGCCTGCGAGGGCCGGATCGCCTTCGCCGAGCCACCGGCCGCCGGGTGGTCGTGCACGTGCGGCTTCTCCCGGCCGGCCCCCGACGTGTGGATCGAGGGGGAGGACCTGGTGACGGCGGGCGGGCGGCGCACCCGGTTGCGCCTCCAGCTCCCAGGCCGTTTCAACCGGCTCAACGCGGCCATGGCCGCGGCCGCCGCCGGCGCGCTGGGGGTGCCCGCCGACGAGGCGGTGGCCCGCATGGGCACCGTCGGGGAGGTGGCCGGGCGGTTCGCCCTGGTGACGGTGGGTGGCAGCCGGGCCCGGCTCATGCTGGCCAAGAACCCGGCGGGCTGGGTCGAGCTGCTCGACCTGGTGTGCCCGGGCCACGACCCGGTGGTGGTGGGCATCAACGCCCGCGCGGCCGACGGCAGGGACCCGTCGTGGCTCTGGGACGTTCCCTTCGAGCGGCTCGCCGGCCGGTTCGTGGTGGCCACGGGAGAGCGTTGCCGTGACCTCGCGGTGCGCCTGCGGTACGCCGAGGTCGACCACCGCGCCGTGCCCGACCCGGTGGCCGCGGTCCGGCTGGCGGCGATGCGCCTGGGGGCGGGTCGACGGGGCGCGGGCACGGCGGGTGCGCCGGTCGACGTGATGGCGGTCGACGGTGCGCCGGTCGACGGTGCGCCGGTCGACGGTGCGCCGGTCGACGGTGCGCCGGTCGACGTGATCGGCAACTACACCGCCTTCCACGACCTGCTCTCCCGGGCGGCCGGGCGATGAGCCTGCGGGTGGTGGTCGTCTACCCCGAGCTGCTCGGCACCTACGGCGACGGCGGGAACGGCCGGGTGCTCGTCCACCGGGCGCGGTGGCGGGGCATCGACGCAGAGCTGCTCGAGGCCCCGGCCGACCGGCGGCTGCCGGCCGGCGACCTCTACTGCCTCGGAGGGGGCGAGGACGGCCCCCAGCTCCAGGCGGCCGAGTCGCTGCGCGACGACGGCACCCTCGCCGCCGCCGCCGCCGCCGGCACGCCGGTCCTGGCCGTCTGCGCCGGGTACCAGATCGTGGGGCGCAGCTTCCCCGCCGCCGACGGGCGGCCGCTCGAGGGGGTGGGCCTCCTCGACGTGACCACGGTGAAGGCACCGGCTCCCCGGGCCGTGGGGGAGATCCTGGCCGAGCCGCTGGCACAGGCGCTGGCGGGGCTGCCGACGCTGACCGGGTTCGAGAACCACGGGGGCCACACCCGGCTGGGCCCGGGGGTCGACCCGCTGGCCCGGGTGGTGGCGGGCGTCGGCAACGGCGACGGCACCGAGGGGGCGGTCGCCGGACGGGTTGTCGGGACGTACCTCCACGGCCCGGTCCTGGCTCGCAACCCCGCCCTCGCCGACGTCCTCCTCGGATGGGCGTCGGGTGCCGCCCTGGCGCCGCTCGACGACACCGAGGAGGAGGCGCTGCGGGAAGAACGCCTGGCGGCGGCGCGCCGGGGGCGACGCGCTGCGGCGTTCCGGCGCAGGGTGGAGGCCTGGCGCCGCTGACGGCCCCGATCGGTCGCGTCCCGGGCCGGGACGGTCAGGGCCAGGTCCGCCGCTCGGTGCCGGGCGGGCTGCCCAGCGCCCACGACCGCCGCCACGGGGCGGCGTCGGGGCCGGCCAACGCCGGGGTGGCGCCGGCGGCAGCCCGGCGTTGGGCGCTCCACCAGTCGGAGCCGACCTCGTCGGCCAGCACGGCGACGGCCCGCTCGATGCGGGCGTTCAAGCGGCGGGCGTCCTCTCCCTCCTCCGGCGTCACGGGCGCCCCGAAGACGACCGAGACGGGTGAGCGGCGGACGGGCGCCCTGCCCTCGGCCGCCTTGGGCAGCACGTCGCGGGTCCCGTGCACGTGCACGGGCACCACCGGCCGGCCGGTGCGCCGGGCCAGGTAGGCGGCGCTGGCCGGGCGGAAGGGCTGCGTCCACCCGTCGGGGGAGCGACCGCCCTCGGGGAAGATGACGAGGTTCCAGCCCTCCTCGACGAGCTCGGCCGCCGTGTCCATGGAGCGGCGGTTGACCCTGCTGCGATCGACCGGGATCGCCGCCAGGCTGAACGACCACAGCGCCGCCTTCCAGCGCCGGTCGAAGAAGTAGTCGGCGGCGGCGGCCACCACGGTGTGGTGGCGGAAGCGGACGGGCAGGGTGGTGAGCAGCAGCGGCGTGTCCAGGTGGCTGGCGTGGTTGGCCACGAAGATCACCGGAGCCTCCACGTGGCGCAGGTGCTCGTCGCCCCGCACCGTGGTGGGGGCCACCAGACGCGCCGCTGGCCGGGCCACGTTGTCGAGCACGATCGCCCGGGCCAGGCGCACCGGGTAGCGGCGCGACCACCCGTGGTCGTAGTCCGCCCCGACGCGGCGCTCGGGGGCGGGGCGGGGAACGCTCGCCGGCCACGGCGGCGTCGCCAGGGGGAACGAGGTCGGCAGGCGGGGCAGGCGCACGGTCATCGGCTGGCCACGGCTCAGCGGACGTCGGCCATGAGCAGCGGCGGCGTGTGGATGTGGGTGAGGCTGGGCGAGCGGCCGACCACGTCGCTCGCCATCTCCAGGGCGTCGCTCAAGCTGGTGGCCGGCGAGAAGCCCATGCGCCGCACGGCGGCCGGGTCCCCGCCCACCACGATCACCCGGCCCAAATGGTCCAGAGCGTGTGCGCACCAGTACCACATGTAGAAGGGGTGGACGCCGTGGTAGGCGTTGCCGGTGCGGTAGAGGTGCACGTACCACGGGTCGGTGGCGAAGGACTCCTCGTACGTCTTGGACATCTCCACCGGGTCGGTGGTCTGGCTCAGGACCTCCTCGAAGAAGTCGATGTAGCTCGGGTGGTGGCCGGGGTGGAACTCCCAGGGGGTGGGGTGGTGCAGGATCACCACGCCGCCCGGCCGCACGAGCGGCTTGCCCCGGTAGAGGTTGAAGAAGTACCCGAGGCCGAGGCAGGCGACGAGGACGGGGTTCATGATCGATCCCACGTTGTAGGGGCAGATGTAGGGGAGCCCCATGGTGAGGATGTCGGCCTGCCCGTCCACCTCGACGCCCTGCTGGCGCCAGACGTTGGCCGTGGTCACCTCGTGCACGGCTTCGACCTCCCCCGCCTGCACGGAGACCATGGCGTGGGGCGCCCGGATGGAGTGGAAGATCTGGCGGGCGATGCGCGGCGGCGTGCGGTCGAGGGCGGCGGCGGTGGCGGCGTAGGTGGCGCGGTCCCGCAGGCTCCACTCCCACTCCCGGCGCTGGAGGAACCCGAACTGGGACGGGAACGTGTCGGTGTTGAGCGTCGTCTCGATCTGGAACACCTGCACGCCGCTGTCGGCGATGAGCCGTCCCATGCGCCAGTTGGACGAGTGGAGCTCCGAGCGCGGGGCGTCCATGAACGAGCGGCTGTGCACCATCGTGCGCGGGTTGTGGTGGTGGCGCAGGCTGCGGTAGCTGGCCAGTCCGGTGGCCACGCTCTTGTGCCCGCCGTCCATGGCCACCAGGTTGATGTTCACGTACACGAGAAGGTCGCTCGTGGCCGCCCGCTTGTTGATCTCGACGTCCTCCCCCTCGGCGGTGGTCCCCAGGTGGACGAGGTTGTCGGGGTCCTCGGCGTCGTGCTGGGTCAGCAGCCCCTGGGGGGCGAAGGCGTCGTAGATCCGGTCGCCCAGGGCGTGGCGGAGCTCCGCCTCGGTCATGCGGCGGTGCAGGGCCAGCGCGGCCACGAGGACCACGTCGTCCACGCCGGCCTCCGCCGCCATGTCGAGCACCTGCTCGATGACGAGCTGGCGGACGTCGGGTGCCTGCATCGGCGGGAGGGGGAGCGAGATGTCGTCGAAGCAGATGGTGAGCCGCATGCCGGGCCGCAGCAGGGCCGGCAGTGGCGCACGGTCGCCCAGCGGATGGGTGAGGGCGTGGCGGATGGCAGCCGAGGGGTCCCGCAACGCCGGGAGGGGCTCGGGGGCGTAGACGACGCGGCTTCCCTCGGGCAGCCGCTCGAGTGCGAACCGCTCGCCGTGCCAGAAGAGGGTGGGCGGCGTGGACCGGTCGACCTCGAGGACGAGTCCGGGTCGCGGGGTCATCGGGCACCTCCTGTGCTCGAGCGGCCGACGGTGTCGGCGCGTCGGGTCGCCCGCCGGCCATGGCGGAAGTCGAACGCCACCTTGACCGCGCCCCGGCGTCCGGCGCTCCCGGCGTGGACGAGGGCCTCCTCGAACCGCTCGATGGGATAGGTGGCGGAGACGAGGCGGCCCAGCGAATGTGCGGCCACCACGTCGAAGGCGAGCTCGAAGGTGCGGACCGTCGTGCCGTCGAGCGTGCGCTCGGACCCATAGGCATAGGCCCCGCGCAGGGCGACCTCGCGGCGCCACAGGGAGGCGAGGTCCACGTGGACCTTGCCAGGCATGCCGACGAGCACGACCGTGCCCCGGGGGCGGACCATGTCGAGCGACTGGGCGATCGAGCCGGCCGAACCGACGCAGTCGAAGACGACGTCGGCGCCGCCGGTGAGGGGGGACGTGCCGGTCGACGGGCTGCCCAGGGCGAGGGACCCGCTCCGCCGGCGAACCGCCCTCCCCAGCTGGTCGGGCGAGACGGCGGCGGTGGCCCCGAGCTCGCCGGCGAGGCGACGTTGGTGCCCGTAGCGGGCGCCCACCACCACCGCGCCGGGCGACGCCACCAGGTCTCCTGCGGCCAGGGTGCTGAGGGCGGCGACCACGGTGAGCCCGAGCGTCCCCGCCCCGAGCACCGCCACGGTGTCGCCGTCGTGGATCGGGGCGCCGCACACGGCGTGGGCGGCGCAGGCCGTCGGCTCGACGAGCACGGCGTCCTCGTCGCTGAAGGCGTCGGGCACCCGGTGCAGCTGGCTGTAATGGGCGACGAGGCCCGCCTCGGACCAGCCGCCGTCGGTGTCGGCGCAGTAGCCCGTCTGGAGCCCGGGGGAGAGGTGGCCGAAGGCGACGCGTTCGCAGGTGCCGGTCCGCCCCTCGGCGCACGAGGGGCACGGGGGAACGATCCCGCGGGCCGCGCACCCGAGCACGGGCTCGATCACCACGCGGTCGCCTGCCGCCAGGGCCGGCGGCGTCGGCGCGACCTCGGGAACCGCTTCGAGGGTGCCGACCACCTCGTGGCCGGGCACGAAGGGGAAGCTCACGATCTCCTCGAAGGAGCGGGACGCCCGTCCGTCCAGCGTGGCGAGGTCCGACCCGCAGATCCCCGAGAGGATCGGCCGCACCCTGGCCCAGCCGGCGGCGGGGAGGGCCGGCGCCTCGTGCTCGAGGATCCGCAGCGGGCCCACGGCCGCCCCGCGGCCCGATCCGAAGGAGGAGGCGAGGCGCGACGCGGCAAACCGCGCCAGGTTGCGCTCGAAGACGAGCGCCTTCACGTCCGCCCCCGGGCGCTCGTCAGCCGGCGCACGTCCAGGGGGCCGATCGGCAGTGGCCGGGCGGCACCCCCCTTGGCCCGGGACCAGTGCTCCACGTGCCAGCCGCGGCGACGGGCGATGGCTGCCAGGCGCGTCTCCGGGTTGACCGCCACGGGGAAGCCGACGGCCTCGAGCATGGCGAGGTCGCTGGCGGAGTCGGCATAGGCGACCGACTGGGAGAGCTCGAGCCCGTGCGCGGCGGCATAGTCGGCCAGCAGCTGGGCCCGCGCCTCGCCGATCGGGGGGAGCTCGTCGAGGTGGCCGGTGAACCGGCCGCCGGACTGGCCCATGCGGGCGCAGACGATGTCGTCGAAGAGCGGGCGCAGGGGCGCCACCACGAAGTCGAGCGCGCCGGTGATGAGCAGAGTGCGGTGGCCGAGCCGGCGGTGCTCGCGCACCCGGGCCAGCCCGGCGGGAAAGGAGCGGGGGAGCAGCTGGCGGTGGAACAGCTCCCAGGCGTCCGCTTGGACCTGCTCGACGGGTGCGTCCTCGTAGCGGCGGTAGAAGAAGCGGAGGAAGTCCCCCCGGTCGCGCCGGTCCAGGGCGAGCAGCGACGGCGCCTGGGCGACCAGCCCGGCCACGAAGCCGGGTCGCTCACGCCCCGGGAGATGACGGCTGGCCAGCCAGGCATAGCTGTCGACCACGTTGGCGGCGATGAGGGTGTGCTCGAGGTCGAAGGCGGCGAGGTGGCGCTCAGGGGAGAGAATCGCCCGCCGGGCGCGGTCGGACCGGCTCGCCATGACGGTGCGGCCGGGCGACGTGCGGACCCGGGCGTGGGTGACGATCGACGGCAGGTGGACGTCGTGGACGTAGTGGTCCCAGTCGAGCACGCCCGGGTCGAAGCAGAACTCGGCCCGGTCGGCGTCGTCGAGCGACTCCCACAGGGCGAGGAGCCGGTCGACCCGGTACCGGGCCTCGGTCTCGGTGTAGGCGCCGTAGAGGCCGACGTAGCCCAGGGCACGCTTGGCCAACGTGTTGCGCTCCTCCACCGCCGCCGAAAGCGCGGCCTGCCGGCCCCGGACGGGCAGCGCCGTGAGCACCCGCTCGGCCGCGTCCATGGCCTTGGTCGCCCGTTGCAGCTGCCGCTGGACCCGGCCCCGTCCGGGGAAGGTCCACTCGGGCAGGCTGATCGGCTGGCCCCGGTCGTCGTAGAGGGGGTGGACGGCGAACCACTGCTGGATCAGCTCGACCAGGCGGCCGTAGAGGAACGGGTTCCGCACCCCCGAGGCGACGTGGTACACGGCGGGCGCGTCGGGCGCCTCAGGCGCCGGCCCGGCGGCTACGGCCAGGATGGCCGCGACCACCATGTCCACGGGTACCACGTCGATCACGCCTTCGGGGACGCCGGGGAACTCGCGGAGGAGGCCGCGGGCATAGGAGATGATGATCGGCTCCGCCATGCGGAAGCCCCGGATCCACCCGGGCACGGGCTCGGCCAGCGCCGACTCGATGATCGACGGCCGCACGATGGTGAGGGGCACGGTTGCGGACTCGATCAGGGCGCGCTCGCCCATGGCCTTGGTGAACGGGTAGGCGTCGGGCCACCCGAGGGACTGCGCCCGCACCGACCCCGCCTCGACCAGCTGGTCCTTCACCCACTCGTCCCGGAACCGCTCGGCTCGGGCGGCGAGCAGGTGCTCCCCGGCGGCACCGAGCTCCTCGCGGGCCTTCTTGGCGAACCGCTGGAGCGTCTCCGGTCGTCGGGAGGCGGCCTCGAGGTCCTGGCGCAGCCGGCGGGCGGCCTCCACCTCGGCCCGCCAGTCCACGTCGAGCGAGAAGCGGTTGGACGTGAGCAGTTCCTCCTTGGCCTCGCCCTGGTGGGTGCCGGCGACGTAGGCCGTGGAAACGGCGATCATGTGGACGCCCGGGGCCATGGGGGGCGCGTCGGCGGGCGGCGCGCCGCCGGTCACCGGGGTGGTGGCGTCCCGGGTGGTGGTCCGGGCCTCGGAGAGGGCCTCGGCTCGGGCCTCGGCGAGGGCGGCGGCCACCCGCGAGGGGCCCAGAAGGTTGATCTCGACGGCCTGGTCGAGCGGAGCGTCGAAGCTCACGGTGGCGGCGGAATGGACGACCACGTCGCACGCAGCCAGGAGCCGGCGACCCTCGGCGTCGAGGCCGAGGCCGTCACGACTGACGTCGCCCCCCACTGCGGTGACGCGCCGTCCCACGACCTCGTCGAAGGAGGTCCCCAGCTCACGCCGGAGGCGATCGAAGCAGTCGTTGCGGAGGATCTCGCGCCCGGCCCGGTCGGCCGGGGAGGCGCGACGACCCGGGCGGACGAGCAGGACCACCTCGGCGTCGGGCACCGATCGCAGGATGCGCTCGACCAGGGCCGTCCCGAGGAACCCGGTGGCGCCCGTGATGAAGAAGCGCTTGCCCGTCAAGGCGTGACGGATCGGCATCCTTCCGGTCTACCACCTGGTAGGGCGGCCTGTCTACCATTTGGTAAATCGAGACGGTACGCTGGAGCGGTGGCGACGTCAGCGCCGGCGCCGGCGCCCACCCGAGAGCGGATCCTGGACGCCGCTCTGTCTGCGTGGGGGACGCGGGGCTACGACGGCACGTCGCTCGACACCTTGGCCGGGGGGCTCGGCATCACCAAGCAGGCCATTCTCTACTGGTTCCCCAGCAAGGAGGCGCTGCTCGATGCCGTCATCGCCCGCAGCGCGGCGGAGCTCTCGGCCGTGCTCGTCCGGGCGCTCGAGGGTGCGGGCGACGGGTGGGACAAGGTGGAGGCGGTGGTCCGCTCCGTCTTCCGCCTGGCCGCCCGGCGGCCGGAGCTGCTCGGCCTCGTGCGCGAGGTCTCCCGCCTCGGGCCTCCGGCTGCCACCCGCATGATCGAGGAGCTCCAGCCGCTGGCCCGGCGGGCGTCGGAGTTCCTCCAGGCCGAGATGGATGCCGGCCACATGCGCCGGCACGACCCCAACCTGTTGCTGCTGGCCATCTACTCGACCGTGATCGGGATGGTGACCGAGGTGGACGTCATGCGGGCACTCGGAGAGGAGCCGACCGCCCGATCCCTGGTGCGGCGCCGCGACGACGTCCTGGCGCTGCTGCGCTCCGCCCTCCGGGTTCCGTGATGCCCTCCGGGTGGCGTGATGCCCTCCGGGGCGAGGCCGCCGATCAGCTCGGCGTGACCTTCTTCTTGGACTTGGCGGGCGGGGGCGCCTTGGGGGTGTAGCGCTTGTTGGCCGTGGGCGGCTTGCGCCCCGTCGACTTCTCCGGTTCGGCCGCCTTGCCCCGGCGGCTCCCCGACGGTCCCGTGGACCTGGGGCGGCGGGTGCTGCCCCGCGGGGGCGGAGGCACCCATCCCTCGAGCGCCCGGCCCCGGGCGGTGGGGGCGCCGTACTTCTGGGTGCGCCACGCCCGCAGCATGACCCACGCCCCGGCCAGCCCGTACGGGACGAGCACGAACAGGGACCCGAAGGCCAGGCCGGTCATGACCAGGGCGAACGCCAGCGGCGACCGCCGGCGGATCCGGACGGTGACGTAGATGGCGATGGCGAAGACGACCGAGACGACGAGCGGCAGGATGAAGTGGCTGGCGGGGTAGACGCCGTTGCAGGTGTTGGTCGACTTCACGTACTGCAGGTCCTTGACCCCGACGAGCGGGGCACACGTCGTCCCCTTGGGCTTCACTGTCGTGACGACGGGGATCTTGGCGACCATGGGGTAGAAGTAGAAGTAGAGCGCCAGCGCCGCGGCCAGGATCGAGGCGATGATGCCCACCTTGCGCTCGGCGGGGTCGATGGTGACGATCCGGCTCCGCTTCTCTGTGTCGCTCATGCGGGAGAAGTCGGGCACCTCCTGCGGCGCCTGCGTCGGCTGGCGGAGGAACGTGTCCGACAGGCGCTGCCAGCCGGTTCGGGGCGCGCCCCCGTTGCCGGGTGTGATGGAGTCGGGGCCGAGCAGGGGCATGTCCGACCCAGGGTACCTGCTGACGCCGTGGCCGGGGGTCGGGAGGCTCCGGCGCCGGACGGCGCGCTATCGTCGTCCTCCTGTCCGGCCCCCGGGTCGAGCGGGCGCTTAGCTCAGTTGGTTAGAGCGCAGCCTTCACACGGCTGAGGTCGAGGGTTCGAGTCCCCCAGCGCCCACCACAGAGGTCTTCACCTTTTGGTGGGGACCAACTTCACGTTTCGAGCCGTCGTCATCCTGCCATGGGGGTGTGACGCGCCCGTTCATCAGCGCCGGGGCGGGACCCCGGCTCGGGATCGCTGCACCGCTCGACGTCGGGCGCGCCCGAACACCCGGCGCCACGTTTCCGCGGGAACGCGTCGACTACGTGGGTGTCCCGGTCGAGGCGCCGACCAACTCGGCGAGCGTCGTGCGCCGCCGGCGACGGGTGCGCGGGACCGCTTGTGCCCGGCGTCGTTCGAAGGCGTCGGCGACCGCCAGGTTGCGCACGACGAGGGCGCAGGCGAGAAAGAGGCTCATGGGGACGGTGATCGTCTGCTGCGTGCAGCACGCAGGCGCTCATCGCCGCCACGGCACGTACCAACGGGCTGGCGCTCCACACGCGAAGCCCGGCGACGATGAGAACGACCGACCGCCCCGGACCGCGGCGACGACTTGGCCGTAGCTTCCGCAGCCGAAGCGTGGCGACGGTGCGGTCGTCCCAATCGATGTCCATGGACGCGTCGAGCAACCCGACGCGCATCGACAGGTCCTGATCGACGATGCGACCGACATCGGACGGGAACTACGAAGGGCGGAGCGCTCGAGTGCAGCGACTACAGGTGACGCACCGGACCGATGAGAACGCGGGCTCCGTACGGGACCTCGTCCTCGCGCACGACGATCCTGCCGAATGGCCATAGTGCGAGTCCGGCCATCCGGAAGGACACGATTCCGAACGGGATACCCACGATGGTCAGCATGAGGATGAGCCCGCTGACGGCTTGCACGAGGGCCAGCCACCAGCCTCCGAGGATGAGCCACAAGCCGTTGCCGAGGCAACCGAGCGCTCGGTCGGCGTTCGGCCGCTCGACGACGACGCGTCCAAACGGCCAGAAGGCATACCCGGCCAACTTGAATGCCTGAACCCCGAAGGGGATGCCGATGATGGTGAGGCAGTTGAGAAGGCCGGCAACCAGGTACGAGGCACCGAGCCACAGTCCCGCCAAGGCAAGCCACAGGATGTTCCCGAGGACAGTCACTTGCTTCTCCGGGCGGAACACTAACCACTGCTGGGGCTCGATTGCTGTGGATGGCCGCCGGACGCCGCCGGCCGCCGGCCGCCTGCGGTCGCCGGTCCGGCGCGGCCGTCACTGGCCGCCCCGATCGCCTGATACCGGGGATCAGGTGGACGGCGGCGCCGTCGTCTGGGTGGCTGTGCGGTCCGTCGATCCGAACACTGCCGACACGTGGAGGGTGCCGTTGTCGCACGCCAGGATGCTGGGTGCGACGGAAACCGCGAGATGCGTCGAGGTTGCGGGCGGGATGACGGCGACGGCTGTGGCGGTCGAGCAGGGGGCCGTGACGTCGGAGTACCCGATGTTGAAGTAGGCGGTTGCCCCCGGGGCCAGCTCCACCGCGGACGGCGGGATGTTCTCGAAGGTCAGTCCGCCGCCGCGGACGACGTTGGTCGGCTGGACCGCGGGGCCGTGACCAAGGAGCAGCAGTCCGGGATAGCCATCGAGGGTGCAAGGTGCCGGGCCGGCGTTGACCAGCGAGAACGTGCGTTCGATGGTGCCGGCAGCTCCGTTGACGCCTGACTGGGCGATGCGGAGCTGGGCCGCCTCGCACACGGCGGGGCTGGTGCTGGTGGTCGGCGCCTCGGACGTGGTGGTCGTCGGCCCCGAGGTGGTCGTCGGAGCCGTCGAGCGCCCGGCGAAGAAGGCGCCGACGCCCACCGCGACGACGGCGAGCACGAGCGCCGTGATTCTGTAGACCCTGGTCACGGCCTTCCTGGTGTGTGTGCAGACCCCCTCAGGATGGGACCAGGCCGGCGTCGGCTCGTAGGGCCGAAGGTCGGACGTCGAGGGGGCTCAGGCCGCCCGTGGCGGCGCCTCGGCGCTTCCCTTCTCCGAGATGGCCGGACGGACGTAGCGCACCCCCGGACCCGCCAACTCCTTCGCCGTGCGGAGGGCCGGGTCGAAGCGGACCGGGCCAGTGGGCAGCGGCTGCATCCATTCGGGGGTCGAGCCGTTCGCTCCCTGATGCCGGCGCAGGTCGCGTCGCTTGCGCATGAGGGCCCTCCTTCCGCTCGCCGCCGAGGGCATTCGCCGAGTCAGCGGCATTGGTGGAGCATGGCGCGCCAGGAGCCGGACGGGATAGGGACCAAAGTCCCACCCTTGGCGAGAAGCGGAAGCACGGCCTGCAGCTGGTGGTGCCCGAGCGATCCTGTTCCAGATGGACCCCGCGGGTTCGTGGCAGGCGGCATGGGGGCACGCCAGTGACGAGACCCGTTGGTCAGGCCTGCCGCCCTCGTCGAGTCGATCTCGGCCGGACGTCGGCACAAGCGACGGCGACGGCGCCGGCGCGGTCGCGGGCGCAGGGAGGCGCTGGCCGACCTCGGATCGGTGGTCGGCCACCTGACCCGGAGACCTCCGAGGCCGAGTGCCCTCGCGCCGTCGCCGCCGGCGGGTGGCGCGTACGGCAGCCGGGGCGGAGCTGCTGGCGGCGGTCCGCGGTCAGGAGCCGGGTGAGGGTGCTGCCAGTGGCTGAGGGCCGGTCGGCGCCGAGCACCGGGGCGAGATCATGGTCACTGAGGAGGAGCCAGCCACAGCCACAGCCACGGCTACAGCCACATGGGGCGCCGACGAGGATCCGACTGCCACGTTCGGAGACCACCCCACAGCAGTCACAGACGAGGACGAGTACGAGGACGAGGACGGTCCCGCACCGACAGATGACGAGCACCCCACAGGCGAGACAGGGGATGTCCTCGAAGATGCCCGCTGACGACCTGCGGCGACGCTACGAACGCGTACTGCTGTCCAAGCCTCGCGACGCCAAGCACCCGAGCGCGACGATGATCGACCGGGTTCGCACGCTGCTCGGACGCCTCTGATCGGTCGAGCGGGAGACGGCTGGCCGTTCTTCGTCCGTCACCCGAGAGGGGCTCGCACCGGCTCAGGATGGCAGGAGGTGTGCCCAGACGAGTTTCCCGATCGGGCGTGGCTCGTGCCCCCAGGCTCGGGCGCAGGCGCCGACCATGCCGAGCCCCCGGCCGCGGGGTGCCTCGGGGTGGGCGAGAACGGGAGAGGGCCGGCCGCGGGCCGCGTCACCGACCGCGATCCGCACCCCGCGCCCTCTCCGCGAGAGCGACACGGTGAAGTCGGACGAACCGTGTGTCATGGCATTGGTCGCGAGCTCGCTCACGACGAGCTCGGCGTCTGTGGCCAGCGTGTCGAGCTGCCACTCGAGGAGGGTGTCGTGGACGAACGCCCGTGCCGGCCGCTCTGACAGCGGTGTCCGGGGGAACCGCCGGCAGCGCTCGGCACGGTCCTCGGCGGGGGCGATCCCGGTGACGGCGTCGTGCGTGTCGCAGACATCCACGAGGGTCGGGATCGAGCCGATCGCGTCCTGGGCGTCGAGCGGGTAGCAGCACAAGAGGTCGAAGCGCAGCCAGGCTCGGAGCCCGTTCCAGAGCTGCTCGAGCTCGAGGGCGCCGATGCAGTTGCCCACGTCCCAGAGGGCGGCGACCATCTCGCCCAGGACACGGACCGACCGCGTCGCTTGGGTTGCCTGGCGGAGCGTTCCCCCGACCACCTCGTCGAAGGCGTCGGCGTCCGGCCGGCTGTCGACCACGAGGCGTTCCAGCATGCGGTCGGCGTCGGCGACAACCAACCGCCCTTCGGCGGCCAGGACGTCGGGCACGAGGCCGCGAGCCCGTAAGGCAGTTGCAAGCGGCTGCACGTGGGACCGGCGGCCCACGATCACGACGCCCTCGTCATCCCCCAAGTCCCGGGTCAGGTGGTCCACCGCTACCGACAGGAAGTCGGGGGTTGTCACGAAGAAGTGGACGACGTGCTTGCCCGGTCGGTACGCGTGCGTGACGGTCACCCGGAACCGTTGCAAGGGGGAATCTCCGAGTTCGCCGCCCGCCCGGGCGCGCCAGACGCGGCCTGCACGCCCTGTAGCGTTGCGGGGCATGGAGGCCGAGGTCACCGACCGCGCCGCGGCCGCGGCCGCCGCACGGCGCCGGATGCGCTGGACCGCCCCCATCGCCTTCGTCGCCACCGTGGCCGTGGTCTTCGCCCTGGTGGTGGCGGTCCATGCGACGGAGCACGCCAACACCCCGCGCATGATCGAGTCCGGTGGGTTCTCGATGCCGAGCGACCGGACGCCGGCACGGTTCTCGCTGCCGGTCCTCCAGCCGGCGTCGGGCCAGGCCCAGGCCGCCGGCACGGTCACCATGGCGTCACTCGCGGGGAAGCCCGTCGTCCTCAACATGTGGTCCAGCACGTGCTCCGTGTGCAAGCAGGAGACGCCCGCCGTCGAGTCGGTGGCGAGGCGGGTGGGGAGCGCCGTGACCTTCGTGGGCGTGGACACCATCGACCAGAAGGCGTCCGCCGTCGCCTTCCTGCATCGCTACGGCGTCAGCTATCTCCAGCTGTACGATCCCAACGAGCAGGTGGGGTCGGCCTATGCGATCCCGGGGCTCCCGGTCACCGTCTTCGTGTCGGCCCGCGGCAAGGTCGTCGGGGAGTACCTCGGCGCGCTCACCACCATGACGCTCACGCATTACCTGT
>JAJYVT010000057.1 GCA_021791845.1 Actinomycetes bacterium | reverse complement strand
ATCGTAGTGGTGGGCCGACCTCCGCCGGGCGACGGCGCCGGGAGCCCTGCTACGATCGAAACCCGCTCTCGTCGGACCGCGTGCTGCGGCCCGGCGCCGTACCGCCCGCCGTCCCCGGCGACGGGCGCCCCCGACAGACGACGAGGACCCTTCGTGGCGAACATCAAGAGCCAGATCAAGCGGAACCGCCAGAACGAGCGGCGCCGGCTTCGCAACAAGGCCGTGCGGTCGGAGCTGCGGACGCGCGGCAAGACGGCGGTGGCTGCGGCGGAGGCCGGGGCCGAGGACGCCGTCGAGGCGCTGCGGGCCGCCGTCAAGCGGATCGACAAGGCGGCCGCCAAGGGCGTCATCCACAAGAACCAGGCGGCCAACCGCAAGTCGCGCCTCATGCGGCGCATCGCCAAGGCCTCCTGAGCGCCCCCTGAGCGGCGCCCGGGCTGCGGGCGCCACCCGATCTCCGAGGTCAGCGGGCCCGTGCGCGTCAGCGCCCCCGGGCCCGCCCGGCCGTCACCCCGCTCCGAGCCAGCCGGGCCAGCCGGGCGACGAGGATCTCGAGGACGAGCTCGGGCGGCAACGCCGTGCGGCCCTTGATGTCCAGGTCCGCGCCGGCGATGAGGTCGACCGCCTGGCCGATCCGCTCGCTGCCCAGCCCCCGGGCGCGCTCGAGCGCCTTCTTGGCCACGTAGGTGCTCTTCACCCCCAAGAGCGCCGCCGCCGCCTCGGGCGTGACGGCGTCGGCGCCGTCGAGGCGGAGCATGGCCGAGAAGTGGTTGTGCAAGGTGGCGAGGAGCACGGGCGCCGGCCGGCCGCCGGCCCACAGCATCCGGTGCAGCACGGAGAGGGCGCGCGACACCTTGCCGGCGTCGATGGCGTCGGTCAGGTCCCACGGCGGCACCGCGCCGGCCTCGCCCAGGAAGGGCTCCACGTCCTCGACCGAGAGGTGGGCACCGGGCCCGAACCCTGCGGCCAGGGCGTCGAGCAGGCCCTCGAGCCGGCCCAGGTCCTCGCCGAGGTGCTCCTCCAAGCGCCGCGCGGCCAGCGCGTCGAGCCGTACCGGGGAGCGTCGCAGCTGGTCGGCGACCCAGCGCCCCCGGTCCCGGCCCCGCCCGGCGCTGGCGTCGACCACCTCCCCCACCGAGCCGACGGTCTTCACCAGCACCTGCGGGACGGCGCCGCCGCCGGCCATGAGCACCAGCTGGACGCCAGGAAGGGGACGTCGCAGCGCCTCGGCGACGCGTGTGGCGTCGGCCGCGTGCAGGCGGCCGGCGTCCCGCACGACCACCACCCGCCGGTCGACGAGGAACGGCGGGGTGGTGCAGGCGTCGACCACGGCGCCGGCGTCGAGCTCGTCGCCGGTCCCGTGCTCCTCCACGACGAGCGACGGGTCCCGGTCGCCGACGAGCCGGTCCACCAGCCGGCGCGCCGCCTGGGCCACGAGGATGGGGTCCTCCCCCCGGACGAAGTAGGCCCGGGGGCCGTCCGGCCCGCTCACCGGCCGGCTCCGGCGTCCAGCACCGCCACCAGGGCGTCCCGCACGCGCCGCGTGCCGGCCACGTCGTGGACGCGGAGGACCCGGCACCCGCGGGCGATGCCCAGCGCGGCGGCCGCCAGCGACGCGTCCCGCCGCTCCGTCAGCTCCAGGCCCAGCAGGACGCCGAGGAACGTCTTGTTGGACGCCGACAGCAGGAGGGGATGGCCGAGACCGGCCAGCACGTCCGAGGCCCGGAGGAGAGCGAGCGACTGCGCGGCCGTCTTGCCCAGGTCGAGCCCGGCGTCGAGCACGACGCGCTCCGGGGGGATCCCGGCTGCCATCGCACGGCCTGCACGCTCGACGAGGAAGCCGGCGACGTCGGCGACCACGTCGTCGTAGACGGGCTCGGGGTCGGGCACACGCGGCGCCAGGCGGATGTGGGTGGCGACCACCGACGCGCCCGCACCCGCGGCGACCTCGAGGTACCGGGGGTCGGCGAAGCCGCTGATGTCGTTGCCGAGCACGGCCCCGGCGCGGTAGCACTCCTCGGCCACGGACGCCCGCCACGTGTCCACCGAGACGGGCACGTCGAAGCGGGCCGTCAGTGCGGCGACCGCCGGGACCACCCGCTCCAGCTCCTCGGCCTCGGTCACCTCCGGGCCGGGCCCCGCCTTCACCCCGCCCACGTCGAGCAGGTCGGCCCCCTCGCCCACGAGCTGCTCGGCCCGGGCCAGGAAGGCCTCGAACGCATAGGTCGCGCCCCGGTCGTAGAAGGAGTCCGGCGTGCGGTTCAAGATGCCCATCACGAGCGCCCGGCTGGCGATGTCGTAGCGCCGGCCGCCGAGCATGAGCACGGCGGCCCTCGGAGCCGAGCCGCACAATGGGACACCGGCCGTTTCAGGCAGAGCGGCAGCCGGTGTTTCCATCGATACACGGGCGCTGCGGAGCGGGTCGGGCGCGAGATCGCCGCTGGTCGGGGGCTGCACCATGCGACCTGGGACGCTACCAACGCGTCGGCTCCAGGCGTCGCGACTTTTTTGTGTCGCCCCCTTGCGCGAGGCCGGACATTCCATTACCATGTCGTTCGCTCGGTGCGCTGGTGCAGGCGCCGACGAAACGGCAAACCCTCCGCGAGGAGGGGACGCAAAGTCACGGGGCTCTCGGAGCAAGCCGGACCGCCGAATCGGGCGCAGCACGCGACCGCTCTCCCGGTGTCCTCCGGACCGCTCGGAAAGCCCAGTAGGAGGGGTACGTCCAGCATGGGAGAACGCCAGCCACAACGCTCGGCGCGTCGGCTGCCGCTCTGGCTCTCCAGAGTCGACCTGTGCGTGGCACAACGAGTCGGCAACGTTCCTGCCGCGTCCCTCACGAGGTCGCCCTAGGGGATGGGAGCCGAGCGGCGGAGCCCCCCGCCCCCCGCCAGGGGGCTCCGCCGCCGGTCTATCGATGGGAGCCCGTCAGGGTCCTCCTCCCGGGGAGGCCGGCGATCGCCTGCCGCAGGAGCTCGTCGACGTCCCGACGGTCACCCGGCTCCGCCAGCACGTGGGTGGTGCGCACCGGCGCCAGCCAGTCGAGCGCCGAACGGACCGCCGTCCCCAAGCGCTCCTCCACTGCGTCGCCCCGCATGCTGCCGGGGAACAGCAGCACGGCCGCGGCGAACAGGTCCCGGTCCACCCGCGCCAGCGGGTCGCTGAACCGGAGCTGCGCCGCCAGCGCCCGGGCGGCCGCCGGCGCTGTCTGCTCGTCGGGCACCTCCACCAGGACGAGCGCCACCGCCCCGGAGGTGCGGGCTTCGCTGCCGAGCAGGCGCCCGGCACGGCTGAAGAACTGGCCGAGGCTCGGCAGGCCGGTGACCGGATCCGACGCTGCCCACCACGAGCCGGGAGACGGCGGCTCCGGGCCCTGCGGCCCCACCGCCGGGCCCGGGCCGCCGGCCGCGTCGGCGGGCGGCGCCGGCACGAACCCTGCGTCGTGGCCCAGGACCGGACCTGGGCTCGGGAGCGTGCGAAGGTACCCGCCCGTCGACGAGAGGACCTGCGGCCCGAGCGGCTGTCGCTGCCACCCGGCCGGATCGAAGAGACCCGGTCCCGAGGGTGCGATCACGCCCGCCGGCTCGTCGCCGAAGCCGGCAAGGGCGGGCGGCGGTGGGGTGGTGACGGGCTCGGCGGGCGCGGGGGCAGCCGGCTCGGCGGGTGCGGGGGCAGCCGGCTCGGCGGGCGCGGGGGCAGCCGGCTCGGCAGGTCCGGCCCGTGGATGATCCGGCTCGTCCGGCGGTGCCGCGCCGCCTTCGCCGGCGGGCTCGGTCACCGGCCCCGATCGCGGCTCAGTCGACTCGACCCCCGGGCCGCCGAGCGTGTGGAGCGCCTTGACGTGGCGGGCGATGCGATCGGCCAGACGGTCGAGCAGGCCGAGCTGTGCCGGCGCGAAGCCCCCGGGGTCCTCCCCGAGGACGCCGACCATCCCCGTCGGTCCTGCGCCAGGGACGGGTGCGACGGCCAGGATGCGCGCCCCTGGGAGCTGCACGGTCCGCACGAACGTCCGCGCATGGCCGAACTCGGGATCGAGGGACGCCCGCTCGGCGAGCTCGGCGAGCGCCGAGTCCGACGGTGTCGGTGTCGTGGCCGGCGACGGCACCCGGAGCATCTCGGGCTGGCCGCCGTCGGCGGCCACGACGACGAAGGCCACCGTGGCCCGGCATTCGGTGCGCGCCAGGCGCAGCAGGTTGGCGATGGCGCTCGCGCTCGCCGCCATGGGGACCGGCCGCAGCGGGGTCAGGTCGGACCGCGCCGCGCCGCAGCGCGGTTGCGCTTCTGCAGGTACATCGCGCGGTCCGCCTTGGCCAACAATGCGTCCGGTCCCTCCTCTCCCCTGACGGTGCTCACCCATCCGATCGAGGCGCCCACGTCGAACGCCTGGCTTCGCACCCTGAAGGGGGCCGAGAGTACCTTGCGCAGCCGCGAGACGACGAGGTCTCCGTCCGGAAGGCGGTCCCCGGTGCTGGCGTGGGCGATCACGAACTCGTCGCCGCCGAGCCGCGCCACCACGTCGTCGCTGCGGACCGCACCGCGCAGCCTCCGGGCCACGGCCGCCAGCACCTCGTCGCCCATGTCGTGCCCGTACTCGTCGTTGATCTGCTTGAAGCCGTCCAGGTCCAGGTAGACGAGTGCCACCGCCCCACCTTGGCGGCCGAGCAGCAGGAGCATCCTCCGGAGCTCCTCCAGCAGGAGGTAGCGGTTGGCGAGGCCCGTGAGGGGGTCGTACAGGGCGTACTGCGTGAGCCGCCGCTGCTCGAGCCACTCGTTGGTCGAATCGTGGAGGACGACGAGCGCTCCCCGGTGGCCGTCGACCGGGAACGGGCGGGCGGTGACCGTCACGTGCTGCTGGCGATCCCCGTCACCCCCGAGCACGAGCTGCACCGCACAGGCCGCGCCCTCGCGCAGGGCGAGCAAGCCCGGATGGCTTTCGGCAGTGAGGGGCTGCCCGTCCTCGGTGCACAGGCCGGTCATGTCGGGCAGCGGCGAGCCGACGAGCGTGCGTCCGGCCGCGAGACCGTGGAAGCGGTCAGCCACCCGGTTCGACAGCACGACCGTGCCGGTCCCGTCGAGGCACAGGACGCCGTCGTCGAGGTTGCCGACGAGGTCCACGCAGTCGATCCGGGTCGCGGCCGAGCAGCCTTCAGCCGAGGGAGCGGGACGCAGGACCGTGACGAAGCAGCCCCCGCCCGCACCGACGCCGCCGACGCCGCCGACGCGCACGTCGACCGCCGTGACCGGCAGCTCCTCCCCTGAGCGTCCGGTGACCACCAAGCGGCGCACCGGTCGATGGCCGCTCCCGGGATCGATCCCGCCCGCCCCCGGCGCCCCGCCGGGGGAAGCCGACACCACCGATCGGACGTCGGAGCCCGCGAGGTCCTCGACGGTGCGCCCGACCATGTGGGCGAAGCGGTCGTTCACGAACACGATGGTCCCGTCGCCCCTCGTCACCACGACCGCATCGGGCAGGTGACGGAGCACGTCGAGCGCCAGCCCGTCGACCGGGCCCGGAGTGGGCGCGCCGCCATTGGCGCACGGGCCCACCGCGGCCACGGTGGGCGTTGCCATCGCGCCCGTTCCGGGATGGACGGACGGCGCGCCGGGTCCGTTGGCCGGTTCGGGCGCGAAGAGGTCCGCCCCCGAGCCGTGTGTCGTCCCGGCGGGACCGCCGCCGTCTACGGGCTGCGACTCCGCCAACTCGGCGGCGAGGGCGGCGAGCGCGGCTCGCTGGGCCTCGTCGGGTTCGGGAAGCCACGTGTCGACCACGCCCAGGAGCCCCGCGGGGGCCTCTCCGACCCGCGCCGGCACCACGACGCAGGCGAGGCAACGGTCGGCCGTATCGGCTTCCGTCGAGACCTCGGCGTTCCAGAAGAGGTCGCGTCCGGCAGCGGCCGGATGCGACAGGCAGTCGCGGGCCAAATGCTCGATCCTGCGAAGGCCGTCCTCCGGAGGCATGGCGTCCGAGACGGTCGCGTCCACCGTCCCTGCCGGCGTCACCCAGAACGCCCCGATTCCGAGGCAGACGTCCAAGGCGAGCTGCAGCGTCTCGTCGACCGAGCCCCGCAGCGCCACCTCCGCCATGCCGGAAACCGTAGACCGCGGGTGCGCGCTGCAACCGGATGACCGTCGGGTCCGCTCACAGGCTGCAGGTGACTACCGGGGTTGCGACCATCGCCCGGACGGCAATCGAGGGGTGCCTAGTATCGGTGATGCGCAACGGCCATCAACGGGACCAGGACGATGACTGGGTGACGTACCCCGGCCGTCGCATCCTGGAGGGGAGGGATGTGATCTGATGCCACGCGCGGGCGAAGCGGAGATGGCGTCGGGCGCCTCGGCGCTGCCAGACGACGACCCGGTCGCGTCGGCGTACAGGCTGCTGGACGACGCGGTGTCCCGCTACGGGCTGCGGGACGCCTGGCTCGTCGTCCACCCGCGCGGGCGATCCGCGCAGATCTTTCGGCACGGCCGCCGCCCGACCGACGGAGCCGACGTCCGGCGCTTGGCGGCGCGGCCGACCGGGCTGTACGGGGACCCTGCGATCGACCCGGTCGCAGGGGCGCTGCTCGGTGCCTCCTACGAAGCCACCTTCACGGCCCAGCACGCTGCGGCCGACGCCATGGTGGACCCACGGACCGGCCTGTTGACGAAGCGTGCGATCGACCGGTCGCTGGCACGCGCCGCGGCGAGCGCCGCCCGTCACCGCTGGTCCACCACGGCCGTGCTGGTGACGACGGCCGGCGCGGGCGAGGCCGAGCGGTGGCCGGCTTTGGCGGCAGCGCTCGGCGAGGCGCTCCGCTCGGGCGACGAGGCCGGCACGGCCGAGCCCGGGACGGGGCTCGCCCTGCTCGGCAACGCCGGAGCCGACGCGGTCCGCCCCTTCCTCGCTCGAGTGCGTGCAGCCCTCAGCGCGGCCGGTTGGGAGGATGCAGACCTGCTCGCCGGCGCTGCGACCACGCCGCAGGAGTCGGTCGACCCGGCCGAGCTGTGGCGCCTCGCCTCGGAGCGTCTGGCGGCGCTCGGCGCCGACCCGCCGGCGATGGGGTCGGCGTCACCGCTCGAGCTGGAGCTCCGAGAGCTGCCCGCCGTGGCCTGCGTGGGGTTGCACCAGAACGGGAGCGGTCCCGGCGTCACCGTCGTCCGCCTGGGACCCACGGCCGCCGGGCACGACATCGAAGCCACGGTGCGCCGTCACGATCCCGACCTGGCGGTGCACGTGGTGACGGCCGACACGCCGTCCGTCACCACGACCGGCGCGGGTGGCGGCGTCGCCCCCGACCTGCACGCCGGGGGCGACGGTGAGGCCGCCGACGACAGCCTCACCCCTTTCGACCCCTCGTCACCTCCGCCCTTGCCCCCGAGCCCGAGCCCGCCCCCGGAGACCGGCCCGCCGGCAGCGCCAACGGCGACGGCCATGCCGCACGACCGGCTCCCAGGCGGCGAGCCGGCACTGGCGCGGTCGGCCGCGGCTCCGGGGACCGGGGGCGACACCGAGCACGCCCCCCGCGCCACGCTGATCGACGCGAGCTTCGACCCCTCACGAGGAATGAGCGAGGTCACGCTGGCCCTCGGCCCCATCCACCAGACGGGCCGAGCACCGGCAGGCGCGCTGATCGGCGGCGCCCAGGCGACCCTCGTGGCGCTGGGCGCGCTGGGTCGCTCCATCCCCTTCTACCTCGTGTCCGCCGAGCGCGTCCGGACGATCCCCGGTGAGCCGGTGGTGGTCGTGCTGGCGCCCCGCGACGACGCCGGCCCCGCCGGGGACCGCATCGGCGTCGCCGGCGGCACGACAGACGTCGGGGCCGCAAGCAAGGCGGTGCTGGCGGCGTTGAACCGGTTCCTCGCCGGCTCCCCCAGCGGAGCGTGAGCGCCTTCGGCTACGGGGCCTCCTTCGTGGACCGGGTGACCGGCCTGCGGTGGGAGGCCCACCACCCGGCGAGCCGCCCGGACCGGTGGTCGTCGTACCTCGAGGGGGCGGCGCGCGAGTACGACCGGTACGGGATCGCCGCCCTGGTCGACCGGCAGGCGCTGGAGCGCGGCGATGGCGTGTCGATCTTTTTTGTCGCCGTCGACCCGAAGGATCGCGTGGTCGCCGGACTGCGCTGCCACGGACCGCTCGACGAGTCCGTGGCCTCCCAGGCGCTGGCCGAGATGGCGGCATCCCCCGAATGGCGGCACCACCACGAGGTGGTCGCCGCCGTCACACCGTACGGCGTGGTGGAGATGAAGGGGGCGTGGCGCGAGACAAGCGGCGACGGGCGCCATGCCGTCTCCGCCGCGCTGGCCCGCTGCTGCGTGCACGCCGTCGAGTGGTTGGGGGCCGAGGTGATGCTGGCGGCGGTCGCCGACCGCATGGAGCCCCTCCTGGCCAGCGTGGGCAGCCTGATGATGGGCTCCGAGTCCGCGCCGTACCCGTCGGAGAAGTACCGGACGATCCTGACCCGGTTGCGGCGGGCGCGCTACCGGGACGTCATCGACCCCGACCAGGCGCAGCTCCTCCGCCAGGAGGCGGAGGAGCTGCACAGGACCTCACGGGAAGCCGTGGCCACCGGATGGCGTCCCGTGGTCCTCGACACCCGCCACCGGCCCGACCGCCACGTCCTGGCCAACCTGCGGGCCGACCCCAGCATCTCGATGCTGGACGTCGTGGACCGCCAGCGGGCGGAGCTGCGGCGGCTCCTGCCCTCGGCGGATCCCGTCGTGTTGGACGAGGTGCCCCGCCACGTCTACTACCCGTGGCGGCGGGCGGTCGTCCGCATGCTGGGACCGGACGCCTTCTGCGTCGTGCGGCTGGACCGCAACCGCAACCGCATCACCCGCGCCGAGCAGGAACGGCTGCGGCGACAGCGCGTCGGCATCGTCGGCCTGAGCTCTGGGCATGCCGTCGCGACCACCATCGCGCTCGAGGGGCTGTGCGGAGAGCTCCGTCTGGCCGACTTCGACGACATGGAGCTCACGAACCTGAACCGCATCCCTGCCTCGGTGCTCGACGTCGGCGTCAACAAGGCGGTGGTGGCGGCTCGGCGCGTCGCCGAGATCGACCCGTACCTCCCGGTCCGGATCGCCACGGACGGGCTGACGGCCGAGAACGCGGACGAGTTCGTGGCCGGGCTGGACGTGGTGGTCGAGCAGTGCGACGAGCTCGACATGAAGCTGCTGGTCCGGGAGGTCGCCCGCCGCCAGGGCGTTGCCGTCGTGATGGAGACGAGCGACCGCGGGCTCTTGGACGTCGAGCGCTTCGACATCGAACCGGAGCGGCCCCCCTTCCACGGCCTGCTCGGGGACATGACCGCCGAGGCGATGCGCTCGCTCTCGGTGGCGGAGAAGATCCCGTACGTGCTCACCATCGTGGAGACCGACAAGGCGTCGGCGCGCGGGGTGGCGTCGATGGCCGAGATCGGCCGGACGTTGTCGACCTGGCCACAGCTCGGGTCGGAGGTGACGCTCGGGGGGGCGTCGGTGGCCGCAGCCGTCCGCCGGATCGGCGTCGGCGAGGAGGTGCCGTCGGGTCGCACCCGGCTCGACATGGACGCCGCCGTCGCCGCCCTGGACGACCCGCCGACCGGCGCGTCGAACGGCGACGGCACCGAGTCGCATGCCGCCGCGGTGCCGGAAGCGGCGGCGGTGCCGGACGCGGTCCGGACGGCTGTGCCGCCGGACGACCCGATGCTCGCCCTCGCGCACGCAGCCGGGCTCGCCCCCTCGTGCGGCAACGGGCAGCCCTGGCAGTTCACGCTCGGGGATGGACAGCTCGAGGTGGGGCTCGTGCGCTCCCGCGGGTGCGGCGTCATGGACGTGCGGGCCCGGGCCAGCTACGTGGGCATCGGCGCGGCGGTGTTCAACGCCCGGGTGGCGGCTGCGCACGCGGGGCTCGGGACGGGGCTGCACCTCTTCCCGCACGGCGCCACCTCCGACGTGGTGGCCGAGCTCGCCATCGGGTCCTCGACCGGCGCCGGGGCCGAGATGCGCGTCCCCGACGAGGAGCTCGCCGCGCTGTACGAGCCGATGCTCGACCGCTGCTCCAACCGGCGCCACGGCGTCCCCGAGGCGCTGGACCTCGGCGTCGTCGCCCGGTTGAACCGCGCCGCGGCGCTGGAGGGAGCCACCCTCCACCTCGTGACCGACCCTTCCCGGCTCACCCGGTGCGCCGAGCTCATGGGAGCGACCGAGCGCGTGCGCTTCCTCACGCCCGGGCTGCGCGAAGCGACGATGCGCGAGATGCGCTTTGCCGGGGACGACGTCCGCACCGGCATCGACCTTGCGACCCTCGAGCTCTCCAGCTTCGAGACGGCGTCGATCCAGCTCATGCGCCGCGCCGACGTGATGGAGCTCCTGGAGCGCTGGGATGCCGGGCACGCCCTGGGCGACTACTTGAAGACGGCGGTCCTCTCCAGCTCCGCCCTCGCCGTCATCTCGATGGTGAACAGCACCCCGGCGTCGTACGTAACCGGCGGCATGGCCCTCGAGCGGGTGTGGATCGAGGCGCAACGTGCCGGCCTCGCCGTCCACGCGGTGGGTCCGGCCTTCCTGTACGCGGTGCAGGACTCGGACTTCGAGACCTTGTGCGGCACCCGCTGGGCCGACGATCTCCGGCGGCTCTCGGCCGCCTTCCGCGCCGAGGTCGGGCTCGGCCCGTCGACAGCGATGGCACTGGTTCTGCGCCTGAGCCACGCCCCGCCCCCCTCGACGAGGAGCCTGCGCCTTCCGATCGAAGCCGTCACGCGTCACCTCGGCGAAGCGCCGGCCTGACGGCGCCCGAGTCGCACCATTTCGACCGGCGCGATTCTTCTCGAGCCCGGGTCGAACGCCGCCCCGCATCGGGGCTGCGAGCACAAACGTTTGATGGAGCTCGAGTGGATGACGGAGGCGTTTTCCCTCGAAGCGGGCCCGGGGGTCGAATGTCCGGTCGTGGAGGAGGTACGATATCCGTCGTCGTCGATGCCTTGGGATGGGGACGATGAGCGAAGACTCTGCATTTCCAGTAGATCGCCTCAATGAAGGAACCATTGACGAGCTACTCGCGGCCAGCGTCCGGATCGTAAAGGGCGCCGTCGCGGCAGCCCTCGTCCCGCGCGCCTCCATCAACAGCCCCGTGGTGTGGGCCGACCTCGTGCACGCCGACGTGGCGACGGGCCTCAGCTCGCTCGCCGCCCGCGCCCTGGCCGACAACGGCCCCTGGGGCGAGACCGTGGACGAGAGCTGGACGGGGTGGGTCGAGCCCATTCCCAGCCCCGACGCCGAGCCGGGGAGCGACGGCGAGGTGGCCGGCGTGCTGGCCCTGGCACTGCGCGACCGGGACAGCCTGACCGAGCGCGAAGCCGAGACGGTCGCCCTCTTCGCCCGACTGTGCGGGAAGGCCACGACGCCGCGGACGTCGACAGATCCCCTGACACGCCAACGGCGCCTCGACGAACTCGTCTCCACCATCAGCGAGCGGCTGATGTCGACGACCGGCCCGACCCTGCAGTCGGCACTGGACTGGGCGGTGGAGCGCCTGGCGCAGTTCCTCGGCTCGGACGTCGCCTTCCTGCGCCGAAACGACCGCGCCCACAACATGAGCGTGCTGATGTCGTTCTACCCGCCGCTGGGGATGCCCATCGAGGAGAACCCCCTCGGGATCGTGCCGTTCGACGCCGACCCGATCTTTGCCGCCACCAAGGACCTGAAGGTGCCGCTCGTGGTGCGGAACGCGGCCGACACCGACGAGCGCTACCTCCAGCGGGTGAAGGACGCCGGCTGGTCCGAGGAGTTCACCGGCGCGGCCGTCCCGCTCGTCCACGGCGACACGACCGAGGGGATCTTGGCCTTCGTCTACCTCTCGGCGTACCGCTGGTCCGACCAGGAGGTGAACGCCCTCCGGGCGATCGCAGCCCTCCTGGTCCAGCTGCTGCTCCGCGTCGACGCGGAGGACCGGCTGCGGCAGAGCGCGCTCACCGACGACCTCACCGGGCTGCCGAACCGGCGGGCGCTCTTGGAGGAGGTCACCAAGCTCCAGGAGGCGGGCAGCAAGCTGGCGATGCTGTTCATCGACCTCGACCGGTTCAAGGTGATGAACGACCATCTCGGGCACAGTGCCGGGGACAAGGTCCTCCAGGTGATCGCCGACCGCATCCGGACGTCGCTCCGGCCCAACGACTTCGCCGCCCGCCTGGGTGGCGACGAGTTCGTGGTCGTGCTCCAGGACGCCGACGGAGGGCTCGGCGCCGTGGCCGCGGCGAGCCGGCTGCTGGACCTGATCGCGCTCCCCATCGACGTCCGAGGGCAGCGTGTGGCCCACACGGGCAGTGTCGGCATCGCACTGAGCGAGGACGGATCGGCCACTGGCGAGGAACTGCTGGGCCGGGCCGACATCGCCCTCTACTCGGCGAAGTCGCAGGGGCGGAACCGCACGGTGGTGTTCGACCACCAGCTGGAAGGACGCCACGCCGAGCGGTCCAGCATCGAGCTGCTCCTCCGGCAGGCGCTGGCCGACAACAGCCTCCGGGTGCTCTACCAGCCCGAGTTCGACCTGCGCGACGGGCGCATGCTCGCCGTGGAGGCGCTCGTGCGGTGGCACCGACCGGGCCAGGGGCTCGTGGAGGCCGGCCAGTTCGTGCCCGTCGCCGAAGAGACCCACCTCATCACCGACATCGACCGCTGGGTGCTGGAGGAGGCGTGCGCCCAGATGGCGACGTGGCGCCGGGCCTACCCGGGAACCGAGATCGTGGTGCGGGTGAACATGTCCGCAGCCCAGCTCGCGGTGGCCGGCCTGGTGCGGTCGGTCACCGACAGCCTCCGACGTTCGGGGCTCCCACCGCAGATGCTGTGCCTGGAGATCACCGAGCAGGCGGTCATCGCCGACGTGCAGCAGGCCGTCCGGGTGCTGCGGGACATCCGCTCGATGGGCGTGAAGCTCGCCATCGACGACTTCGGGACCGGCTTCAGCTCCATGAGCCAGCTGAAGACGTTGCCGGTCGACGTCTTGAAGATCGACCGGGTGTTCGTGGACAAGATCGCCCACGACCCGACGGACCAGGCGATCGTCGAGACGATCGTGCGCCTGGCCCGGGCCTTCAAGCTGGAGGTGGTGGGTGAGGGCATCGAGGCCATCGAGGACCTCGAGACCCTCGTCCAGCTCGGCTGCCACCGGGCACAGGGGTTCCTGCTGTCGCACCCCCTCGCCCCGGCGGACCTCGAGCCGCTGCTGATGCGCGGGGCGATCGACCTCACGAGCCTCGCCGCCACCGCCCCCCGCTGACGGCAAGGCACGGCCGCTCCGGAACGGCGGCCAGGGCGCGCCGCCGTCGGGCGCCCACCCGGCGCAGGGTCAGAAGAGGCGGCTGGCGAGGGCCCGGCGGTAGCGGGCGGTCCTCGGATCCTCGGCGCCCAGCGTCTCCAGCAGGTCCAGGTACTCCTGCCGGGCGTCCTCGTCGTCTCGCACCCGGTCCAAGAGGGTGTCCAGCCGGGCTTCGGTGTCCGCCGTCGGTCCGCCCCCGCGCGTCGCCAGGCGGGCTTCGGCGGCCAGGGCGCGCACCTCGGGCGTCTCGGGCACCCGGCCGAGCAGCTCGAGCGCCTCCTCTGGCGCTCCCTGCCCGAGCAGCAGGCGGGCCAGGCCGGCCACCGCTCCGGCGTGGTCCCGCTGGAGGTCCAGGGCGCGGCGCAGGGACGCCTCGTCCCCCTTGGCGACGAGGAGGTCCACCTCGCTGGGCTCGGGCGCCAGCCGAGCCACGAAGGCGTCGACCTCGGCCCGGGGGACGGCCCCGATGAACCCGTCGACGACCTTCCCGTCGCGCAGGGCGAACACCGCCGGGATCGACTGCACCTGGAAGGTGCTGGCGACCTGGGGGTTCTCGTCCACGTTGACCTTGGCCAACTCGACAGCACCGCCGGTGGCGGCGACTGCCTCCTCCAGCATGGGACCCAGCGTGCGGCAGGGGCCGCACCACGGCGCCCAGAGGTCGACCACCACCGGCACCTCGGCCGAGCGGTCGAGGACGGCCTGCTGGAACGTTGCGTCCGTGACGTCCACCATCGTTGCTGGACGATACCGGCTCGGTCGCCGCTCCCGGCCGGCGGGCGGTAGCGTCGCGTGATGGGCGCCGTGACCGACCGGTCCGAAGCCGTGGGGATCGCGGCCGGCGCAGTCACCGACTGGTTCGTGGCGTCGGTGCCGGAGGTCGAGCCCCCCCTCCGGTTCGCCCTGGTGGCGGGCGGACGGTCGAACCTCACCTTCCGCGTCGACGACGCCGGCGGCCGCTCGTTCGCCCTTCGGCGCCCGCCCGTCAGCCACGTGCTGCCGACGGCCCACGACATGGGCCGCGAGTACCGCATCCTGTGCGCCCTCTCCCCCACCACCGTGCCCGTGCCCCGGCCGCTCGGACTGTGCGGCGACCCCGCCGTCACGGGCGCGCCGTTCTACGTGATGGCGTTCGTGGAGGGGCTCGTCCTGCGGGACGCGGGCACGGCGGACGCGGCCATGCCCGACCACACCGCACGCCGCCGGGTGGGCGAACAGCTGGTGGACACCCTGGCCGAGCTGCACCGAGTGGACGTGGACGCCGTCGGGCTCGGAGACCTGGCCCGGCGCGACGGCTACGTGGAGCGGCAGCTTCGTCGGTGGTCCACCCAGTACGCACAGACGTCTGGCGCCGGCGTCGTCGCCCCCGGCGCGGTGGAGGCCGTGGGCGACGCCCTGGCCGCACGGGTCCCGCCCCAGCGGGAGACCACCGTCGTCCACGGGGACTTCCGCCTCGACAACGCCATCGTCACCCCGTCGGGCTCGGTCGAGGCCGTCCTCGACTGGGAGCTGTGCACGCTCGGGGACCCGCTGGCCGACCTCGGAACGTTCCTCGACTACTGGTCGGTGCCTGCCGACGGCGACCCGATCCTGGGGCGGACGCCGGCCAGCGCACTGGAGGGGTTCTCCCGCGCCGACGAGCTGGCGGAGCGCTACGCCTCGGCCTCGGGACGTGACGTCGCCGACGTCGCCTACTTCATGGCCTTCGGGTACTGGCGGCTCGCGTGCATCCTCCAGGGCGTCTACGCCCGCTACCAGGGGGGCGCGGCCGCCGGCGACCCCGACAGCGTCGAGCAGTTCCCCGCCACCGTCGCTCGCCTGGCCCGCCTGGCTGCCGCTACCCTCGGGCTCCCGTGACCGACCACTACGAGGTCCACACCACCCCTGTCCTCAGCGCTCCGGTGCTGGTGGTGGCCATGGAAGGCTGGCTCGATGCCGGCCTCGGGGCCGCCAACGCGGCCGAGCTGCTGATGGAGCACCCGCCGGCCACCCCCGTCGTCACCTTCGACGCCGACCACTTCCTCGACCTCCGGGCCCGCAGGCCCGTGGCCCGCATCGTGGACGGCGTGACCACCGAGCTGCAGTGGCCCAAGACCCAGCTGCGCCATGGGCACGACCAGGCCGGCGCCGACGTGCTGTTCCTCGTCGGCCCGGAGCCGGACTACCACTGGCGCGAGTTCGTCGACGCCGTCGTCTCCCTGGCCATGCGCTACGACGTGCGCTTGGTCGTCGGCCTCGGCGCCTTCCCCGCCCCCGCCCCCCACACCCGCCCAGTGCGGCTGGCGGCAACGGCGCCGCCGGGCTCGGCCGACCTGGCGGCGGCCGTCGGCGTCGTCCACGGCGAGATCGAGGTGCCGGCGGGCGTGCTGGCGGCGCTGGAGCTCGGCATGGGCGAGGCCGCCATCCCCACGGTGAGCCTGTGGGCCCGGGTGCCCCACTACGTCTCGGCCATGCCCTTCCCCATGGCCAGCGCCGCCCTGGTGGACGGGCTGGCGGCGGTCTCGGGCCTCGTGCTGGACGCCACGGTGCTGCGTGCGGCCGGCGACCGGGCCAGGAGCCAGGTGGACGAGCTCATCGCCGGCAACCCCGAGCACTCGGCGATGGTGAGCAAGCTGGAGGAGGCGATCGACGCCTCGGAAGGCAACCCCCTGGGCCTCGAGGCGGTGCCCTCGGCCGACGAGCTGGCGGCCGAGCTGGAGCATTTCCTCCGGGGCGAGGGTCACTGGGAGGCAGGATGAAGATCGACGGCGCCATCGGCTTCGACCCCGGCGGCATCGGCCAAGCGGCCCGGCGTCTCGAGGCCGCCGGCTACGACGGGGCCTGGGCGGCCGAGACGGGCAGGGACCCGTTCCTCCCGCTCGCCGTGGCCGCCGAGGCCACCGAGCACATCGAGCTGGCCACGGGCATCGCCGTGGCCTTCGCCCGCAACCCCATGACGCTGGCCATGGTCGCCAACGACGTCCAGCAGCTCTCCCACGGGCGGTTCATCCTGGGCCTCGGCTCCCAGATCAAGCCCCACATCACCAAGCGCTTCTCCATGCCCTGGTCCCATCCGGCGCCGCGGATGCGGGAGCTGATCCTGGCCATCCGGGCGATCTGGGCGTCATGGGCGACCGACGGCAAGCTCGACTTCCGCGGCGAGTTCTACACGCACACGCTGATGACCCCGTTCTTCAACCCGGGCCCCAACCCCTACGGCAACCCGCCGATCCTCCTGGCGGCGGTGGGCGAGCGGATGGCCGAGGTGGCAGGCGAGGCCGGCGACGGCCTGCTGGTCCACCCGTTCACCACCGCCCGCTACCTGGCCGAGGTCAGCATCCCAGCCCTCGAGCGGGGGGCGGCGCAGGCGGGCAAGGGGCGGGGGGACCTCACCGTCGCCCTGCCCGGGTTCGTCGTCACGGGCGCCACCGAGGAGCAGATGGTGGCCAGCGCGGCGGCGGCCCGGGCCCAGCTCGCCTTCTACGGCTCCACCCCGGCCTACCGCCCCGTCCTGGAGCTGCACGGTTGGGGCGACCTCCAGCCCGAGTTGAACGCCCGATCCAAGCGGGGTGAATGGGCCACGATGGGCGACCTCATCGACACAACGGTGCTGGAGACGTTCTGCGTCGTCGCTCCGCCGGACGAGGTGGCCGACCGGATCAAGGAACGCTGGGGCGGGCTCGTCGACCGCTTCAGCTTCTACGCCGCGCTGGGCGAGGAGCAGATGGCCGAGGTGATCGCCGCCCTCAAGCAGTGACGGGGCTCACGTGGTGACCGTGCTCAAGTGATGACCGTGCTCACGCGGTGACCACGTTCACGAGGCGCGGGGCCCGCACGACCACCCGGGTGGGCTCGACACCCCCGAGGGCGGCGACCACCCGCTCCGAGGCGAGGGCCGCCGCCCGTGCCTCCTCCTCGCCGATGGTGGCCGGGACGTCGAGGCGGTCCCGCACCTTGCCGTTCACCTGCACCACCATCGTCACCGTCTCCTCGACCACCAGCGCGGGGTCGAAGGACGGCCACCGCTGGTCCTCCAGACGGCTCCCGTGGCGGCGCTCCCACAGCTCGCAGGTGAGGTGGGGCGCCATCGGCGCGAGGAGCTGGAGGAGCGCGTCGCAGCCCTCCCCCAGCACCTGGGCGTGGGGATCGGTGCGGGCATAGCCCCGGAGGAGGTTGGCCAGCTCCATGCAGTGGGCGACGGCGGTGTTGTAGGACCAGCGCTCGATGTCCCCCGTCACCTGCTCGACCGTGCGGTGCGTGGCCCGGCGGACGGCGTCGTCCTCGGCGGTGCGCCCCCCGGTACGGCTGGGGGCACGCCCGCCGGCCGCCCCGGCGGCGAGCGGGCCGCCCTGCCCCCCCTCGGGTCCGGCCCCCTCCACGAGGCGCCACAGGCGGTCCAAGAAGCGCGCGCAACCCTCGATCACCTCGTCGGTCTGGTCGGTCCAGTCGAAGTCGTCGGCCGGGGGCCCGACAAAGAGGTGGAAGAGCCGGAGGGCGTCGGCCCCCACCGTCTCGTAGTAGCGGGAGGGGGCGATGAGGTTCCCCTTGGACTTCGACATCTTGGAGCCGTCCATGCGGATCATGCCCTGGGTGAAGAGCCGGCGGAACGGTTCGCGGGGCAGATCGTCCGGCGCCAGGCCCACGTCGATCAGCGCCCGCGTGTAGAACCGGGCGTACATGAGGTGCAAGATGGCGTGCTCGATCCCGCCGATGTACTGGTCGACCGGCATCCAGCGCAGCGCGGCCCCCGGCTCGACCGGCTCGTCGGCGTCGAAGGGATCGCAGAACCGGAGGAAGTACCAGCTCGAGTCCACGAAGGTGTCCATGGTGTCGGTCTCGCGCGTGGCGGGCTTCCCGCACACCGGGCACGTCGTGTGGAGGAAGCCCTCGTGGTGGGCGAGCGGCGACTGCCCGGTCGGCAGGAACTCGACGTCTGTGGGGGCGAGCACCGGCAGCTGGTCCTCGGGCACCGGCACCGGGCCGTGGTCGGGGCAGTGGACGATCGGGATCGGACAGCCCCAGAACCGCTGCCGGGAGACGAGCCAGTCCCGGAGGCGGTAGTTGACCGTCCGCCTCCCGATGCCGCGGGTCTCGAGGTGCTCGATGGCCTTCTCCTTGGCCTCGGCGATGCCGAGCCCGTCGAGGAAGCCGCTGTTGATCTTCCTCCCGTCACCGGCGTAGGCCTCGCCCCCCTGCTCCTCCCAGCCCGGCGGCGGCTCGACCGTGCGCACCACCGGTAGGTCGTGGAGCTTGGCGAAGACCCAGTCGCGCTGGTCCTCCGCCGGCACGGCCATGATGGCGCCGGTGCCGTAGCGCATCAGCACGTAGTCGGCGACGTAGAGGGGGACCTCGGCCCCGCTGAAGGGGTTCACGACGTAGCTGCCCGTGAACGCCCCGCGCTTCTCCAGGGCCGGTCCCGCCTCGGCCGAGGACATCCGCTGGATCTCCGACTCGGTGGCCACCCGCTGGCGCAGCTCCTCGACGGCCGGGCGGCACTCGTCGGTGGTGAGCTCGTCCACGAGCGGGTGCTCGGGGGCCATGACGGCGTAGGTCATCCCGAACGTGGTGTCCGGGCGGGTGGTGAACACGGTCAGGATCCGCCCGGGGTGGCCGACGACGGCGAGGTCCATCTCGGCCCCCTCGGACCGGCCGATCCAGTTGCGCTGCATCACCTTCACCCGCTCGGGCCACTCCAGGGCGTCGAGGGCGTCCAGCAGCTCGTCGGCGTAGCGGGTGATCCGGAAGAACCACTGCTCGAGATCCCTGGTGACGACCTGGTCCCCCGACCGCTCGCAGGTCCCGTCGGCGAGCACCTGCTCGTTGGCGAGCACCGTCTGGCACCCGGGGCACCAGTTGACCGGGGCGTTGGCGCGGTAGGCGAGCCCGGCCTCCAGGAACCGGAGGAAGATGACCTGGTTCCAGTGGATGTAGCTCGGGTCGTGGCTGCGGACCTCACGGCGCCAGTCGTAGACCGCGCCCAGCCGCACGAGGGAGTTCTTGAGTTCGGCGATCCGGGCATCGGTGAAGGCGCGGGGGTGGGTGCCGGTGCGGATGGCGGCGTTCTCGGCCGGCAGGCCGAACGAGTCGAACCCGAGGGGTGAAAGCACCGCCTTGCCCTGCATGCGCTGGTAGCGGGTGACCAGGTCCCCGAAGGTGTAGTTGCGGACGTGGCCCTGGTGGGCGGCGCCCGAGGGGTACGGGTACATGCACAGGGCGTAGAAGGGCGGCCGAGGGTCGTCGTTGTCGACCTCGAAGGTGCCCTCATCACGCCATCTGGCCTGCCACTTCTGCTCGATCGCCTGCGCGTCGTAGGCCCGTGCCATGGGCGGCGATGCTACCGCCGGTGAGGTGCCCTCCCGGTCCTGGCCGGGGCGCTGCGGTCGTTGCCGGGTTCAGACCCGGCGCTCGGGCCCGGGGCTGCGCCCCGGGTGGGCGACGCGCTCGGGCCCGGGGCTGCGCCCCGGCCTGGGCGACGCGCTCGGGCCCGGGGCTGCGCCCCGGCCTGGGCGAGGGCCGGTCCTCGACGCCGGCGCAGGCTGGTAACCTGAGCGTTCGACCTCGGGGGCGTAGCTCAGCTGGTAGAGCGCTTGACTGGCAGTCAAGAGGTTCGTGGGTTCAAGTCCCATCGCCTCCACCGCAAAATCTTCACCGAAGTTGCGACTTCTAGTTCACCGAAGCCGCTCAGCTCCAGCTCCTGGGGCACTTTGGCCTCTGCGTGGGCAGCGTGAGCGTCAGATCGCGCCCGGGGGCCGTCGTCGGGACGGG
>JAJYVT010000056.1 GCA_021791845.1 Actinomycetes bacterium | reverse complement strand
AACGAGCAGGTGGGGTCGGCCTATGCGATCCCGGGGCTCCCGGTCACCGTCTTCGTGTCGGCCCGCGGCAAGGTCGTCGGGGAGTACCTCGGCGCGCTCACCACCATGACGCTCACGCATTACCTGTCGTCGCTGTTCCACGTCCACGTGCCTGCCGCCTGATCCCGGCATCACGGGAGGGACACGGGGGTAGGACACCTCCCGCTACGACGCTGGAACGGGCCGCTCGACCACGGGCAGGGCTCCGCCGGGAGCGGGAAGGGAGGGCGGGGAGAGTGCTGCACGACGTCGCCCTCCTGGCGGCAAAGGGCGTGATGGGCGGGCTGCTGGTGAGCGCCTTTGCCGTGGTCGGCCACGTCCTGCGGCCGAAGTGGTTCGCCGGGCTCTTCGGCGCCGCGCCGTCCGTTGCCCTAGCCAGCTTGTTCCTCACCGTGGTCGACAAGGGGAACCACGTGGCCGGGATCGCCGGGGCGGGCATGTGCTTCGGCGTCGCCGGCTTCGTCGTGTTCAGTGCCTGCGCGCGTCCGCTCCTCGGGCGTTACCACGCGGTGGTCGCCACCTCGGTGAGCTGCCTGGCGTGGGTCCTCGTGGCGGTGGGCGCCTACATCCTGGTGGTGGGCTGAATGGCCCTCCGGGCCCGCCCGGGCGCCGACCGCGACGGCGCGGGCGAGCCACTCGTCGGCATCCACCTGGGCGCCCTCCGGCATCTGCCGATCCGGGACCTCGCCATCCGCTTCGCCTTCGGCGCCGCCATCTCAGTGGTCGCAGGCGTCATCTCGCTCGTCGTGGGCAACGAGCCGGGCGGGGTGCTCCTGGCCTTCCCTGCCATCCTGCCGGCCACGCTCACCCTCGTCGAGAAGGAGGAGAGCGAGCGCAACGCCGAGGACCTCGACGTGGGAGCGATCCTCGGCGCCGTGGCACTGGGCACGTTCGCCGTGGTCGTCTGGCAGCTCATCGGGCACGACCCGGCGCCGCTCGTGCTCTTGCTCGCCACCCTCGCCTGGCTGGCGACCGCGGTGCTGCTCTACCTCGCCCTGCGGCTGGCCTTCCATCGCGAGGTGCCGCTGCTGCGGAGCATCGGCGAAGGGTCGACGTCGACGGACGGGGGCGCCGCGAAGCGCCGCACATGACTGCTACCGGTGAGCCGCTCCGGGCGATGCTGCGGGAGACGGGGAACGGGCGGGCTCACATCAGGGGAGGCTCACGTCAAAGAGGAGGACCGGGAGCCTCCGGCCGGGGATCGATCCGGACGGGGCCGTGCCGACCGCGCGGGCTCCCATGGCCTCGTAGAAGGGAGCCGCCCCCGGGTCGGCCTCGATGCGCAGCAAGCGGAAGCCGAGGGCGGCGGCCCGGCGCACCGCGTCGCGCCACAGGATGGCGCCCACGCCCGTCCCGATCCGGTCCGGCTCGACGAAGAGCATGCCGAGCTCGCCGTCGGGCGGCTCCCCTTCGAGGGTGGCGAAGCCGACGGCGCGGCCCGAGCCGTCGACGGCGACCACGGCCCTTCGCGCCTCGACGGCGTCGGGTGCAACCGTGAGCTCCTCCTTGCAGGCTTCGAGGAACGGGCGGTCGTAGCCCCAGACACCCTTGGAGCGCAGGGCGAGCGCGGTCAGCCCGGTCGCGTCGTCGGCCGTGGCGGGCCGGAGGCGGATCTCGGGACCGGGGTTCCTGCGCACCGTGCCGACACTAACGTCGCGCCCGGGCGCCGCAGGGAGCCCCCGCAGCCGAGGGACCCGGGAGGATGGGATGGAGCACCTGGAGGAGGCCGGAGCCTTCACCGCCACCGGCGGCCCGAACCACTGGGTGGAGCACCTACGGGTGCCGGCGATGAGCGTCGGGACGTACAGCATCCCGGTCGGGGGCACCGACGACCAACTGCCCCACGCCGAGGACGAGATCTACGTCGTGACGGCCGGGCGGGCCAGCTTCAGCGCCGGCGGGGAGACGGTCGACGTGCACCCGGGGGCGACGCTGTTCGTGGGGGCGGGGGAGGAGCACCGCTTCCACGACGTGACCGAGGACCTGGCGCTGCTGGTCGTCTTCGCTCCTCCCTTCAGCGGCGACTGAGGGGACCCGCAGCGGCGGCTGAGCCGGTCGCGCCACCGCCCTGACGGGGCCGTTTCCGTCGGTTGGCCGCGGCTCGCCCGCCCGCCGGAGCCAGCGCGGCCGACCCCCGATTACCGGTCACGAGCGCCGGGTACACCCGGAACCGAAGGGCCGGACGAGGGAGGAGCGCGCGTGCCGACGAAGGAGCAGGTCCTCGCCCTCTACGAGGCTTCGAAGGACTACGGAAGGGTCGGTGAGGCCCTGGGGGTCCCCGCGGGCAGGGCGTACCTGATCGCGACGGGCATGCCAGCCGACGCTGGGGACGCCCTCGCTCCCGACGAGCTCGGCCGGCCCGGAGCGATCCGGGGCAGCACCCAGCACCTGGTGCACCGGGGAGCGAAGGCCGACGACCCGTCCACCCGGGAGACGGCGCACCGCTGGATCGAGCGCCGGGCCGCTTCCGACGCTCCGATGCGGCGAGCAGCAGCGGCACGCGACGCCGCACCGGGTGAGGTGAAAGAGCCCGAGGAGACCGACGTCGCAACAGTCCTCACGCGGGACCACGACCAGGTGCTGGCGCTCTTCAAGCAGTTGAAGACCATCCCAGGGGCCACGACCGGCGGCTCGCCGGCCCACCTCTCGCGCCGCAAGTCGATCGCCGACATGGTGTCGCTGGCGCTCTCGAAGCACGAGACGGCCGAGCAGCAGGAGCTCTGGCCCGCCGTCCGCCAGCTCTTCCCGCACGGTGGCTCGGTGGTCGAGCGTGCGCTCGCCCAGGAGCAGGAGGGGAAGAGCCTCCTGCAGCAACTGAACCAGCTGGAACCGTCGGACGAGACGTTCGACGACGTGGTGGCGGCGCTCGAGAAGGCAACCCGGAAACACGTCGCCTTCGAGGACCAGGTGCTGATGACGATGCGGCTCACCGTCCCAGAGGAGGCGCGCCGCCAACTCGGCGACCGGGTACGCCGCGCCCGCGACGACGCGCCGACTCGGCCCCGTCCACGCGCCCCCAAGCGTCCCGCCAAAGCGGTGAAGGCGACCGGAGCCGTGGTCGCCGCCGTGGACGAGGTGCGCGACCAGGCGGGCGACCGACCGGCAGAGCGCCGAGGAAGGGCAGTCCAGGACGAGGAGGCGTCGAGGCCGCAGGCGACGACGCCCGGCGCCGAGGCGACAACGAAGAGGCAGGAGACCCCATGAACATCGCCCAATGGCCGGTGCGCCGGCAGCGCACCACCGGGGACGTGTCCGGACGGGGCGTGGCCGTGAAGTCCTCCAAGACGGAGCGCCTCACCCCGCGGATCGCCGACGCCGACGAGGTGGTGAAGTCGGTGTGCCCCTACTGCGCCGTCGGCTGCGGCCAGACGGTGTTCGTCCGGGACGAGAAGGTCGTCCAGATCGAAGGCGACCCCGACTCGCCGGTCAGCCGCGGCCGCCTGTGCCCCAAGGGCTCCGCCAGCCTCCAGCTGACGACCGGAGAGGCACGACGGTACGAGGTGCTCCACCGACGCCCGCACGCCACCGATTGGGAGGTGCTCGACCTCGAGACGGCCATGGACATGGTGGCCGAGCGCGTCATCAAGACCCGGCGGGAAACCTGGCAGTGGGAGCAGGACGGCAAGCGGGTCCGACGCACGATGGGGATCGCCAGCCTGGGCGGGGCGACCCTCGACAACGAAGAGAACTACCTCATGAAGAAGCTCTACACCGCCCTGGGAGCCATACAGATCGAGAACCAGGCCCGCATATGACACTCGTCCACCGTCCCCAGTTTGGGGACCTCGTTCGGTAGGGGAGGAGCCACCACCTTCCAGCAGGACCTGCAGAACGCCGACTGCATCCTGATCGAGGGCTCCAACATGGCGGAGTGCCACCCGGTCGGCTTCCAGTGGGTGATGGAGGCCAAGGCCCGTGGGGCGACGCTCGTCCACGTGGACCCGCGCTACACGCGTACGAGCGCGCTCGCCGACATCCACGTGCCGATCCGTGTCGGCACCGACATCGCCTTCCTCGGCGGCATCGTCAACTACGTCATCGAGCACGACGCCTACTTCCACGACTACGTGGTCGCCTTCACCAACGCGCCGACGATCGTCGGCGAGGAGTTCAAGGACACCGAGGACCTCGACGGCGTCTTCTCGGGGCTCGACGCCGACCAGCGGAGCTACGACCCGGCAAGCTGGCAGTACGAGGGAGGGCCGGTCCAGGCGGCGTCGGGCCAGCGCGAGCAGGAGTTCGATGAGAAGCTGCGCGAGCGCGAGGCCCAGGGGGGCGGAGAGAAGCGGCACCAGCCGTCGGTGGCCGCCGCCGGGCGCGGGGAGTCCCACGGGTCGGGCGGGGCGTCGGTCCCGGCCTCGGTGAAGCGCGACGAGACGCTCCAGCACCCGCGTTGCGTCTTCCAGATCGTGAAGCGCCACTTCTCCCGATACACGCCCGAACTGGTGGAGCAGGTCTGTGGCATCCCCCAGGAGCTCTTCTTGAAGGTGTGCAGGACGCTGACCGAGAACTCCGGCCGCGAGCGGACGACCGCCATGGCCTACGCCGTCGGGTGGACCCAGCACAGCGTGGGCGTGCAGTACATCCGCACGGCGGCGATCCTGCAGCTCCTGCTCGGCAACATGGGCCGGCCCGGGGGTGGCATCCTGGCGCTGCGCGGCCATGCCAGCATCCAGGGCTCCACCGACATCCCCACGCTCTACAACCTGCTGCCGGGGTACATCCCGATGCCCCACGCCCACCAGGACGAGGACCTCGACATGTTCATCGAGGGGGCGTCCACCGAGAAGGGCTACTGGGGCGGCATGCGGTCGTACATGGTGAGCCTGCTCAAGGCTTGGTGGGGCCCCCACGCCACCGAGGACAACGACTTCTGCTTCGACTACCTGCCCCGGCTGACCGGGAGCCACAGCACGTACGAGACCGTGATGGCGCAGCTGGATGGGGAGTGCAAGGGGTACTTCGTGGTCGGCGAGAACCCGGCTGTGGGATCGGCGAACGCCGCCATGCAACGACTCGGCATGGCCAACCTCGACTGGCTGGTGGTGCGCGACTTCAGCCTCATCGAGTCGGCGACGTGGTGGAAGGACGGCCCGGAGATCGAGACGGGAGAGCTCCAGACCGAGGACATCCCCACCGAGGTGTTCTTCTTCCCTGCCGCGGCGCACACCGAGAAGAACGGCAGCTTCACCAACACCCAGCGGATGCTCCAGTGGCACCACGCCGCGGTCGAGCCGGCGGCGGATGCCCGCAGCGAGCTCTGGTTCTACTACCACCTCGGGCGGATCATCCGGGAGAAGCTGGCGGGCTCGACCGACGAGATGGACCGACCGGTCCTCGAGCTGCAGTGGGACTACCCGACCGAGGGGGCCGTGGCGGAGCCTTCGGCCGAGGCGGTGCTGGCCGAGATCAACGGGTGGGACGCCGAGGGACGGCCGCTCGCCTCCTACGAGCAGCTGAACGAGGACGGCTCGACGGCGTGCGGTTGTTGGATCTACTGCGGCGTCTACACGACAGGAGTGAACCAGGCGGCGCGCCGCAAGCCCGGGCAGGAGCAGAGCTGGGTGGCCCCGGAATGGGGGTGGGCATGGCCGGCGAACCGCCGCATCATCTACAACCGGGCGTCGGCCGACCGCGAGGGCAAGCCCTGGAGTGAGCGGAAGGCCTACATCTGGTGGGACGACGAGGAGGCCAAGTGGGTCGGGCACGACGTCCCGGACTTCGACCCGGCCAAGTCCCCGTGGCACCGCCCCCCGGCGGGAGCAACGGGCGCCGAGGCCCTGGCCGGCGACGACGCCTTCGTGATGCAGGGCGACGGCAAGGGGTGGCTCTACGTGCCGAGCGGGCTCACCGACGGGCCGCTGCCGGCCCACTACGAGCCCCAGGACTCGCCGTTCCCCAACCTCGTCTACCCCCACCAGCAGCGCAACCCGGTCCGCCAGGTCTTCTCGCGGCGTCACAACCGCTACCACCCGGGCCCGGGCCAACCGGGCTCCGAGATCTTCCCCTACATGCTCACCACGTACCGGCTGACGGAGCACCACACGGCCGGCGGCATGTCACGCTGGCTCTCGTACCTCTCGGAGCTCCAGCCGGAGATGTTCTGTGAGGTCTCGCCGGAGCTGGCGGCAGAGCGCGGTCTCGAGCACAACGGCTGGGCCACGGTGATCACGGCGCGCGGCGTGATCGAGGCGCGGGTCATGGTGACCGATCGCGTCGCCCCGCTCGAGGTGCAGGGGCGGATGCTGCACCAGATCGGCCTGCCCTACCACTGGGGGCCGAACGGGTACGCAAAGGGGGACGCGGCCAACGAGCTGGCCAACATCTCCCTCGATCCCAACTCCCACATCCAGGAGGTGAAGGCCATGAGCGGCGACATCCGGCCGGGGCGCCGGCCGAGGGGCGCAGCCCGGACCGCCCTGGTGGAGGAGTACATCCGCCGTGCCGGCATCACCCCGGAGACGGGCATGGAGGTGCGCGGTGGTCGCTAACCCCTTCGCGTCGCTGCTCGAGCACGGGGACCCCGCCACCGCGGCCGGGTACGTGGACCACCCGCCGCGCATGGGTTTCTTCACCGACACCTCCGTCTGCATCGGCTGCAAGGCCTGCGAGGTGGCGTGCAAGGAGTGGAACCACGTGCCGGAGGGCGGCCTGCAGTTCACCGGCATGTCCTACGACAACACGGTTGGTCTTGGCGCCGACACGTGGCGCCACGTCGCCTTCATCGAGCAGCGAAAGCGCGTCGGCCAGCAGGTCACGGGAGCGGCCGCCGACGGTGCCGCGCCGGCCGAGAGCGGCATCCGCTGGCTCATGGCGTCCGACGTGTGCAAGCACTGCACCCACGCGGCGTGCCTCGACGTCTGTCCCACCGGGGCGCTGTTCCGCACCGAGTTCGGCACCGTGGTGGTCCAAGAGGACGTCTGCAACGGGTGCGGGTACTGCATCCCTGCGTGCCCGTACGGCGTGATCGACCAGCGGCACGGGGACGGCAGGGCCTGGAAGTGCACGCTCTGCTACGACCGGCTCGGCGTGGGTGCCGAGCCGGCGTGCGCCAAGGCATGCCCCACCGACTCCATCCAGTTCGGCACGCTCGAGGAACTGCACCTGCGGGCAGACCGCCGGCTGGCTCAGCTGCACGGCGCCGGCGTCTCGGACGCCCGGCTGTACGGCCGGGACCCCGACGACGGCGTCGGGGGTGACGGCGCCTTCTTCCTGCTGCTCGACGAGCCCGAGGTCTACGGGCTGCCGCCCGACCCGATCGTCACCACGCGCGACCTGCCGGCGATGTGGCGACGGGTGGCGACGGCCGCCGCGCTGGTGGCCGGGACGGTCGCCGTGAGCTTCACGAGGAAGGCGCCATGAACGAGACCGACGTGACCAAGGACGGGCAGCGGCACGTCCGACCGGGCCGGGAGGCGACGACGGGCGTGCACACCGGGCCGGGGGTGGAGCACGTGCCGTCCGCGGCGCGCCCGGCGCGGGGGCGGGGCGAGCAGGCGATGGTGCCGGCGGCCGAGTTCGGCTCCTACTACGGCAAGCCCATCATCAACCAGCCGGTCTGGGAGTCGCCGGACATCCCCGGCTACCTGTTCCTCGGAGGCCTGGCCGGCTCGTCGGCGGTGATCGCAGCGGGCGCCCAGGTGACCGGCCGTCGCGGCCTGGCGCGGGTGGCCAAGGTGGGCGCGGCGGCGTCGGCGGCGCTCTCCACGGTCGCCCTGGTCCACGACCTCGGCCGGCGCGGGCGTTTTCTCAACATGCTGCGTACGTTCAAGCCCACCTCGCCGATGAGCGTCGGATCCTGGATCCTCGCCTCGTTCGGTCCGGCGGCCGCTGTCGCGGCCGGGAGCGACCTGACCGGGGTCGCGCCCGGCATCGGTGCGGCGGCCACCGTGGGCGCGGCCGTGCTGGGGCCTCCGCTTGCGACGTACACCGCGGCGTTGATCTCCGACACCGCCGTGCCGGCGTGGCATGACGCGCACCGCGACATGCCCTTCGTGTTCGCCGCCTCGGCCGTGACCTCTGCCGCCGGGTTGGGGATGCTCGGCGCGCCAGTCGAAGAGCGTGGTCCGGTCAGGCTCCTGGGCGCGCTCGGGGGGGCGGCGGAGCTCGCCACCGAGCGCCTCATGGAGGCCCGGATGGGCCTCGCCAGAGAGGCCTTCGACGAGGGTCGGGCGGCGCGCTACCACAAGGGCGCCCAGGCGCTCCTGGTGGCGGGCACGCTGAGCTCGCTCACGGCCAGGCGGAGCCGGTTCCTCGGGGCGGTCGCGGGTGCCTCGCTGCTTGCCGGCTCGGCCCTGACCCGGTTCGCCATCTTCGAGGCGGGCCTGGCCTCGGCCAAGGACCCGAGGTACACCGTCGTCCCCCAGCGCGCCCGTCTCGAGGCGCGCCGGACCCGGCCGTCCGAGGGCCCCCGGTCCAACGGCGACCACCCGGCCGCACCGCCGACGGGTACCGAGTGAACCTCGGAGCACGCGTGAACCCCTTTGATGTCCTCTCGGCCGACCATGTGCGGCTGTTCGAGCTGACCGACGAGCTGACCGGCGGGGCCGGCGACCCGGCCGGCTCCCAAAGGGCCCGGCGGCGCCTCGCCCGGCAGCTCGTCATGGAGGCGTCCTCGCACGAGGCGATCGAGGAGCAGCTCTTCTGGCCCATCGTGCGTGAGCGCCTGAAGGGCGGGCGAGAGCTGGCGCTCGCCGGCGTCGAGCAAGAGGTCGGCTCCCGGAAGCTCCTGCACGACCTGGACCGCACGGGGAGCGGCGACGACACGTTCACACCATGGTGTTCACCGCCGCCAGCCGCATCCGCAACCACGTCACCTACGAGGAGGGCCAGCTCTGGCCCAAGCTGCAGCTGGCTCTCGACGCCCACGAGCTCGACCGGCTGGGCACGGAGCTGGCGAAGGCGAAGCGGACGGCGCCGACGCGCCCGCACCCCCGTGTCCGACCCGATTCCCAGCTCCTGCGGGCTCTCGTGCCGTGGGCGGGACGGTTGGACCGGGTGCTCGACGTCCTCACCCTCCGCGGGCGGTAGCGGGGCCCGCCGCGGGCGGGAGCGGGGCCGCCGCCGGCGGGCTGGCTGCCCTGGTGGGGGACCGTCCGTAGTACCGTCGGCCCGGTGGCCGAGCGGTTGTCGCCCCGGCAGTTCCACGCTGCCGGCGGGATCGAGGAGTGGCACGTCCTGTTCACCGGGGCCTGCGCCCACTTCCGCACGGGCTCCTTCGCCCGAGGGGTTGCGCTGGTGGAGGCGATCGGGCGGGTGGCCGACGCCGCCAATCACCACCCCGATGTGGACCTGCGCTACGGAGGCGTCACGGTGCGGCTGTGGTCGCACGACGTGGACGGCTTGAGCGACCGGGACGTCGAGCTCGCCCGGGACATCTCGGCCGCCGCCCGCATCCTCGGGGTGGACCCCGACCCGCTCGCTGTCCAGGACGTCCAGATCGCCGTGGACGCGGTCGACATCCCGGCGGTCATGCCCTTCTGGCATGCCGTGCTCGGCTATCGCCGGGTCGGCGACGAGGACCTGGTCGACGCCGGCGGTCGCGGGCCCGCCATCTGGTTCCAGCAGACGGACGAGAGGCGTTCGCAGCGAAACCGCGTCCACGTGGACGTCGCCGTGCCCATGGAGTCGGCGGAGGCACGCGTGGCGGCCGCCCTCGAGGCGGGCGGCGTCCTCGTCAGCGCCGAGCATGCCCCGACATGGTGGACGCTGGCGGACCCCGAGGGGAACGAGGTCGACGTGGCCACCCTCGCGGGCCGGGGCTGATCCTCGCCGGGTGCGAGCCCTGTTCGCGTCCACCGCGGGCGCCGGGCACGTCGGTCCGCTCGTCCCCCTCGCCGACGCCCTACGCCGGCAGGGGGACGAGGTCGAGTTCCTCGTGCCGCCCGGGGCCGAGTGGCAGGTCGAGGGGCGCGGCTTCGAGGTGACGACCGGAGGTTCCCCACCGGCCGAGGAGATGGAACCGCTCTGGCAGCGGTTCGCCGCGGCCACACGGGCCGAGGCGCGGCGCATCGCCGAACGCGAGGTGTTCGCCGAGCGGTGCACGGGCGCGATGCTCCCCGCCGTGGCAGCCGCCGTCGCCCGGCGCCGGCCCGACGTGGTCGTCCGCGAGACGTGCGAGTACGCCTCGGCCGTTGCCGCCGTGCGCGAGGGCATCCGCCTCGCCACGGTGGCGATCTCCTTCTCCGACGCCGAGTGGAGCGTGCTGGACTTCGTCGCCGACGTGCTCGACCGTCACGGCGCGGGAACTCGGGACGCACTGGGCGCCGCTCCCTTCCTCACCCGTTTCCCACCGGCCCTTGACAGATCACCCTTCCCCTGCACCGTCCGCTACCGGGCCGACACCGACCCGCCGCGGGCGGACCGGGACCCGCGGCCGACCGCGGCACCCGGCGATCCGTGGCCGGCGGGCCCGGGCCCCCGCGTGTACGTCACGCTCGGCTCGAGGGCGGGGGGGATGCCCGGCGCCGCCCCGGCCTTCCGGGCCGTCCTGGACGCGCTGGCAGGCCTGGATGCCCGGGTCCTGGTCGCGGTGGGCCGAGGCGTGGACCCGGTGACGCTTGCGCCCGTCCCCGCCAACGTCGCGGTCGAAGAGTGGGTGGACCAGGAGCACGTCCTGGCCGGGTGCGACGCCGTCATCTGCCACGGGGGCTCCGGCACGACCTACGGCGCGCTGGCTCACGGCGTCCCCGTGGGGTTCCTGCCGCTGTTCGCCGACCAGCCGGCCAACGCCCGGGCGATCGTCCGCGCCGGGGCCGGCCTGCTGCCGGACGGGTTCCCCGACGTGGCGGGCATCCCGGAGATCGGTCCGGCGCTCGTGCCCGCGATCCGGGCCATGGCCGAGGCGCTGCTGGCTGCCCCCGCGGTGCGGGGCGCCGCCCGCCGGATAGGGGCGGAGATGGCTGCGCTGCGCGACCTCGACTCGGTGGCCTCCATGGTGGCCGCCTGGGGCTCCGGCGCGCCGATGCGAGGATGCGAAGGTGGCTGACCTGCTCCATGCGCTCCTCGAGAGCAGGTCGACGCTGCTGGCGGACGTTTCCGGCACAGGCCGCGTCCTGGCGCGGAGCGACCGGGCCGGCTCCATGCAGCTCTACGAGGTGGACACGGCGGGACGCGTCCGCCAGTGCACGGCCTTCGACGAGCCGGTGGGGGTGGCCGCTGCCGTGCCGGGCCGCCGAGCGGCCGTCATCGGGGTGGACGCGGGCGGGAACGAGCGGTTCCAGCTCTACCTGGTCGACCTCGACGCAGAGGCACCGGTCTCGAGCCTGGAGGCGCTGCAGCCGCTGACCGCCTCGGCCGCACACGGCCATCTCCTGGCCGGGGTGTCGCCCTCGGGGCAGGAGGTCGCGTACCTCTCGAACCGGCGCAACGGCGTGGACTTCGACCTGTGGGTGTGCGGGCTGGCCTCCGGCGAGCACCGGATCGTCTACGCCGAGGGAGGGTACTGCCAGCCGTCGTCCGGCTACTCGCCCGACGGCCGCCTGGTGGCCCTCCACCGGCCCGGTCCGCGCCCGCTCGACAGCGACCTCGTGCTGGTGGACGTCCGGACCGGCATGTGGCGGATGCCGCTGCCGCACCCCGACGAGGCCGCCGAGATCGGGGCGCCGGCGTGGGTGGACGGCGAGGTCTTCTTCGCATCCTCCACCGTCGGGCGTGACCGGGCCGGCATCGTCCGTCACGACCTCTCCACCGGTCGGACGACGCCGCTCGACGGGGTCGGCGACCAATGGGACGCCTCTGTGGTCTCGGGCGCGGACGGACGCACGCTGCTCGTGATCGAGAACGCCGGTGGTGCCAGCCGGATGCGCCTCTTCGACGCCCCTTCGGGCACGGAGCTCGGCCCCGTGCCGACTGCGGAGCCCGGCGTCGTGGCGTCCTACGTGGGCGCCCCGCCACACCTCTCGGCCGACGGCTCGCAGGTCGTGTACTGGCTGTCCACGCCGCGGCGCCCCGGCGACATCTGGGTGCACGACCGGCGTTCGGGGACCACCCGACAGCTGACCGAGAACCCGGACCCGGTGGACCCGGCCGTCCTGGCCGTGCCGGAGGCGGCCGTGGTCACCTCGTTCGACGGCCAGGCCGTGCCCGTGCTCGCCTTCCGTCCCCTCCGCGCCGAGGCGGGGGAGCCGGACGGGGGCGCTGCCCTGCCGGTCGTGGTCGTGGTGCACGGGGGGCCCGAGTCCCAGGCCGTCCAGTCGTTCAACCCCGTCGTCCAGGCCCTGGTGGCCGAGGGCTTCGGCGTGGTGGTGCCCAACGTGCGGGGCTCGACGGGGTACGGCAAGCGCTACGCGTCCCTCGACGACACCACCCGGCGGCTCGACTCGGTGCGCGACCTGGCGTCGGTGCACGCGTGGCTGGCCGGCGCCGGCTTCGACCCCGGCCGGGCGGCGCTGTGGGGCGGCTCCTACGGCGGGTACATGGTGCTGGCGGGCCTCGCCTTCCAGCCCGACCGCTGGGCCGCGGGCGTGGACATCGTCGGGATCTCCGACCTGGTCACGTTCCTCGAGCACACCTCCGACTACCGCCGCGCCCACCGCGAGCGGGAGTACGGCTCGCTCGAGCACGACCGGGCGTTCCTCGAGCAGGCGTCCCCGCTGCGGCGCGCCGAGGACATCCGGGCGCCGCTCTTCGTCGTCCACGGCCGCAACGATCCGCGCGTGCCGGTGGGCGAGGCCGAGCAGCTGGTCGCCGCCGTCTCCCGGCGCGGCATCCGCAGCGAGCTGGTCGTCTACGACGACGAGGGCCACGGTCTGGCGCGGCTGGCGAACCGCGTGGACGGCTACGGTCGGGCCGTCCACTTCCTGGGCGAGGTCCTCTCGGCGCCGACCCTGCCCGCCGGTCCGGGGTGACCGCTCCGGGGCCGGCGCCGCGCCGTTCGCTGCGCCGCTCGGTTGAGCTGCTGGCGGCGTTCCGCACCGAGCAGGCCGACCCCGACGGCTTCTACGGCATGCTGTCGGCCGACGCGGTGGCGCTGCTCGGCACCCGGGTGCCGCTGGCGGGGAGCAGGGCGCTCGACGTGGGCGGCGGAGCCGGGTACCTCACGGCGGCCCTGCGGTCGGCCGGGGCCCGCTGCGTGCTGGTGGACGCCGACGCCGGTGAGCTGGCCTGGCGGGGCGCCCCGTCGCCGTGCTCGGTCCTGGCCGACGGAACCCGCCTGCCCGTTCCCGACGGCGCCGCCGACCTGGTCGTGTCCTCCAACGTGCTCGAGCACGTGGCCACCCCGTTCGCGCTGCTCGACGAGATGGCCCGGGTGCTCCGCCCGGGTGGCCACCTCTGGCTGTCGTTCACGACCTGGCTGGGGCCGTGGGGCGGGCACGAGACCTCGCCCTGGCACCTGCTCGGCGGGGAGCGGGCCTGCCGGCGCTACGAGCGCAGGACCGGCCGCCCCCCGAAGAACCGCTACGGCGAGTCGCTGTTCCCCCTGCACGTCGGGCCCTTCCTCCGCCGCCTCGCCCGCACGCCGGCCCTCGAGCTGCTCGACGCCCGGCCGCGGTACCTGCCTGCCGGCACGGGGCCGCTCGTGCACGTGCCCGTCCTGCGCGAGCTGTGCACCTGGAACCTCGAGGTGCTCGCCCGCCGGCGGGGATGAGGTCGTGCCGGGCCGCGGGGGTGCCGGGCCGCGGGGCGTGCGGGGCCGCCTCCGAAGAACTGGAACAATGCGTCCCATGGCTGCCCGACTGCGGAACGGAGTGGACTGATGGAGGAGCTCGCCGGGAAGGTCGCCTTCGTCTCCGGTGGCGGCAGCGGGATCGGCCGGGCCACCGCCCTGGCCCTGGCCGCCGCCGGGGCGCACGTGGTGGTGGCCGACCTGGACCGTGACCGGGCCATGGCGGTCGCGGACGAAGCGTCGTGGCAGGGGACCGAGTGCTTCGGCATGGAGCTGGACGTCACCGACCAGAAGGCCTTCGACGTCGCCCGGGACGTGATCCTGCGCCGTCTGGGACGGGTCGACATCGTCATGAACAACGTCGGCGTCGTCGCCGCCGGCCTTCCCGAGCGGATCCCGCTGAGCGAGTGGGAGCGCTCGCTCTCGACCAACCTGCTCTCCATCGTCCGCAGCAACGCCACCTTCCTCCCGCTGTTGCTCGAGCAGGGGAGCGGTCACGTGGTGAACACCGCCTCGGCGACGGGGCTCTTCGCCTACGCCTACGAGCGCATGCCGTACTCGGTGAGCAAGGCCGGGGTGGTGGCGCTCTCCGAGGCGCTCGCCTTGTACCTCCACCCCCGCCGCATCGGCGTGACCTGCGTCTGCCCCGGACCGGTGGCCACCAACCTGCGCCAGCAGGTGACCTTCTCGGGCCCGCCGGTGCGTATGCGCCCGCCGGTGAAGGGCATGAGCGAGCTCGAGCCCGAGGTGGTGGGGGCGATGGTCGTGGACGCCATCCGGGAGAACCGCTTCCTGGTGCTCACCCACCCCGAGCTGCACGACCTCCTCGTGCAGCGGGCCACCGACCCCGAGGGGTTCCTGGCCGAGCGCATCCGGGCCATCGAAGAGGCGTGAGCCGCGGCCCGAGCCGCGGCGTGACGGTACGCTCGCCCCTCGTGAGCGAACGATCTCCCAAAGCCGGCCTGTCCGGTGAGGACAGGTCCCGGGCGGCGCAGCGCCGGGCCGACCTGGCTGCCCGCTTCCTGCGTCCGGCCGGGGAGCGGCCGGCGCCGTCGGCCCGGGGCGTCCACCACGTGGCCCTCCTGTGCCACGACGTGGAGGCGACGATCCGGTTCTACCAGGGGGTGCTGGAGTTCCCATTGACCGAGCTCTTCGAGAACCGGGACTACGGCGGGTCCACCCACTTCTTCTTCGACATCGGCAACGGCAACGCCCTTGCGTTCTTCGACCTGCCCGGCCTCGATCTCGGCCCCTACGCGGAGGTCCTCGGCGGCCTCCACCACCTGGCGATCTCGGTGGAGCGCTCCCGTTGGGAACGGCTGCGCGACAACCTGGCCGCCGCCGGTGTGCCCTGCCAGGAGGTGGACGGGTCCTCGCTCTACTTCTCCGACCCCGACGGCGCCCGGCTGGAGCTGATCAGCGACCCGCTGGGCGAGATGTACGGGTCGCCGGTGATCTGATGCCCGTCCAGCGGAGGCCCGGGCAGGGGGCGCCAACGACATGAGCGGTGAGCACGACGTCCGACCCTGGGGTTCCTCCACCGTCCTGGAGCACCGTCCTGGAGGACGCCCCGGCCACGAGGTGAAGCGGATGGGCGTGCCCGTGGGGAGTGCGCACTGCATCGCCAATCCCGGACCGGGCGCCTTCGGCGGGGACGACGTCGAGCGGCTCGAGGACGACGTCGAGCGGCTCGAGGACGACACCGGGAGGGTGGGGTGAGGGCGGGATGACGGACAGGGAGCCGTTCGAACTGGCAACCACCTGCGCGCACCTCGGCCTCGGTGCCACGGTGGAGCCCCTCGTGGACTTCACCTGGGACGAGGAGGCACTTGCCGCCTACGAGGCGTCCCATGCCGGGGACGGGGCCGATGGCCGCCTGGTCGTGTTGAGCCGCTCCGATGCCGACTGGACCGCCTGGGAACGCCATCCGGCGGGAGAGGAGCTCGTCTTCCTCTTGGAGGGGCGCATGACGCTCCTCCAAGACCGCGACGGGACCGAGGTCCGGATCCCGATGACCGGGGGGCAGGCGGTGGTCAACCCCAAAGGGGTCTGGCACACCGCCGACGTCCACGAGCCGGGTCGCGTGCTGTACATCACGCCCGGTCTGGGGACCGAGCACCGCCCGAGGTAGCGCTCCGGCGCAGCCCGCCGGCGGGCGTAGGGTGACGCCGGTGGCGGTGCGAGGGGCCGGCGAGAGGGAGGGGGCGTCACCGGCAGCAGGGCGGCGGCCGGTCCCACCGGGCGTGCTGCTCCGCTACCGAGTGATGGCCTTCACGACGGCGGCGCTCCTCATCGTGCTCGTGTTCGTCGGCATCCCCCTCCAGGCAGCGGCCGGACGGCCCGGCGTCGTGAACGTGGTCGGCACCCTCCACGGCTTCCTCTACATCGTCTACCTCGTCACCGCCTTCAGCCTGACGTGGCGGCTGCGCATCCCCAAGTGGCAGATGGTGCTGGTCCTCTTGGCCGGGACGGTCCCGTTCTGCGCCTTCGTGGCGGAGCGGAAGATGACCCGGCGCGTCCAGGCGCTGGCGCCGCCCGGCGCGCGCACACCGGCCGAGGCGGACGGGCACAGCCGCCGGCATGGGCGCGCCGCGACGCTGCGGCAGCGGTGGGTCTCGCCCCGGGCCTTGCTCCTCCATCTCGAGGTGCTGGTCGTGGCCCCCGGCTGTGCCCTCGCCGGGTGGTGGCAGGCCACACGGGCACTGGGCGGCAACGAGCTCAGCTGGGTGTACTCGATCGAGTGGCCGATCTTCGCCCTGCTGGCCCTCGCCGGCTGGTGGCACCTGGTCCACGAGGACCCCGAGGCCTACCGCGCCCGGCGGTGGAAGGTGACGCGGCGTGAGGAGTCGGCCCTCCCGGGCGACACCACCGCCGCACCGCTGGCCCCGATCGACGTTGACGCCGCCACCACCCGCTGGGCCGTGCTGCTGGCCATCGTGGCCAGCCTCGAGATCGCCCTGGGGATCGCCGCGCTCGTGGTCATCCCGCTCAGCCGTCCCAGCGGTTGGCTGCCGGCTCACGGTGCCGCCGTCTACGGCGTGCACGCTTCGTTCGGACTTGCGCTCGGCGTGGGCGCGCTCGGGTTCTGGTGGAGGGCGCGCCGGGGGAGCCGGATCTCCCGGCTGTCCGGGGGGTGGGGACTGGCCTGCGTGGTGGTGGCGAGCGCCGGCGGGCTGCTCACCGAGGCGCAGTCCTTCGTCCGCTTCCTCGGGATCTGCGTCATGCTCGTGGGCGCCCTCCTGGCCGTGGGCGCCTATCTGGTGCCCTCGGCCGCGGCGGCGCGGACCCGCGCCCTGGATGCGGCGGGCAGCGGCGCGCCGGAGGCCGCAGCCGCGCCGCCCGCCGGCGCGGGTCCCACCGTCCCCTGAGCGCTAGCTGCGACTGCTGGCCGGCCGGCGAGCGGAGCGGCGACCGGCCCAGCGGCCCGCGAGGTGCAGCACCAGCCGGCCACCGACCATCACCGCTCCGAGGAACCCGGTGGCGACGCCGACGAAGGCTGCGGCCGTGCCCTGCCCGGCCAGCACGCGCAGCACCATCCCGACGGCGACCGTCGCAACGCAGACGACGACCCCGGCCCCGGGGGACGCCGCCCGCCGCCCCGCCGCCCGCACGAGGAGCCACCCGGCCGCAAGGCCGCAGGTGAACGGCCAGAGCGTCGAGACGACCCCGCCCGGCGACTCGCCGTGGTCGTGCGAGGCCCGCCCGATCACCACGAAGAGGACCAGGGTGAGGACGTCGAGCGCCGCCGCGGCCGCCGTCCGCCTCGCTCCGCCCGCGTCCTTCACCGCCGACCTCCCCGGCGCCGGTGGTAGATGGCACCCGCACGCCCGCCAGCGACGCTACCGTGGCGGCCGAGCCGCTCGGGGCGGCCCGTCGTTGGAAGTACCGGGGGGAAGACAATGGACGTCCTGGGCGCCGTCGACACGGTCGAGACGGGGCACGGTCCGATCGCGCGGGCATTGTGGTACCGCCAGCTCGAGCGCTACCCGTCCACGGCGAGGCGGGTGTTCTACCTCGGCCTGGTGGTGGCGGCGACGATCGTCCTCTACTACCAGCTGTACGTGGCCGGCGCGGTGGCCCCTCAGATCCTGGCCCACTACGGCATGTCGTTCCGCTTCTACGTGGACATCACGGTGGTCGGGAACGCCATCGGGGCGTTCACCTCGGTGCTGGCCGGCCTGGCCGACCGCTGGGGCCGGGCCAACATGGTGGCCTACGGGCTCGGCGTCACGGCGCTCTTGGTGCTGGTCGGGGTGCCCAACGCCCCCAACAGCTGGGCGTTCGCCGTCGTCATCTCGGCCGTCGGCTTCGTCGAGGGCATCATCCTCGTCGCCACCCCCGCCCTCGTGCGCGACTTCTCCCCGCAGCTCGGCCGGGCGTCGGCCATGGGCTTCTGGACGCTCGGCCCGGTGGTCGGGAGCCTGGTCGTGTCCGAGGTGGCCAGCCACACGCTGAGCCACCTGGTGGCCTGGCAGGACCAGTTCGTGATCTGCGGGATCGTCGGCGTGGTGGTCTTCCTGGCCGCCCTCGTGGGGCTGCGCGAGCTCGCGCCCGAACTGCGGGACCAGCTCATGGTCAGCTTGCGGGACCGGGCCCTCATCGAGGCGCGGGCCAAGGGGATCAACGTGGAGGAGTCCCTCCGGCGCCCCTGGCGCCAGGTGGTCACCCGGGACATCGTCCTGTCGGCGTTCGCCGTGGCGGTGCTGCTCCTCATCTACTACACGGCCGTCGGGTTCAACCCCGTGTACTTCGAGACCGTGTTCCGCTTCTCCGCCTCGAAGGCGAACGCCCTCGGCAACTGGTTCTGGGCCTTTGACGCCGTGGTCCTGGTCGCGGTGGGAGTCGTCTCGGACCGGGTGCGGGTGCGCAAGCCGTTCATGCTCGTCGGCGCGGCCGGCGCGGTGGTGATGACCATCATCTACCTGGGGAAGGCCACCGAGCCCCACACGACCTACTACCAGTTCGCGCTGATCGTCTCCCTGCTGGCGGGGTTCCTGGCGATCGCCTACGCACCGTGGATGGCGAGCTTCACCGAGACCGTCGAGCGCCGGAACCCGGCGCTGACCGCCCACGGGCTCGCCGTGTGGGGGTGGATCCTGCGGGCCGTCATCGCCGTCTCCGTGTTCGTCCTGCCCTACGTCGTGTCCTCCACCAACCCACTGGTGCAGTACGCGCCGCTGGCGGCCAAGGCGCAGGCGATCGAGAAGGCGGACCCCAACGTTGAGATCGTCCTCGCCCATGAGGCGCTGTTCACCGAGCTGGCCAAGTACCCGACGTCCAAGATCCCCGGGCCGCTCTTGAACAAGGCCATCAAGGACGTAGGGCTGAAGGATCTCCTGGCAGTGTCGAAGGACCCCCACATCAAGTCCGAGGTGGCGTTCTTCGCCGCGCACGCGTCCGAGCTCAGGCAGGTGGAGGCGGCTGCGGCCGCCACGCCGACCCAGTGGCAGCACTGGTACTGGGTCTGCGTCGGCGGCGAGCTGGCCTTCATCCCGCTGGTGTTCGTGATGGCCGGCCGCTGGTCACCACGGCGGGCCAAGCAGCATGCCCTGGAGCACGACCAGCTGGTCGCCCAGGAGCTCGCCGCGCTGGGGGCGTCGGGCGAGACGACGTCGGCCACGCGGTGACGCAGTCGTACCGCCGGCGCGCCGCGGCGCGCGTCGGCAGGCTCGCGCTCGTCGCGGCGTCGCTGCTCGCCGTCGGCGGTGCGTCGGCGCTGGCGGCGCCGCCGGGCCCGGCCGCCGCCGCCCCCACCCTCTCGGCTTTCTACCGGGTCCCAGCCCACCTCCCCTCGGCACCCGGCTCGCTCGTGCGGGAGGAGAAGGTCACAACCCCCGGCGTCGCCGGCACCACCTACCGCGTGATGTACGTCTCCACCAACCTGTCGACACGGCCGGTGGCGGTGACCGGCCTGGTGGTGGTGCCCAGGGGCGCGCCGCCCGCGGGCGGGTTCCCCGTGGTCGCCTGGGCGCACGGCACCAACGGGATGGCCACCCAGTGCGCGCCGTCACGCAACCCCGGGACAACAGGGGCGAAGAGCGCATTCGAGGAGCTCAACGCCCTCTTGGCGCAGCGCTGGGTGGTCACGGCCAGCGACTACCAGGGGGAGGGGACGCCCGGTCCCTTGCCGTACCTCGTGGGCGGCATCGCCGCCCGCGACACGCTGGACCTGGTGCGGGCGGCCCGGCACCTCGACCGGGCCCACGCCAGCCGCGACACGGTGGTGTGGGGGCACTCCGAAGGTGGCCTCACGGCGCTGTTCAGCCTGCACATCGCCGCCTCCTACGCCCCCACACTGCATCTCCTCGGGGTGGTGGCCGGCGCGCCGCCGTCCCAGTTCGCCTTCATGTACACAGCGTTGCGCACGAGCCCCGTGCGCTTCTACCTCCTCATGGCCGCGGTCGGCTACGAGAAGGCCTACGGGCCGAAGAAGGCGCCGCTCGCCACCGTGCTCACCAAGAAGGGCATGTCGCTGGTGCCCGACATGACAAAGGGCTG
>JAJYVT010000151.1 GCA_021791845.1 Actinomycetes bacterium | reverse complement strand
GTCGTCGACGCCGCGTCCATCAGCCAATCGGTCGCTGCTGTCGTCCACGGCTTTCGCACCTTCGACCCCGAGGTGCGCGTCGCCGGGGTGGTCCTCAACCTAGTGGGCAGCGACAACCACGAAGCGATGCTGCGCGCCGCGCTCGCCGACGCCGGCGTGCCCGTCTACGGGGTCCTGCGACGTGACGACGCCATGCGGTGGCGAAGCCGTCACCTGGGGTTGCAGCCGGTCGCCGAGGATCCCGCCGGCGTCCGCCAGGCACTCGATCGCCTAGGCGTGTCCATCTCGGGGCGCTGCGACCTCGACGGGCTGATGCGCCTGGCTCGTTCCGCTCCCCACCTGCCCACGGCGCCGCTGGCCCGGCCCCGACCGGTCGTCGGCGACCATGCCCGGCCCCTTGTGGCGGTCGCCTCCGGCCCGGCCTTCAGCTTCTCGTACCCCGACAACCTCGAGGCGCTCGCTGCCGCCGGGGCGGAGGTGATCACCTTCGACCCCTGCGTCGACGAGGGGCTGCCGGCACAGACGTCCGCCGTGCTCGCCGGCGGCGGCTTCCCCGAGGTGTACGCCGACGCCCTGGCCGCCAACGAGCCGATGCTGCGGTCCGTAGCCGACCACCACCGCCGGGGCGGCGTGATCTGGGCCGAGTGCGGAGGGCTGTTGTGGCTGACCCGCAGCCTCGACGGGTCCGCCATGGCCGGCGTGGTGGACGCCGACGCGACCATGGGCGGCGGGCGCGTCCTCGGCTACCGGTCGGCGACCACGACGGGCCCGTCTCCGCTGGGGCCGGCGGGGACCAAGGTCCGGGGCCACGAGTTCCACTACTCGGCCACCGACCCGAGCGGCGACGCCCTGGTCCTCGCTGGCCGGCACGGGACGACGACCGGCGGGTTCGCCGCTGCGCACCTCCTCGCCTCCTACCTGCACGTCCACCTGGCGTCGGACCCGACCCTCGCCGAGACGTTCGTCTCCGCGGCGGCCCGGTCGCCGCTCGCCGTGCCCGGTGCCGCCGGCCATGGCACCCGATGAGCTCACGGCCGGCCGGAGGGGCGCCGGCCGGCCGAGGTCCACGATGCGCAAGACGTCGGTCTACCTCCCCGACGACTTGAAAGCAGCGCTCTCGGTCGCGGCGGCCCGCTCGGGTCGCTCCGAGGCCGACACGATCCGCCTCGCGCTCGAAGCCTTCGTCCGCTCCGCCGGCCCTGCCCCCACCAGCGAACGGCGGTCCCGCCGGCCCATCCCTAGCGGGCCGTGCCTCGTGGGGGTCGGCGTCGGCCCCGGTGATCCCGAGCTCCTCACCGACAGGGCCCGCCGGATCCTGCTGGCCGCAGGTCGCGTGCTCGCCGGGTCCATCTCGGACGACGCGACCGGAAAGGCAGAGGCGGTCGTCCACGCCGCGGCGCCGGGGGTCGCCGTCGAGCGGGTGGTGCTCCACGTCGGCCCTGACACCCGAGCCAGGCGCCGGACCCTGGCCGCTGCCGCCGAGCGGATCGCGGTGCTCCTCGACCAGGGTGAGCTGGTCGCCTTCGCCACGCTCGGCGACCCGCACCTCTACTCGTCGTTCCCCGCGCTGGCCGAAGCCGTGCAGGCGCTGCAGCCCGGGGCGGTCGTCGAGGCGGAACCCGGCATCCTCCCCTTCCAGCAGCTGGCGGCGGCGACGTCGACGACCGTCGCCCAGGGCGAGGAGCGGATCACCGTGGCGATCCTCGGTGACGACCCCGCCAAGCTGGACTCCCTGTTCGACCACGACGACTCGACCGTGGTCATCTACAAGGGCGGGCGGGAGCTGCCGGCGGTGGCGGCGTCGCTGGCCCGCCGTGGCCGGCTCGGCGCCGCGGTGGCCGGCGAACTGCTGGGACAGCCCGGAGAGCGTTGCCTGGCCCTCGCCGATCTGGCCACCGGCCCCGGCTCCTACCTGACCACCGCCATCGTGCCGGCCCGCCGGTCGCCGGCCGTGCAGGGGCGTGACGCGTGATCTCCTTCGTCGGTGCGGGGCCCGGGGCTCCAGACCTGATCACGATCCGGGGCGCGGACCGTCTCGCCCAAGCAGACGTGGTCGTGTGGGCCGGCTCGCTGGTGGCGGCGTCCCTGTTGGACCGCTGCCGGCCGGGGGTCGCCCTCTACGACTCGTCGCGCATGACGCTCGACGAGATCGTCGGGGTCTTCGCCGCCCACCCCGAGGCCGCCGTCGTCAGGCTCCACTCCGGTGATCCGACCCTCTACAGCGCCGTCGCCGAGCAGATCGACTGGTGCCGGGCCAACGGACGGCCCTACGAGATCGTGCCCGGGGTGTCTTCGGTGTCCGCCACCGCCGCCGCCGCGGGCCGGGAGCTGACGGTCCCCGGGCTGGCGCAGACCGTGGTGCTCACGCGTCTCGCCCGGCGGACGGCGGCGTCGGTCCCCGACCACGAATCGGTGGCTGCCCTGGCCCGCCGAGGTGCCACCATGGCGCTGTACCTGTCGGCCGGCGACCCCGAGGCGTTGGCACAGGAGCTGTTGTGCGAAGGCTCGGCGTACACCGCGGCGACGCCCGTCGTCATCGGGTACAAGGTGAGCTGGCCAGACGAGATCGTCCGCCGTTCCACCCTCGGCCACCTCGCCGACGACCTCTCCGCGCTGGGGAAGCGCACCAGTGTGATGATCCTGGTCGGAGACGCCCTGGCCGACGTCGACGTCCCCGCGGTCAGCCATGTGTACTCGGCCTCCTTCGGCCACGCCTTCCGGCCGGCGCCATGACCGGCGCGGCCGCGCCGACACCGGGCCACGACCGGATACCGATCGCCGTGGTCGGCGTGCACGGCGGCCACCCCTACGGTCCCCGAGCCGTCGAGGCCCTCGCCAGTGCCGACGTCGTCGTCGGTTCGCCGCGCCAGCTCTCCCAGACGGCGTCCCTCCGCCGACCCGAGGCCGACGCCGTCGTCCTCGCTGGCCCCCTCGACGAGGTCCTGGGTCGCGTCGAGGACGCGTCGAGGGCCGGCCGGGCGGTCAGCGTCCTGGCCTCCGGCGACCCCGGCTTCTTCGGCATCGTCAGGGTGCTGGCCACACGGGTGGGAAACGATCTCCTTCGGGTACACCCGGCGCCCAGCGCGGTCTCCCTCGCCTTCGCCCGACTGGGTCTCAGCTGGGACGACGCGTCGGTCGTCTCCGCCCACGGCCGTCCGCTCGCCGACGCCGTGGCGGCGGTGCGGTTGTCGCCGCAACCGTCGGTCGCCGTCCTCGCCTCCCCCGACAACCCGCCGCAGGTCGTCGCCGAGGCACTGATCGCCGCGGGCGAGCCAGCAGGACGCGGGACGGCCGCTGCGGTCGCGTCGCGCCTCGGGGAGGAAGGCGAGGTCGTGACCGCCTCCGATCTGGCGGCCATCGCCACGGGAAGCTTCGACCCCATGTCCGTGCTGGTCCTGACGGGCCGGACCGCCCGGCCAGCGACGCCCAGCCTGGCCTGGGGGCTGGCGGAGGCCGAGTTCGACCACCGAGACGGGATGATCACCAAGGCCGAGGTGCGCGCCGTGGCGCTCGGGAAGCTCGACCTCCCACCTTCCGGGGTCCTGTGGGACGTCGGGGCGGGTAGCGGCTCGGTCGGGATCGAGTGCGGCCGGCTCCGCCCCGGCCTCGACGTCTTCGCCGTCGAGCGTGACCCGGCCCAGGTGGCAAGGATCCGCTCCAACGCCGCCCGCCACCGCGTCAA
>JAJYVT010000150.1 GCA_021791845.1 Actinomycetes bacterium | reverse complement strand
CATCGTGGGACACGATGCTCCGTCAGGCGAAGGAGCTGGGTGCCACCGTGCACGCATGCTCGACGATGTGCGCCGCCATGGGCTTGGGAGAGGGCGACTTCAACGACCTCGTTGACGGCATCGTCGGCGCGGCAACCTTCCTCCAGAGCGCCGAAGGGGGCGAGACCTTCTTCATCTGAGCGCTTCATCTGAGTGCGCCCCGACAAGGGCGTTCGCATCGAAGGGAGGACGGAGTGGACACGACGACGCAACCACCTCGCACGCTGGTCGATTCCCGCGGCTCGAGTTGCCCCGGGCCGATCACCGACCTCTCCATGGCCTACCGCCGGTCCACGGTCGGCGATGTCATCGAGCTGTGGGCGACCGATCCAGGGGTCAAGTCGGACGCCCGGGCGTGGTCACAGAAGACGGGCAACCCCATTCTGTCGCTCGATGAACGAGCCGACGGCACGATCGTGGTCATCATCGAGATCAAGAGACGCTGAGATGCGCCAACGGATCGTGGTCCTCGGCGGGGGCACGGGCGGCACGATGCTCGCCAACAGCCTCGACCGCCGCCGTTTCGAGACGACCCTCGTCACGGCTTCGACCACACACCTCTTCCAGCCGGGCCTGCTCTACGTGGCCTTCAAGAACGCCGGGACGCCGCTCGTACGGGACGAGCGCGGACTGCTCGCCCGTCACGTGCACCTGGTGCACGACACGGTGACCAGCGTCGACCTCACCCACCAACTCGTGGAGACGGCAGGAGGGTCGCGGCTCGCCTACGACCGTCTCGTGGTCGCGACCGGCATCCAGACCGATCCGTCCGGGATCCCCGGGCTGGCAGACGTCGTCGGGCGGGTCGGCGACTACCACTCGACCGTCTCCCAGGCGAGATTGCTGTGGCAGAGCCTCGACCGGTTCCGAGGTGGGACGATCGCGCTCGGGCAGACCACCCCGATCTGCAAGTGCCCACCCTCCCCGATCGAAGGGATCCTCCTGGCCGACGAGCTGCTGCGCCGGCGAGGGCTGCGCGAGCGGTCCCGGCTGGTCTTCTTCACCCCCTATCCCCGCCCCTATCCCGCCGAGCCGATGAACCACGTGGTCGAGCCCATCTTGAAGGAGCGGGGCATCGAAGTGGCCACCTTCTTCGACGTCGACCGCATCGATCCCGAGTCCTTCACCCTCACCTCGATCGAGGGCGACGTGATCGAGTGCGACCTTCCGATCCTGGTACCGCCGTTCACCGGCGCGCCGATCGCCTACGAACCGGCGGGGGTGCTCGATGAGAGCCGGTTCGTTCGAACCGACCCGCGGACCCTGCGCGTCCGGGGCACCGGGACGGCCTTCGCCATCGGTGACGCCACCAGCCTGCCGACCTCCAAGTCCGGCGTGGGGGCGCACCTCGAGGCCCAGGTGGTGGCACGGACGCTCCGAGGCAGTCCGGCCACCTTCGCCGGTCGCACCCACTGCCCGTTCGACCTGGCCCACGGCCGAGGGACCTTTGTCGCCGGCACGTACGACGCGCCGGTCGTGCCGTCGCCGCCCAGCCGGCTCAAGCACGTCATGAAGGCGACGTTCGCCCGCCTGTACTGGCTGAGCCTTCGCGGGACGCTCGATCCGGCGCTCGATCTCTACTTCCGCCTCACCGACCCTGCCCGGCCCCGCTGGCGCGGCCTGCGAGGCCCGCACCCTGGCACCTGAGAACGGAGGCGCGATGCGCAGCGCGCTGATCGTCATCGACATGCTGAACGACTTCGTGGACGGCTCGCTCGGCAACCCGGCGGCCAAGGAGATCGTCGCTCCGATCGCCACGCTGGTCGGCCAGGCACGCGAGACAGACGAGTGGGTGGTCGTGTACGCCAACGACGCCCACCTCGCGAGCGACGTGGAGCTGCGGGTCTTCCCGCCTCACGCCATGGCAGGCACGCCCGGAGCGGCCGTGGTCGGAGAGCTCGAGCCACATGCCCACGACGTGGTGGTCCCCAAGCGCTTCTATTCGGCGTTCACCGAGACCGAGCTCGAGGAGCAGCTCGGGTCCCACGGCGTGGGCAGGCTGGTCCTGGTCGGTCAGCACACGGACTGCTGCGTGCGCCACACGAGCTACGACGCCTTCGTGCGCGGCTTCGAGCTCGTGGTCTGTCCCGAGGCGACCACGGTGTTCGGCCCGGGCTCCTCCGAACCAGTCTCCGATCGTCAGGCACGGGCGCTCGAGTACCTCCGCACCTACTACGGGGCACGCCTCGAGGCGCTTGCCGCCGTGGCGTAGCGCCGGCCGATGACGGGCGCCATCGCCGGCCGGGACGGACCAGCAGCCCGAGCTGCGAGGCCCACGGTCGCGGGCCACCGCCTGCTTCCCCATACCGCCGACTGCATCGTGGAGGCGTGGGGACCCGACCGCGCCAGCTGCCTGGCCGAGGCGCTGACATGCTTGGTCCGATCGTTCGCCGAGGTTCCCGACGCCGCCGCCGCCCGCGTCCTGCCGCTGGCGGCGTCGCCCGGTGGCTCCGAGGACGCGTTGGTGTCACTGATGGAGGACGTCATCTACGCCGTCGACGTGTTCGACGTGGTGCCGGTGCGGTTCCACTTGGCGGAGACGGAGGACGGCGGGATCGCCGGCGACATGGAGGTCGTGCCCAGCGACCACGCCGCCATCGTCGGCCCCGTGCCCAAGGGGGTCTCCTACCATGGGCTGTCGGTCGGGCCCGCCGAAGGAGGATGGCGGTGCCGGGTGCTCGTGGACGTGTGAAGAGCCCCCACGTCGGGGGGGGCTCACCGACGCCGGTCGGTCCGGTCCGGCTCGTCCGCGTGCCAGGGGCTCCCGATCGCTGGCGTATCGATCCGACGGGTCCGATGACCGTGCCGGGCATCGTCTTCGCCTCGGACGCGCTGCTCCCCCACGTGCTCGAGGACCAGGCGCTGCGCCAGGTCGAGAACGTCGCCTCCCTGCCCGGCATCGTGGAAGCCTCCTACGCCATGCCCGACGTCCACTGGGGCTACGGCTTCCCCATCGGCGGGGTGGCCGCCACCGACGTCGAGCGGGGGGGCGTGGTCTCGCCCGGAGGCGTGGGATTCGACATCTCCTGCGGTGTCCGCCTGCTGGCGTCGCCGGTTTCGGCGGCAGAGCTTGCCCTCCGGCTCTCAGCGCTGATGGACGACCTCGACACCGCCATCCCGCGCGGGCTCGGCCGGGGCGGCGTGTGGCCCCTGCGGGACGAGCTCCAGCTGAGTGCGGTGCTCCGCCAGGGGGTCCGCGCCGCCGCTGATGCAGGGCTCGCCACCGAGGACGATCTCGCCCACTGCGAGGACGACGGGACGCTCGGGGGCGCAGACCCTTCCCGGGTGAGCGAGCGTGCCGTGGCCAGAGGGCTGCACCAGGTCGGGAGCCTGGGGTCGGGAAACCACTTCCTCGAGGTGCAGGCGGTGGCCGAGCTCGACGATGCGGCGGTGGCAGCGTCGTTCGGGCTGTTCCCCACACAAGTCCGCGTCATGATCCACAGCGGCTCTCGAGGGCTCGGGCACCAGATCTGCTCCGACCACGTGCACGCGATGCGCCAGGTCATGAACCACTACGGCATCTCGGTACCGGACCCTCAGCTCGCCTGTGCGCCGGCGCGGTCGCCCGAGGGCGAGGCGTACCTGGCCGCGATGGCGGCGGCGGCCAACTACGGACGAGCGAACCGTCAGGCTCTGTCGGCGGCGGTGCGCCGGGCTTTCGCCAGGACCGTCGGGACGGCAGACC
>JAJYVT010000055.1 GCA_021791845.1 Actinomycetes bacterium | reverse complement strand
CCCGTCCCGACGACGGCCCCCGGGCGCGATCTGACGCTCACGCTGCCCACGCAGAGGCCAAAGTGCCCCAGGAGCTGGAGCTGAGCGGCTTCGGTGAACTAGAAGTCGCAACTTCGGTGAAGATTTTCTGGTCGGGCTGCCCGGATTTGAACCGGGGACCTCTGCGTCCCGAACGCAGCGCGCTAACCAAACTGCGCCACAGCCCGTCGCCGGCTGCCGCCAGCGCTCCCAAGACTAGTGCAGCCGCGGTCGGGGGCCGCCGGCCTCCCCGGGAGCCCGGGATGGGGCGGCGGTCAGGACATCGGCGGGTCGGCGCCGCCGGTCGCGGCTCGAGGGACCCGGGCGCCGCCCGGGCCTGCCACCCGCTCGGGTGCGGCGCCGATGCGGCTTCCGCCGGGGGCGAGCTGGGGGTCCTCCTCTGAGGGTTGGGGCCGCAGCCCGGCGAGGTCGCCGCTACCGGCTCCCGCATCGACCTCGGCGTCGGCACGGCGGGCGACCACACTTGCGATGCGCCGCTTGTCCATCTCTTGGACCGTGAGCTCCCAGCCGTCCACGCCGAGGGCCTCGCCGACCGCCGGGATGTGGCCCAGGCCGTCGAGCAGGTACCCGCCGATCGTCACGTAGTCGCCCTCGGGCACGTCGATGCCCAACCGCTCCCGCACCTCGTCCACGTTCGTGCGGCCGTCGAGCAGCCAGCGCGTCCCGTCCACCCGCACGATCGAGGGGCCCTCGTCGGCGTCGAGCTCGTCGTGGAGCTCGCCCACGATCGGTTCGAGGAGGTCCTTCACCGTGAGGACGCCGGCCAGTCCGCCGTACTCGTCGACCACGACGGCGAAGCCCCGGTGGTTCCGGCGCATCTCCACCAGCGCGGCGAGGATCGGCCGGGACTCGGGGATGACGTAGGGATGGCGGATCCGGCGTGACACCTCGAGAGGCGAGAGGCCGCCGGCGTCCGCCGCCGCCGCCTGGACCGCGCCCTGGGGGCTCCCGGTGAACAGCGCCCCCCGCCCGCTCCGCCTGGAGCGGAACAGGTCGTTCACGTAGAGGACGCCCACGAGGTCGTCGAGGCCGCCGTGCACCACCGGGAAGGCACTGTGCCCCGACTCGCGCACGGCCTGCGCCACGTCGTCGGCCGACACCGGGACGCTCAGGGCGACCACGTCCAGGCGGGGCGTCATCACCTCCCGCACGTCCATGTCGCGCAGGTCGGTGAGCGCCTCGACGATCACCCGCTCCTGCTCGGCCGCGTCCGACTGCTCGTAGGCCGGGTGCGACCGCAACCGGCGGCCCTGGCGGCGGTGGTCCTCCCCGCGGCGCCAGGGGAGGCGACGCTGCCGGCGCGATGGGCCGTCAGGTGGGGGCTGGCTCGACGGTCGACCTGCCACAACCGGCTCGGCTCAGCCGGGCTCGCCGCCCTGCTCGAGCGGCGCCGTGGAGCCCACCAGGACCGGGACCGGCTGGTAGGACTCGTCGTAGAACGTCCCGCCGGCCAGCAGCGCCCGGGTCGCACGGCGCAGGCGGAGCGGGTCCAGGGGCTTCACCAGCCAGCCCTCGGCGCCCGATCGGCGGGCGAGGAAGACGTCCGGTCGCCGGTCCAGCAACATGAGCACCGGCACGTGGGGGATGTCGAGGTACGACTCCTCCAGCCGCAGCTCCAGGCAGACGGCCATCCCGCCCATGTTCCCCATCTGCATGTCCACCACGACGAGGTCCGGCGGGTCCTCGAGGACGGCCTTCACCACGTCGGGACCCGACGTGACCTCCACGACCTCGGTGTCGGGACCGGCGGTCACCGACCCGACCTCCCGTCGGACGCTCGGGGCGTCGCTGGCGACGACGATCACCGTCATCGGGCCGACACTACCCGACCTGCTCGACCTGATCGACCGCCGGACCGAAGAGGTGGTCGGCGACCGTCGCCAGGCCGGCGAGGTCGTGGACGTCGGTTCCGAGGAGGGGGACCCGGCCGACCGGCGCCGGGGCCATGCGCTCGGCCAGCCCGGCGAAGGCGTCCTCCTCCCGGTCCGCCACGTCCTCCAGCTCCGACAGGTTGGCGACCAGCGCGCCGAGCGCGCTGTCCGGGGGCGGAGCGGGGAGCGTGACGCCCGGCGCGGTGAAGCGGGGGTGGATCCTGTTCACCACCAGGCCCGCCGGGGTGACCCCCCGCTCAGCCAGGCGGTCGGCGAAGTACGACGCCTCTTCGATGGCGTCGCCCCGGGGCGAGGTGACGACCACGTAGGCGGTCTCGGGGTCTGCCAGCAGCGCCCGCACCGCGCTGGCACGCTCGTCGAAGCCGACCTCCATCCCCTGGAAGGCCTGGAAGAAGGCGACGGCGTCCTGGACGATCTCGGCGCCGGCAACCCGGGAGATGGTCTTCAAGAGGGCCTGGGTGGCGATGTTGACGGCCCGCATCGAGAGCCGGGTCGGCATCATGAGGGCACGGAAGAGCCGGTTCTCGAGGAACTGGGTGAGCCGCCTCGGGGCGTCGAGCAGGTCCAGGGCGTTGCGGGTGGGCGGCGTGTCGACCACCACCACGTCGTACTCGCCCGAGCTGGTCAGCTCGTAGAGCTTCTCCATCGCCATGTACTCCTGGGTGCCCGACAGCGCCCCGGTCAGGTTCTGGTACAGGCGGTTGGCCCGGATGGCCTGGGCCTGGTCGGCTGTGCGGGCGTAGCGCTCCACCAGCTCGTCGAAGGTGGACTTCGAGTCGAGCATCACGGCGTGCAGGGTGCCCGGCCATGTCCCCTCCACCTCGGCCGGGCTGTTGGGCAGGGACTCCACCCCGAGCGCGTCGGCCAGCCGCCGGGCCGGGTCGACCGTCACCACGCAGGCTCGCCGGCCCCGACGGGCGGCGCCGACGGCAAAGCTGGCGGAGACCGTGGTCTTGCCCACCCCGCCCGGTCCGCAGCAGACGACGATCGACCGTGTCGCCACCACCGCGTCGAGGACGGCGGGTGCCCCCGCCGCGGGTGACTCCGCCGCGGGTGACTCCGCCGCGGGTGACTCCGCCGCGGGTGACTCCGCCGCGGGTGACTCCGCCTCCCGCCCCCGGCCTTCACGGGCGTCGGCGGTCACGAGGTGCTCACCGGGTCGGCCAGGTCGGCCACGGCCCGGGTCAGGGCGTCGGCGAGGACCTGGCGCTCGGCCGGCCCGATCGAGGGGGTGAAGAGCCGGGGGATGCGGAGCTGGGGGAGCGGCAGGTCGCGGGCGAGCCGGTCGACCTGCTCCTCCACCAGGCGCAGGCGACGGAGCCGGAACTGCTGGGCCTCCGCGATGGCGTGGCGGGCGCCTGGCTCGAGCTCCATGCCGAGCGCCCGGGCCGCCTCGTCGACGTCGGTGGCCAGCACCGGCTCACCGGCCTCGTAGCCGTTGACCACGACGGGGCCGAGGTGGATCCCCACCCGGTCCTCCAGCTGGTAGGCGGCCTCGACCGTCTCGCTCACCGGCATCTCCTCGGGCAGGGTCACGGGCAGGACCCGGCAGCGGGCGGGGTCCTGGAGGAGCTCGACCACGTCGGCGGCCTGGGACCGGACAGGACCGCCCCGCGCCGCGTCGAGCAGGCCGCTGGCCGAGGTGAGGAAGGTCATGGCGTGGCCGGTGGCCGGAGCGTCCAGGATCACGACGTCGGCCACGCCGGCCCGCTCGATCTGCTTGACCTTGCCCAGCACCAGGACGTCCCGGATCCCCGGCACGGCGGTGGCGACCACGTCGATCACCCCCGACGACACCAGGCGCTTGGACACGCGGTGGAGGCCGTGGTCGGCCAGGTACTCGAGCAGGGCGTCGTCGGGCGTCAGCCTCCGGGCCCACACCCCTCCGGCCGGAGGGCCCGAGGCGCGGGGGTCGGCCCCGTCGGGCCCGGGCTCGATCGGCGGGCCGATGAGGGGGACGGGCGCGTAGTCCACCGGGCCCGGGCGGTCGAAGGCGGCCCCGAGACCGTGCTTGCCCTCGAGCTCGATCACCAGCACGGAGAGCCCGGCCCCGGCGGCCGCCGTCGCCAGGGCGGCGGTCACCGTGGTCTTGCCGACGCCGCCCTTGCCGGCGACGACCCAGACGCGGCTCTGGCTGCACCACGCACCGACGTCCATCCCGCCGGAGCGTAGCCCCCGGACGCCCCGTTTGAGGCCGGTCGTATGCGAACTTCCTGCTCAACACCCTTGTCTGGCCGAACAGGGCCACGGTACCCTGTCAGCGTGCGTGAAGGGGGGTTCCGACGAGGGTGGCTATTCGGAGCGTAGGAGAGGCATGGCAGGCCAAGGCGGCCTGCCGGGGCCCGCAGTCGGCGGCGTTCTTTCCACCCGCCTACTCGGAGCGCAAGGAGGAGCGGCTGGCCCGGGAGACCCGGGCCAAGGGCATCTGTGCCGAGTGCATCGTGCGGAGCGAGTGCCTGGAGTACGCCATCCGGATCCGCGAGCCGCACGGGATCTGGGGCGGTCTGAACGAGGCGGAGCGCAAGCAGCTCCTGGACCGCCGGGCCGGCTGACCCCGGTCCGGCCGGCCGCACGCCGTCAGGGGGCGAGGGCGAGCGCCGACGACGCAGCCGTCACGCCGGCGCTGGAGCACACCGAGGAGGGGACCTCCTCGTCGGCGCTGCAGATCAGCGCCGAGAACTCGTTGGCCGCGGCCACGATGGCCTGGGTCGCCGGGTCTTTGGGGTCGGTCAGCCCGGCGGCGATCTTTGTGCTGTTGAGCTGCTGGAGGATGGACGGCGAGAAGACGCCGCCGTCCAGCACGCCCCGGTTGGCGATGTCCAGGAACGGCAGCATGGTCCCCGTCGGGGTGCGGTCGTAACGGCGCATCAGGCCCCGCTCGGCGCGGGTCAGCGGGGTGAGCACGGCGTAGCCGGTGCCCTGCGGGTTCTTCTGGTCCCCGTAGTGCTCGACCAGCGTGGCGGCAAGGTACCTGCTCGAGTACTTGGTCCCGGCAAAGCTGAACGTGGGGGTGCCGGGGAACGCCTCGTTGGAGCCGGACGTGGACGCCTCGAGCCCGGTGAACGTGCCGAAGCGCGACAGCGCGGCAACGAGCGCCCACCGCTCGGCTGCGCAGTACGGGCAGAACTCCTCGCCCACGTAGAGGACCTCGGGGCGCCCGTGCGTCTGCAAGGGGGCGGCGCCCGAGACCACGGTCGGGGGCGTGATCGCCGTGTCGGGCGAGGTCACCCCCACGGCGTTGTAGACCGACGCCGGGATCTTGGTCACCGCCTGGACGACCGCCGGGGGTGCCGGGGGCGGGGGGCTCGAGGAGCTTGTGGTTGTGACGGAGGTGCCCGCGACCTTGATCGCCACCAGGACGATCACGATCACGAGGACGAGCGCCACGATGCCCCAGGTGAGGAGCGAGGTCGCGGGCCGTCGGGTGGCACGGGGAAGGGCCCCGTCGTCGGGCGCCACGCCGGCCCCGCCGCCTGTCCCGGGCCGGTTGGCGCCGGTGTCGTCGTGGTCCTGGTCCATCGTCGTGTGCTCGTCGCCCGGGCCGGCGGGTCCCCGGCCGGCGGGCCGGCGGGAGGTCATGCGCCCGGCGGCCTCCGCGTCATGCCTCGGACCGCCCGTCGGCGGTCCACCCCAGCATCTGGGGGATCGTCGTCATCATCAGCACGAAGAGGGCGAAGGTGATGACGTGCACCGAGGTGCACCACAGGCAGATGTTCTTGATGATGAGCAGCTCGGCCGACACGAGGTACAGCACGAAGCACATGCCGGCGACGCTCATCGCCAGCCGCGCCAAGTGCACGCGGCGGTCCGCCGTGCGCCACAGCACGGGCAGGTTGGCCGCCGTCATCGCCACGAAGAAGATCAGGCCCAGGAAGGCGACCGGGATGCCCAGGAAGTACGACTGGGCACTCGTCGTCACCCGCTCGCAGTTCACCAGACCGCCCCCGCTGCACACCAGGTTGATCTTGGCGAAGTGGGCGATCGTGAGGTAGGTCGAGACGCCGAGGCCCCCCAGCGAGAGCAGAAGGGCGGCGATCGGCCGCCACGCCGCCGGCGGGGTCACGGCAGGCCCGGGCCGCCTCGACGAGGTCTTGGTGCCGCCGGCGGGCGGCCGCCGGGCCGCGCCAGCGCGGGCTGGCTGGCCGGTGCGGCGGTCGGATCGGACGTCCGTTCGTGCCATGTCACACGTGCAGCTTGAGCGCCTTGGCTGCGGCCTGGACGCCGGCGCTCTGGCACACGGACCCGGGCTTGCCGCCGTCGACGTGACAGATCGACGCCGACAGGTAGTTCGACGAGCCGATGATGAGCTTGGTGATGTCGCTCTTCGATGTGGAGAGCTGGGAGGCGATTGTCGAGCGCGTCAGGTTGGCGAGCACGATCGGTGTGTAGCTGACGCCCACGTTGACCACCTGGTTCCCGATGTCCATGAACGGGATCGAGAGGCTCCCGGAGCTCGAGGATGTTGTGCCGGTGTGGTCGTACTTGACCACCAGCTTCTGCTCGGCCTTGGTCATCTTGCCGATGACGTGGTGGGCACCTGTCTTGTTGTAGTCCTGCCCGAAGTACTCGATCAGCTTGGCCGAGAAGTAGGGGCTCTGGTACTTGGCTGTGCGAAAGGTGAAGGTCTGCGTCTTGGGGGCGTAGTCGACGGGCGAGGACTGCATCGTCTTCAGCCCGCTGAAGCTGCCGAAGCGGGAGAAGGACGTGATGATGGCCCACCGCTCGGCCGCGCAGTAGGGGCAGTACTCCCCGAGCAGGGCGAACGCCCCCGGCTTTCCTGTGAACTCGAGCGGCGTCTGGCCCGACAGGACCGTCGGGGGGTGGATCGCCGAGGTGATCCCGGTGCCCACGGCATTGAAGACGGACGTCGGGACGTGGGTCACGTCGGACAGCACCGTCGCCGGGACGGGCTCGGCCTTGTAGATGAGGGCGGAGGGCTTGGTGGACGCCATGTTGAGGCCCACGAAGATGCCGACGATCACGACCACGAGCGCGATCGAGCCCCAGATGAAGAGGTTGGTGCGGGAGCCGCCGGTCCTGGCCGCCGGTCGGCGCGGGGGCCCGGCGGGCCTCCGGGCGGGCCGCTGGCCGGGCCGGGCGTTCCGTCCCCCGCCCGACGCGCCCGCTACAGCAGGGCGCGGCCCCTTCGGCCCCTTGGACGGGGAGCGGGTCTGGCCGTTGCGTCCGGCCTGCGCCTCCCCCTGGCTCCTGCCGCCGCCCTTGGCCGGCCCGCGGCCCGAGGGAGCCTGCTGCCCCGGCTTGCGAGCGCCGCCCACCGTCCGGGCGGCCTCCTTGCCGCTCACGGCCCGGCTCAGCTGCCGGCTCCGCTCCTTGTCCGCCGCCGAGCGCTGCGGCTTGTCGTTGGCATCGTTCGCCATTGCGGTGGGAGTACCTCGGGGGTCGTCGATGGGCGGTTGACGGTCCTGTCCACGCCGGCTCGGACCGCCGAGCACCCCGCACACGTCGCGGGGCGCCACGCCAGCGTAGACCAGGGTCGCCCCGAAGGGACACCGCACCTGGGGCGGTAACCTCGGTGTATGGCCGGTCGCACCGACGCGCTCGGGGCCGGGCCGGGCCGGCCCCGGCCGGCGGCGACCGTGATGGTGGTCCGCGACGGCCAGCACCCCGTGGCCCCCCTCGAGGTGCTGATGCTGCGCCGCAACCTCCGCTCCGAGTTCGTGGGCGGGGCCCACGTGTTCCCCGGCGGGGCGGTCGACCCCGCCGACGACGGGGAGGACGCGGCCGGCGTGTGCGCGGGCGGCGACGACGCCTCGGCCAGCGCCCTCCTCGGGCTCGAGGGCGGCGGGCTCGGCTACTGGGTGGCGGCGGTGCGCGAGTGCTTCGAGGAAGCCGGCATCCTCCTCGCCGTGCCGGACGGCGGCGGGACCCTCTCACTGGACGACCCCGCCGACGCGGCGCGCTTCGCCGCCCACCGGCGCGCCCTGAACGGGGGCGGCGGGTCCTTCGTGGAGCTGTGCCGCCGCGAGGGGCTCCGCGTCCCACTCGACCGCATCCACTACTTCGCCCACTGGGTCACGCCCGAGGGCCTCTCCCGGCGCTACGACACGCGGTTCTTCGTGGCCGCCGCCCCTCCCGGGCAGGTCCCGGCCCACGACGCGGCGGAGACGGTGGCCGACGTGTGGGTCCGGCCCGCCGATGCGCTGGCGCTGCACCGGGCCGGGGAGATGGAGCTGATCCTGCCGACGATCCGCAACCTGCAAGCCATCGGGCGGTTCCCCACCGCGGCCGCGCTGCTCGACGCGGCCGCCGGCGTCCGCCAGGTCCCGGTGGTGGCGCCCCGCATGGTGGTCGACAGCGAGGGCCTCCGGCTGCTCCTGCCCGGGGACCCGGGCTACGACGAGCTGGCGCCCGCACCCCCGGCGTCTCCCGAGGCGGCAGCGGCCGCCACCCGGGCGGCAGCGGCTCGAGCCAACGCGCCCGACGCCGCGGGCCGGTGAGCTCCCCGGCCCCTGCCGGCGGCCACCGGCCGCCGCCGCTCCCCGACACCGGGATCGGCCCGGCGCCGGAGCCGGGCCGGCTCGACCGGCTCGTCCCGGGCCTCGCCCGGCTGACCGCGCCGAACCCCGGGGTCATGACCGGGCCGGGCACCAACACGTACCTCGTGGGCGACGGCCAGATGGCGGTGGTCGACCCCGGCCCCCAGGACCCACTTCATCTCGAGGCGGTCGAGGCGGCGGCGGCCCGCCTCGGCGGGACGATCCGCTGGGTCCTGGTCACCCACACCCACCCGGACCACGCGCCCGGCGCGGCCGCGCTGGCGGCGCGGACCGGGGCCGAGGTCGTCGGCTTCGCCGCCCGCGAGGGCTTCGCACCCGACCGGGCGGTGGGCGAGGGATGGGTGCTCGAGGCGCCGTCCTTCCGGCTGCGGGCGCTGCACACGCCGGGGCATGCGTCCGACCACCTGTGCTGGCTGATGGAGGGGCCGCAGGTCCTGCTCTCGGGCGACCACGTGATGGACGGGGTGACCGTCGTGATCGCCCCGCCCGACGGCGACATGACGGCCTACGTGGCCAACCTCCGCCGCCTGCTCGCCCTCGACCCGCCGCTGGCGGCCATCGCCCCGGGCCACGGGCGGCTCCTCGGTCGCCCGGCCGACGTGGTCGAAGCCGTGGTCGCCCACCGCCTGGCGCGGGAGGAGCTCGTGGCCGGCGCCCTCGCCCAAGCGGGCCAGGCGACGCTCGACGAGCTGGTCGCCCTGGTCTACGCCGACGTTGACGCCGGCCTCCATGCCATCGCCCGGGCCTCGCTCTGGGCCCACCTGCGGAAGCTGGCCGGTGACGGGCGGGCGGTCGAGCTCGCCGGCGCTCCGTCGCCGGCCTACCGGGCGGTCCGCACCCCGGGGTAGCCCGGGGTAGCCCCGGACGACCCTCGCTCAGCGGCCGGCCGCCACCTCGGGCTCCGGGCCGTCTCGCTGGGGAGCCGGCCCTGCCGCCGCCTCCAGGTGGTCGAGGAGGCGGGCGGTGCACGACGACGCCTCGACGATCGGGGCGACCTCCTCGCGCACCACGGCGGCAATGGACCGGAAGACGTCCGCCAGCGGCCCGTCGCCCAGCGCCACCGGCGCGCCGGCGTCACCGGCGGCGGCCATGTCGGGGTGGAGCGGGATGGAGCCGATGAGGGGCACGCCGAGGGTGGCGGCCAGGCGGCCGCCGCCACCCGAGCCGAACAGGGCGTACGAGGTCCCGTGCTCGCAGGTGAAGTCGCTCATGTTCTCCACCACCCCGGCCACCCGGAGGTGGCCGCGCCGGGCCATGTCCCCGGCCCGGGCCGCCACCTGCTGGGCGGCGACGGGCGGGGTCGTCACGAGCACCATCTCGGTCCGCGGCAGCATGCGGGCCAGGCCCATGGCCACGTCGCCGGTTCCCGGCGGGAGGTCGATCAGCAGGTAGTCGAGGTCACCCCAGTGGGCGTCCTCCAGGAACTGCTGGACGGCCCGGTTGAGCAGGAGCCCGCGCCACATGATGGCCCGGTCCTCGCCGGAGAGGAAGCCCATCGAGAGGACCCGGAGCACCCCGTCGCCCGCCGGCCGCTCGAGCGGCACCATCTTCCCGCCACGCGCCTCCACGCCCTCGGCCTGCATCCCGAGCAGCCGCGGCACCGAGAACCCCCAGATGTCGGCGTCCAGCACGCCGACCGTGCACCCGCCCCGGGCCAGGGCCGCCGCCAGGTTCACCGTGACCGACGACTTGCCGACCCCGCCCTTGCCCGAGGCGATCCCGAGCACCCGGGTGGAAGGAGGCACGGCCGTGACCGGCGCCCGCTCGGCCGCCGCCCGCCGGGCCCGGTCCATGGCCGCAGACCGTTCCTCCGGGTTCATCTGGGCCATCGAGAGCTCTACCGAGCGCACGCCGGCCAGGCTCTTCAGCCGGCCACGCACGTCCCGCTCGATCTGGCTCCGCAACGGGCAGCCGGCGATGGTGAGGGCGACGGCCAGGTGGACGTCGCCGTCGGGGGACACGGCCACATGGCGGACCATCCCGAGGTCCACGATGTCGACCCCCAGCTCGGGGTCGACGACGGCGCGCAGCGACGCCCGCACGTCGTCTTCGGTCGGCGGTCCGCCTGGTGGGGCGCCGGGCGCCGCGACGCCCGGGCCCCCAGCAAGGTCGCCGCCGGCTCCGGTCGACCGGGCGGCCATGCGCCCGATGCTACCGGTCACCTGGCCTCCTTCCTCGATGCCACGGGGACGCCACGGGGCCCTGGTGGCGCCGCCGACCGGTGGCGCGAGCGGCCGGTGGGCCCTGCCCCGGTAACATGGCCGGGAGCTCGGGGCGGCCGCCGCCGACCCCGTGCCGCGGGTCCCGTTCCCGCCATGACGGCCACACACGATCGGCAGGGATGGGCACCGGCGGCCAGGCCATCTCGTGAAGGAGGCAGCGGTGACGACGATGACGACGTCGGTGCAGATCGGCAAGAAGCCGGACCCGGTCACGTTGACGGAGAGCGCCTCGTCCAAGGTGGCGCAGCTCCTGAGCGAGGAGGACGGGGGCGAGGAGCTCGCGCTTCGGGTTGCCGTCAAGCCGGGCGGCTGCTCGGGCTACAGCTACGAGATGTTCTTCGACGCGGAGCTGGCCGAGGACGACGTCGTCCGCCAGTTCGGCGGGGTCAAGGTGGTCGTCGACCCGGCCAGCGCCGAGCTCTTGACCGGCGCCACCCTCGACTACAGCGACGGCCTGCAGGGCGCCGGGTTCCACATCACGAACCCCAACGCCACCCGCACCTGCGGCTGCGGCTCTTCCTTCAGCTGATCAGCCCGGGCCCCCGGACACCGGCCGGGCCCCGCACCCCCTGAGGGCGCCCGTGCCCGTCAGCTTCCGCGTCGACGGCCGCGAGGTCGCCGTCGCCGACGACGACCGCTCCCTGCTCGACGCCCTGCGCGAGGAGCTGGGCCTTCACGCCCCCAAGGACGGGTGCAGCCCCCAGGGGCAGTGCGGCTGCTGCACGGTCTGGGTCGATGGGTCGCCGCGGGTGTCCTGCGTGACGCCGGCGCGGCGGGTGGCCGGGCGCGAGGTCACCACCAGCGAGGGCCTGGAGCCGGCCATGGCCCGGCGGTGGGCCGACGCCCTCGTGGCGTCGGGCGGCAGCCAGTGCGGCTTCTGCACCCCCGGCATCGTGATGCGGCTGGCGGCGCTGGAGGCCCACCAGGCGTCGGGCCGTCGCCGGGTGGACGAGGCGGCGGTCCGCACCGCCCTGGCCGCCCACCTGTGCCGGTGCACCGGCTGGCAGTCCATCGTGGAGGCGGCGGGCGCCGTGCTGGGCGTGCCCGTGGGCCCCGGGGCTGCCGACGCCGCGCCGCTCCCCGTCGAGCGCGGCCCGGCGGAGCGCGACCCCCTCCTGGCTGCCTGGCGGGCGCAGCTCGAGGGACCGGCCTTCCAGACGACGTCGGCCGCCACGGTCCTCGGCCGCGCCGGGTTCGCCGAGGACACCGCGCCGGCCCGGGCCCGGGTCGCCGTCCCCCGCGCCGACGGGTCCCTCGCCGTCGGGGACGACCTGACCGACGCCCGGCGGCGGGCGGGCAAGGTCCAGGGCCGCAACTCCCCGGCCGCCCTCCGCCACCCGCTGGCGCTCCCGGCGGGGGACTGGGACCTGTGCCTGCGCACCACCTGGGTCGAGCCGGCCTACCTCGAGCCGGACGCCTCCTGGTGCCGGCCCGGCGGCAGGCCGGCCACCCCGCTGGCCAACGGCGGCGCCTTCGGGGGGAAGCGCCGCTCGCCCGTCACGGCGGAGGCGCAGCGCCTGGCGGCCGACGAGGGGGTGCCGGTGCGCGTGGTGTGGTCCCGGGAGGACGTCGCCCGCCACGGGCCCAAGCGGCCGCCGGTCGCCCTCGGCGTCCGGAGCGACGGGACGGGCGTGCTCCGGCTGGCCCGCACGCCACGGGCCGCCGGCCTCGACGTCGTGGCCGCACGGGTGGCGGCCGTGGCACCGGGGATCCGGGTGGAGCTGGTGGACGTGCCCGGGCCGCCGGTGTCGGCCGACATCCGCGGTGCCGGCTGGGCGGAGGCGGCGGTCGTGACGGCGGTGCTCTGCGCCCTCCGGGAGGGCCGGGCCGTGCCCGGGGCGCCGGTGAGCGTGACCGCGCCCGGCGGCGGGCGGGCCCGGGTCTCGGTGGACCCCGGGGGTCCGGTCCACGTGGAGGTGTGGGCGGGCGAGGTGCTGGACCCGACGGTGCTGCGCTCCTACTGCATGGGCGCCGTGCACCAGGCGCTCGGCTGGGTGCGGAGCGAGGGCGTCGCCGTGGACGAGGGCGGCGCCGTGCACGACCTCACCGTGCGTTCGTACGGGGTGCTGTCCGCGCGCGACACTCCATGGATGCACGTGACCTTGCACGAAGAGGACACCTGGCCGGTGAACGGGTCGGACGCCGTGCTGGCGGCGACGGCGGCGGCGGCGTGGATCACCGACGGGCTGGCGGCGGACTGGCCGACCCGGCGCGCCGGAGCCGGGCGATGACCCCGCCGGAGGGCGGCACCCCGGTCGGCCCCTACACCCCTGCGGTCCGGGCCGGCGACCTGGTCATCCTGTCGGGCCAGGTGGGCGCCACGCCCGGTCCCGACGGCAAGCCCCAGTTGGTGGAAGGCGGCACCGAGGCCGAGCTTCGCCAGGCCCTGGCCAACGTCCGGACGCTGCTCGCCGCCCAGGGCGGGTCGCTCGACGACGTGGTGAAGACCACCGTCTTCCTCGTCGACATGGGCGACTACGCCATGCTCAACGAGGTCTGGATGGCCACCTTCGCCGACCCCCGCCCGGCCCGCACCGCCATCGGGGTGGCCTCGCTGCCCCTCGGCGCCCGGGTGGAGGTCGAGGCCTGGGCCCACCTGCCGGCCGGCTGACCCCCGCCGCCGGGCACGGTCAGTCGGCGCCGGAGGGCGTCCACGCCGGCTGGCCGAAGCGGTAGCCGACGGACCGCACGGTCTGGATCAGGTGGGCGTGCTCCTCGCCGAGCTTCGCCCGGAGCCGACGGACGTGGACGTCCACGGTGCGCGCCCCGCCGTAGTACTCGTAGCCCCACACCCGGCTGAGCAGGGTCTCCCGGGTGAAGACCTTGCCGGGGTGGGCGGCGAGAAACCGGAGGAGCTCGTACTCCATGTAGGTGAGGTCGAGCACCCGGCCCGCCACCGCCGCCTGGTAGGTCTCGAGGTTGAGGACGAGCGGGCCGTGCTCGATGATGCCCGGGGCGCCGCCGCGGCCGGACGCCCACAGCAGGTGCTCGAGGCGAGCCGCCACCTCCTCGCGGGAGGCGGGCAGGACGCAGAAGTCGTCGAAGAGGTCGTCGCGCAGCTGGAGCTCGGCGAGCTGGTGCGCCGAGACGACCAGGAGCAGCGGCACGATGGGCACCTCGCGCCGGCGGAGGTGCCGGGAGAACGCCAGGGCGCCGGAGAGGTCGTCGGCCGTGCTCACCACCGCCCCGCCCCACCCGTCCCGGGCGGCCGCCTGCTCCAGCCCGTCGGCGAGCTCCGGGCCGCTCGCGGCGCGGAAGTCGAAGCCGCCGTGGCGCAGCGCGGCCTCGACCACCGCCGGCGGCGGGTCCGGGAAGCAGACGAGGGGCTCCACGGCCGATCAGCCCGCCGTGCCGCCGGTCACGGCACCCGCCCCGCCGCCGTGCCGCCGGTCACGGCACCCGCCCCGCCGCCGTGCCGCCGGTCACAGCGACGGCAGGTAGCGGCCGAGCTCGAAGGGGGTGACCACCGCCTTGTAGGCGTCCCACTCGGCCCGCTTGTTGCGGATGAACCACTCGAAGACGTGCTCGCCCAGCGTGTCCACGAGCAGCTTGGACCGGGCCATCTCGTCGACCGCTTCCTTCAAGCTCGAGGGCAGCGACTGGATGGCCTTCACCGCCAGCTCCTCCTCGGTCATGGCGAAGAGGTTGGCCGCCGCCTCGGCCGGCAGGTCGTACCCCTGCTCGATCCCGTCCAGCCCCGCCGCCAGCACGACGGCGAAGGCCAGGTACGGATTGCAGGCCGAGTCCGGCGCCCGGTACTCGATGCGGGTGGACTCGGGCCGGGCCCGCTTCGCCACCGGCACCCGCACCAGGGCGGAGCGGTTGTTGCGGGCCCAGCTGATGTGGACGGGCGCCTCGTAGCCGGAGACCAGGCGCTTGTAGGAGTTGACCCACTGGTTGGTGACGGCGGTGATCTCCCGGGCGTGGTGGAGGAGGCCGGCGATGAACCGCTTGGCCGTGGGCGACAGCCCGTAGATGTCGGAGGGGTCGGCGAAGGCGTTCTCCTCGCCCCGCCACAGCGACAGGTGGGTGTGCATGCCCGAGCCCTGCACCCCCTCGAGCGGCTTGGGCATGAAGCTGGCGTGCACGCCCTCGTGCCGGGCCAGCTCCTTCACCACCATCCGCACCGTCATCACGGTGTCGGCCATCGTGAGGGCGTCGGTGTAGCGCAGGTCGATCTCGTGCTGGGAGGGGGCGTCCTCGTGCTGGGCGTGCTCCACCGGGATGCCCATCTCCTCCAACCGGAGCACCGTGCGCCGGCGCAGCTCGCTCGAGCGGTCGGCCACCGACAGGTCGAAGTAGGAGCCCGAGTCGAGCGTTGCCGGGCGGTGGGACGGGTCGGCGTCGGCGAAGTAGAAGTACTCCACCTCGGGGGCGACAAAGAACGTGTACCCGGCGTCGCGCGCCCGCTCGAGCGTGCGGCGGAGCGTGTGGCGGGGGCACCCTTCGAACGGCGACCCGTCCAGGTTGAAGATGTCGCAGTAGACGCCGGCCACCGTCTCGTCCCGCCCGTGCCAGGGGAGGAGCTGGAACGTCTTGGGGTCCGGCCGGGCCAGCACGTCGGCCTCCTGGACGCGGCTGAACCCGTCGATGGCCGACCCGTCGAAGGTCATGCCCTCGTCGAGCGCCGTCTCCAGCTCGGCCGGGGTGATGTTGAAGGCCTTGGACGTCCCCAGGACGTCGGTGAACCACAGCTGGACGAAGCGGATGCCCCGTTCCTCGACCGTCCGGAGGACGTAGTCCCGCTGGCTCTGCATCCGCGTCCCTTCGCTCAGGCGGTCAGTCGGCGGAGCCCTCCGCCGCCGAGCAGACGGTGTGCGTGAGCAGCCGGCTGACCACGTAGGGGTCCATGTTGGCATTGGGCCGGCGGTCCTCGATGTAGCCCTTCTTCTCCTTGGCCGTGACCCAGGGGATCCGGATCGAGGCGCCGCGGTCGGAGACGCCGTAGCTGAACTTCGAGTAGTGCTGCGTCTCGTGGTGCCCGGTGAGGCGCATCTCGATGCCGAAGCCGTAGTTCTCGACGTGCTCGTCGACGTGCTTGCCCAGCGCCTCGCAGGCGGCCACGACGGCGTCCCAGCCTCCTTCGGCCCGCATCTCCTTGGTCGAGAAGTTCGTGTGGCACCCCGCCCCGTTCCAGTCGCCGAGGATCGGCTTGGGCTCCAACGTGGCGTAGACGCCGAAGTCCTCGGCGATCCGGAAGAGCAACCAGCGGGCGGTCCACAGTTGGTCCCCGATCTCGGGTGCCTCGAGGATCCCGATCTGGAACTCCCACTGGCCCATCATCACCTCGGCGTTGACGCCCTCGATGGCCAGGCCGGCCCGGATGCAGGCGGCGGTGTGCCGCTCGACGATCTCGCGCCCGGGCATCTTGTCCCCGCCCACCCCGCAGTAGTAGGGCCCCTGGGGGGCCGGGTACCCTGTCTGGGGCCACCCGAGCGGGCGGCCGTTCTGGAGGAAGGTGTACTCCTGCTCCATGCCGAACCACGGATCGTGGGCGGCGTAGCGCTCGGCGGTCTCCGCGCAGGCGGCGCGGGTGTTGGTCGGGTGGGGCTGCATGTCGACGTTCAGCACCTCGCACATGACGAGGACGTCGTCGGGGCCCCGCAACGGGTCGGGACAGGAGAAGACCGGCTGGAGCACGCAGTCGGAGTTGGCGCCGGTCGCCTGGTTGGTGCTGGAGCCGTCGAAGCCCCACACCCCCGGCTTCTTGCCGTGGGCGACGACCTTCGTCTTGCTCCGAACGAGCGGGGACGGCTCCGTGCCGTCGATCCAGATGTACTCGGCCTGGTAGCTCAACGCCGCCGTCCTTTCGCTGTGTCTCGCGCCGCCACCTCGCTGCGCCGCCTCCATTAGACCAAAGCGACGGCCCGCGACGGCCCTCCGGCGTGTGAACAGCGCGTGAATCCTGGCGCCGGGGGTGCCGGGAACGCCCCCGGTAGGCTCGGTGATCATGGCCCTCCGGATCGCCGCCGCCCAGCTCGACGTGGTGGTCGGGGACCTCGACGGGAACATGGGGCGCATCCTGGGCGCCCTGGCGCGGGCCGAGGATGCCGGCGCCGCCGTGTGCGTCTTCCCCGAGATGGCGGTGACCGGCTACCCGCCGGAGGACCTGCTCTTCAAGTCCGGCTTCGTCGCCGACAACGAGGCGGCGCTGGCCGAGGTGGCCCGGGCCACCCGCACATGCGTGGCGGTGGTGGGGTTCGTGCAGCCGCTCGGCCCGAGGAACGGCGGGTCGCAGGGGACCGGCGTGGCCGCGGCGGCCGGCGTGCCCGGAGCGGGCGGGGTGGCCGCGGCGGCCGGCGTGGAGCTCTCGACGGGCGCCGAGGCACGGTCGGGGACGTGGCCGGCGGTGCGGCCCCTCCTGGCCAACGCCGCCGCCGTCTGCGTCCACGGCGCCGTCGCCGGCGTGTACTACAAGCGGCTGCTGCCCAACTACAGCGTCTTCGACGAGCACCGGTGGTTCACCCCCGGCCGTGGCGCGCCCGTCCTCTACCGGGTGGGGGAGTCGGCGCTGGGCATCTCGATCTGCGAGGACGTCTGGGAGGACGCCGGCCCGGTGGCGGCCCTCGGGCGGGCGGGCGCGCAGGTCGTCGTCAACCTGAACGCCTCGCCGTACTCGCGGGGTCGGAGGGCGGAGCGGCTGGCCATGCTGCGCGACCGGGTGCGGGAGGCCGGGTGCGCCATCGTGTACGTGAACCAGGTGGGGGGTCAGGACGAGCTCGTCTTCGATGGCGCCAGCCTGGTGGTGGGTCCCGACGGCTCCCTCCTGGCGGCGGGCGCCCAGTTCGCCGAGGACCTGGTGGTGGTCGACGTCCCGCTCGAGCCGGGGCCGCCGCCGGCAGCCGAGCTGGTGGACCTCCGGGCCGGCCCGGTCCCCGGTGCGCCGGGCGGCCACGGGTCGACGCCCGTCCCTGCGCCCTTGGACCCCGCCGGCGAGGTGTACGCCGCCCTGGTGCTCGGGACCCGCGACTACCTCGGCAAGAACGGCTTCGGCGGGGCGGTGATCGGGTTGTCGGGCGGCATCGACTCGGCGCTGGTGGCGACCATCGCCGTCGACGCCCTCGGGGCGGACCACGTCCGGGGCGTGGCCATGCCCTCGCGCTACTCGAGCGAGGGGTCGGTGCGCGACGCGCGGGAGCTGGCGCGGCGGCTCGGCATCGCCTTCGAGGTGGTCCCGATCGAGGGGGCGCACGCCTGCATGGCAGGGGTGCTGGCCCCGGTGCTCGACGGGCCGCCGGCGGGGATCACCGACGAGAACCTCCAGGCGCGACTGCGCGGCGTGATCCTGATGGCCATCTCCAACGCCACCGGCTGGATCGTCCTCACGACCGGCAACAAGAGCGAGATGGCCACCGGCTACTCGACCCTCTACGGCGACTCGGTCGGCGGCTTTGCCGTCATCAAGGACGTTCCCAAGACCCTCGTGTACGAGCTGTGCCGCTCCCGCAACGCGGAGGCGGCGGCCGGTGGGGGGGTCCCTCCCGTTCCCGAGGCGATCCTGGAGAAGGCGCCGTCGGCCGAGCTGCGGCCCGGCCAGCGCGACGACCAGTCGCTTCCCCCCTACGAGCTGCTGGACCCCATCCTCGAGGCGTACGTGGAGCTCGACCGTACCGCCGCCGACCTCGTGGCGGACGGCTTCGACCCGGCGCTGGTGGACCGGGTGGTGCGGCTGGTGGACGGAGCCGAGTACAAGCGACGCCAGATGGCCCCCGGGGTGCGCATCACCACCAAGGCCTTCGGCCGGGACCGGCGCATGCCGATCACCAACGGCTACCGCCGGCCCGCCACGAGCGTCCCGGCCGAGCCGCGGGCGGCCGATGCCCGGGTGACCGGGGTCGGGGCGACTGGGGTCGGGGCGACCGGGGTCGGGGCGACCGGGGTCGGGGCGACCGGGCCCACCCCGGTCCGTGGTGCTTGAGCCGGTGACCGCCGACCCGCTGACCGCCGAGCCGGCCATCGCCGAGCCCCCGCTCACCCTCAAGGAGGCTGCCGCCAGGCACGGGGCCTACCGGTGGGTCGAGCAGCGGCTCTTCGAGCTGACGGGCGCCTGGTCGGCCGGCCCGGGCGTGCCTCCGGCTCTGCGGGTCCACCTCTTCGGGGCGAGCGCCCAGCACGGCGCCCACGCCGCCGGCTGGTACGACCGCCTGCCCGTGCTGGTCCAGGTGGACCGCGACGGCCTGACCCGGCCGCTCGGCCCCCTCCTCGGCCCGCTCGTGGCGCAGCTCGCCGACGGCGCCCCCACCCCGCCCGGCGCCCCCACCCCGCCCGGCGCCCCCGAGACCGCCCCCTCCGCCGGGCTGCGCTTCGCGGCCGGGCTGTACCGCGTGGTGCTCCCCCGGCTGCTCGACTCCTACCGGCTGCACGCCACCCGCCTGAGCCCGGTGGCCGACGAGCCCAGCCGCCAGGCGCTGGCGGCCGTGGTCCGGGACGAGGAGGCCGAGCTCGGCGCCGCCACGGCGCTGCTGGCCGCCGTCGCCGCCCAAGAGGGCGGGCCGGCCGCCGAGCTCATGGAGGAGGCGGCAAAGGCGCTGGAGGACACCCTGGCCAAGGCCCGGACGGAGGCGGGTGCGGCCGCCGGGCCGGGGGGAGCGAGGAGGCCGGAAGCCCCGCCCGAGGACCTGGTCCCCTGGTCGGACGGCCGTTGCGGCTGGTAGGAACGCACGCAGGTCGCTGGGCACTTGACCGCGCCTGTAAAATGAAGACGCCCGGTTGGTTGCGTCGAAGCAGTGACCGAGGTTCGATCGATCATTCGGCGCGTCGGGGGGCCTCGTCGGCGCCGAATGTACTACATGGGAAGGTTCGGCAGGGACTTTGGCGAAGGAACGCATCGAACGCGACGACGAGGATCTCGTCCGGCTCTATCTGACCGACATCGGTCAGTACCCCCTGTTGACCAAGGACGACGAGGTCCGTCTCGCCCAGGCCATCGAGGCCGGTCGCGAGGCCGACGAAGAGATGCGCGCGGCGAAGAGCCTGTCGGCGCCCAAGAAGCGGGAGCTGCGCCGGGCCGTCATGGCCGGTGAACGGGCGCAGCAGACCTTCGTCCAGTCGAACCTGCGGCTGGTCGTCTCGATCGCCAAGAAGTACCAGGCTTCCGGTCTGCCGCTCCTCGACCTCATTCAGGAGGGCAACCTCGGGCTCATGCACGCGGTCGAGAAGTTCGACTGGCGCAAGGGCTTCAAGTTCTCCACGTACGCCACCTGGTGGATCCGCCAGGCCATCACCCGGGGCATCGCCAACACCGGGCGCACCATCCGGCTGCCCGTGCACGCCGGGGACACGCTGGCCCGGGTCCAGAAGGCCCAGGCCCGCCTGGAGCTCAAGCTGGGCCGCCCGGCGACCCTGGCGGAGCTCGGCATCGAGGTCGAGATGCCCGAGGACAAGCTCATCGAGGCGCTGCGGTTCCGGGCGGAGCCGCTCTCGTTGTCCGAGCCCCTCCGTGAGGACGGGGACGCCGAGCTCGGGGACGTGGTCGAGGACCGCTCCGCGGAGTCGCCCTTCGAGGTCGCCGCGGTGTCGCTCCTGCCCGAGGAGATCGGGCGGCTGCTCTCGCCGTTGGACGAGCGGGAGCGGGAGATCCTGCGCCTGCGCTTCGGCCTCGACCGCGGGGAGCCGCGGACCCTCGAAGAGGTGGGCGAGCACTTCAACCTGACGCGGGAGCGGATCCGCCAGATCGAGGCCCGGGCCATGTCGAAGCTCCGCCACCCGTCGTCCGACACCGGCGCACGCGACCTGCTGACGGTCTGA
>JAJYVT010000054.1 GCA_021791845.1 Actinomycetes bacterium | reverse complement strand
AAGAGCACGGCGTTGGCCCAGTGGGCAGCGCGCTGGACCCGGTCGAAGCGGAGCAGCCGCAGCGGAACCTCCTCCCGACCGACGGTCATCAGGTGGCCGGTGGCGCCGGACGTCGTCGAGAGCGGGCATGAGCGGACCTCATCGGGCGACCGTCCCCGGAGCGGGCGCTGTGGTCGACCCTGTGAGCCAGCCGTTGACCGGGTAGCCGTTCTCCTCCCAGTACCCCGGGACGACCGAGTCGACCACCCGGATGGCGGAGAGCCACTTGATCGACTTGTAGCCGAACATCGGTGCCACGTACAGGCGGACGGGTCCGCCGTGCTCCACCGTGATGGGGGCGTCGAGCATGCGGTAGGCGACGATCACGTCCGGCAGCCGGGCTTGGTCGAGCGTGAGGCTCTCGGTGTCCACGCGGTCGTACGACTCGAAGGCGAGCGCCACTGCTCCCGGCGCCACCCCGACCGCGTCCAGCAGGTCGCTCAGCCGGACGCCTTCCCAGTGGACGCCCGGGACCCGCCACCCGGTGACGCACTGGAAGGTCCGCACGAGGCGCACCGAGGGCATCGACTCGAGATCCGCCAGGGAGAAGGTGCGCGGGTGGCGGACGAGCCCGCTCACCTCCAGCCGGTACGCCCCGGGAGCGATCTGCGGGAACGTGCCGCTGACGGTGTAGATCTGGAAGTTGTCCCCGCCCGGAAGGAGCCGGGCCAGCCCCGAGCCGAGCGCGTGCCCGACACCGCGCTGGACCGCCGATCCGAACACCACGCCGGCCGCTCCGAGCGCGGCCATCCCGAGAAAGACCCTCCTGCCGACGGCCACCGTCCGCTCGGGGTCGCCGGCCGCGCCGGAGGCCGTCGCCGCGCCCACACCGGGAGTGTAGGACCGCACCAGGATGTGCGGTCGTCGTGCCGGCCGTCAGGCAGGGACTGCCAGCCGGCCGCCGTCCAGCGCGAGCAGGGCCCCGCACACGGCCAGCACCTCGGGGTCGTCGGAGGCCACCAGCACGACGTTCCCGCGTGCAGCGTGCTGCACCAGCAGGTCGAGGACGCGCTCCCTGTTGTCGGCGTCGAGCTCGGCCGTCGGCTCGTCGGCCACCAGCACGGACGGGTCCCCGGCAAGGGCCCGGGCGATGCCCACCCGCTGCCGCTCGCCACCCGACAGCTCGTCGACGGAACGGCCGGTGTGCTCGCCCAGTCCCACCGAGGTCAGTGCCTGCCCGGCCCGTGCCAGCACCTCCGCTCTCGGGATCCCGCGGACCTGCATCGGCAGCGCGACGTTCTCGGCCGCAGTGAGCCCGCCGACGAGCCCGTGCGACTGCAGCACGAGGCCCCGGGACACCGACCCCGCACCGGGGAACGGGCGCCCGTCGTAGCGGACCTCGCCGAGGGTGGGCCGGAGCGCTCCCGAGGCCACGAGGCACAGCACGCTCTTGCCCGATCCCGATGCGCCGGTGATGCCCACCGGGACCCCCGGGGCGACGACGGCGTCGATGCCCGCCAGGACGCGGCGGCCAGCCAGGTCGACGTCGACCGCCCGCAGCTCGAGCGACGGCGCACCCGACCGCGTGCTCACCGGCTCGCCCCCCTGTCGGGCGCCGGTGCCGTCCGGGCGACGTGGTCCCCTCCCGGCCCGGGGTCACGGTCGGGATCCCGCAGCTCGACCCCGGCATCCGTGTGGACGATGCGGATCCGCGTGTTCGGTCGCAGGCGTTCGAGCACGTCGGGGGGGAGCTGGACGGTGCCGGCACGGTCGATGACCCCGTACACCTCACCCTGGCGGGCCTCGGAGCTGACGCGGCCGTCGCGGATGGTGACGGCCCGGGGGAAGCGCCCGGCGATCGAGATGTCGTGCGTGACGATCACGACCGTCGTGCCCGTCGCGTTGACCCGGTGCAGGAGGTCGATCACGTCTGCCGTCGCCGTCGCTGTCAACTGTCCCGTGGGCTCGTCGGCCAGGAGCAGCCGGGGTCCGGCGGCGACGCCGCTGGCGATGGCGACCTGCTGCTGCATCCCGAGGGGCAATGTGACGACGCGGGCCGTGGCGAGCGGCGCCAGACCGAGATAGTCGAGCAGGACGTCCGGCGCCCACCGCGGGACGTAGCCCCGCGCCCACGCGCCATGCTGGGCGAACCAGAGGTTCTCCGAGACGGTGGCGAAGGGGAGGACGTTCGCCAGCGTGTCCTGGACGACGTAGCCGATGTCCTGCGCGAGGAGCTTGCGGCGCTCCGGCGCCCTGAGCTCGCCCAGGTCCCGGCCATCGACGCGGACCGCGCCGGCCGAGGCGGTCATGAGCCCGGCCATCAGGCGGAGCACCGTCGTCTTGCCCATGCCGGACGGGCCGAGCAGGGCGACCAGCTCACCCGGCTCGACGTCGAGGTCCACGCTCCGCAGTCCGACGACGTCGACGCCGGCCTGGCGGTAGAGGTGCACCACGCCGGCCATCTGGACGGCCACGCCGTCGCCGGGCGAGGCGACTGCCTCGGGGACCGGCGTCTTCGAGCTGGCGGGTGCGCCGGATGCGCCGGGTGCGCGGGGTGCGCCGGGTGCGCGGGGTGCGCCGGATGCGTGGGGTGCGCGGGGTCGGGTGGCGGGTGCGCCGGCGCCGTCCGCCTCGGCCGGTTCTGCGCCTCCGTGCTGGTGCCGAGCCAGGTGCGAGCGGGGCGCCGCCACGCCGATGGGGCCGATGCCGATGCCCCGGGCCACCAGCCTGGCGCCCCCGAAGACCGTGACCGCCAGGGCCAGGACGACGACGCCCACGGTGACCGAGACGGCAACGGGAGCGATCCCGAGCTCGAGCGGCGGCCCCCCGCCCTGCGACACGAACTCGGGGATCGATCGCAGTGCCACCAGCGCCGCCACGAGGCCCACGGCCACGCCGAGCACGGCGCCGACGGCCAGCGCCAGCGACTGCTCGGCCCAGAGGAACCGCCGCAGGAGGCGTCGGGGGACCCCCAGTGCGTGCAGGGAGGACAGCTCGGCCCGGTGACGCCGGGCACCGGCGGCGACCGCGAACGCCGTGGCGCCGACGGCCAGCGCCCCGGCGGCGATGGCGGCGATGAGGAACAGCAGGTACGCAAGGCTGACGCCGCTGCGGTCCAGCTGCCGACCGACGCTGGCGGTGGTGAGGGTGCCGGTCACCGTCACCCCTCGCCGCTCCAGGCCCTGGACGACCGAGGGAGGCGCGGTCGCCGAGAGCCAGACCTCGGACGTGTCGGTGAGATAGGAGCCGACGAGGAACCGCTCGGCCGTTGTGAGGTCGACCAGGACGGCGTCGGCGCCGACACCCGGGATGTCGGGAACGTCGGCCACGGTGTGCCCGTTCAACGTCCTGCCGTCCAGGCCCACCACCAGCGGGCCGCCGTGCCCCGACGCGGTCGAGTCGGTCTCAGGGGTCACGACCGTCGGCAGGGCCACCGGAACGTCGGCCGGGGTGATTGTCGCCGTGCTCCCGTCCCCCTGGAGGGGAGCGGAGACGCCGAGGCCGGACGCGCCCGGACGCACCGCCGCACCGCCGGACGCGCTCCAGCGGGTCGGGTCGTGCAGTCCCGCGGCAACGGGCGCCCACCGGCCGCCGCGGTGGCTCTCGAGCGAGATGACGTGCATGTCCACCGATCCCGTGCCGGAGGACAGTCCGCCCGATGTGCCGGCGATGGTGATGCCGGTGAGCCGGCAGCCGCCCGGGCACTGTCCGCCCAGCGACCCCCGGTAGGTGTGCGTGCCGACCCGGATGTCGCCGAGTGTGACCTCCACCAGCCCTTGGTTGTCCTGGTCGTAGAGGTCCATCGACAAGAGGGGCACGGCTGCGCCTCGGATCGCGGTGGCGTCGACGGTGAGCGCCACCGACGTGCCGTGGACCATGACCGGCGGTGCCAGGTGGGACGGGACGAGGCGCCGGACGACGCTCGCCACGGGGACGTGCAGGGCCGGGGGCCACGCCATCACCCGCGCCATCCGCCTGGCGTCGACCGCCAGCGTCGTGCCGTCGCTCGCCCGTTCGAGCACGGCGGCCATGGCGTAGCGGCCACTCGGATCGGCCTTCTGGACGAGCTGGACCAGTGTGGACCCGGGCGGCACCGAGACCGTGAGCACGGTCGGCGCCCCGACCTCCACTTCGCTGCGCGCCTGGCGGTTGCGCCCGGCCACGGCCCACCCGCTGACGGCGAAGGTGACCAGGCCGACCGACACCGCGACCAGCATCACCGGGGCGGCGAACTCGCGCAGGCGGGCCACCCTCCTCGTGGCGAACGACGTCGTCACCCGCTTCGACCCGGCCGTGCGCCGGTGCGTGGCCTTGAGCGCAAGCGGGAGCAGGCGGGCACCCAGCACTCCGACGGCCAAGGCCAGCAGGGCCGGTGCCAGCGCCGCCAGCGCGTCGGCAGCGGACCCCTGCTTGTTGACGCCTGCCGCGCTCAACTCGAAGAAGGCGGCCACGGCGACGGCCACGGCGGCGACGTCGGCGACGACCCGCCACGTCGACGGACGCCCGGTCCGGATCGCGCCGCCGACGGGCGCGTCCGCACCCGCGGCCAGCACCTGGCGCACGCCGATCCCGGTGGCGGCGACCCCGGCCGCCCCGGCCACCACTGCCGCCACGACGGCGACGAGGGTGACCGAGGCCCCGATGCCCGGGCCGAACGTCGCCGAGGCGGTGGCGCCGGCGACCACCCAGGCCAGCACCAGTCCCACCGGCACCGCCGCGGCCACCAGGGCCACCGGCTCTGCCATCGCCACGCCGACCACGCTCAACGAGCGGAAGCCCCGCAGGGCCGCCAGCCGGACGTCGGGCTCGCGCTCGGCCGCCGTCCGGCTGGCCACGAAGTAGAGCACGAAGATCGCCAGGAGGGCGAGCTCCAGGTCCACGACCTCGACGATGGTGCCCGTCGTGTGCTCGGTGCTCGCCGCCCGCGCCAGGACGGACGCGATCTGCGTACTGGCTCGGATCCCGTCACGGGTGCGCACCACCTGCTCGTAGTGGGCGAGCGCCGACTCCAACGGGCCGACGGACGCCACCGGCAGGGAGGCGTCGGCGAACGGCACCTGCGCGAAGGCGGACAGGTTCCCCGCCGTGGCCGCTCTCACGATGGTCGTGCTGCTGACGAAGGCGGCGTCGAGGCGTGGTTCTGACGGGCTGCCTCCTCCGTAGGAGAAGAAGTTCTGGCCCCACCAGTAGGGCGCGGCGGGGTTGCCGGCGGCGTACAGCCCGGAGACCTTCAGCATGGCGGTCCGCCCCTTGAACAGGTGGGCCCGGACCACCGTGCCCACGGACAGACCGAGGAGGTGGGCGTCGCGCGTGCTGAGGATGGCCGTGCCCGGACGGGTGGGGCACGTCCCCTTCACCATGTGGACATGGCGGCACACCTCGGTGCGCGCCACGAGCGAGCCGGCGTAGGGCTGCGGTCCGACGGTGGTGACGAAGGGCGCGAGCTCGGTCGAGATCGGGTGCCCGTACCAGTGGCCGCCGTTCGGGTGCGGGATCGCGGCCGTCGCCTCGGCCAGCCGCTTCGGGACGTAGCGCTCGAGGGCTGTCTGCAAGGTGATCCCGTCGTTCGCCGGGACCGTCCCCCGCAGGGTCGAACGCAGGATGGTCTGATCGGTGCTGTTCAGGTAGATCGGACCGAAGGCGGCAATGCCGGCGGCACACATCGCCACCACGAACATGGCCAGCGAGCTGGCACCTCGCCATCGCAGGCCCGACCACAGCAGGGCTGCGCGCTGCCGGTGGTGCTGGCGGGGCGTCACGGTCGCTGACCTTCGATCACTGGACATCGTGCGGGCCGCAGCAGTCTCTGCCGGATTGGTGCAACTGTCAAGGATGCGCGACATGGTGGCCTCGGTTCACATTTTCCCTGGTCGGAGTGGCCATATCCGGACACGGCTCCCCGAAGCTCGAGCGTCCCCGGCCCCAGCCGCCCGCCGGCGCCGGGAGGCCAAATCCCAGTGGGCCATACTTGGCTGTGGCCCATGTCGACGTGTCCGGTGTCGGCTGCACGCTCCCCGACGGGCGCCCGCTTCTCGAAGACGCCGGCGCCCGTGCCGCACGCACGAGGCGCCGACGCGGTGCCCAAGCGCTCCGAACCTGAGGGAGGCGGGACCGAAGACGCCCGAGGGACGCCCCGGCGCCTTCCGTGGGCGTTGGTCCCGCTCCGCCGCCGGGCGTTCGGCACCCTGGTCGGCGGCTACGCGCTGGCGGGGCTCGGGACAGGGATGGCCGCGGTGGCCATCTCGTGGCTGGCCATCTCGATCGCCCACGGCCACGACACCGCCCTCGTCATCGGCGGCGCCGTCGCCGCCTACTCGCTCCCCGGGGTTGTCGCCTGGCTCGCCTTCGGGAAGTACTTCTCCCGCTGGGACGGGCGCAAGCTGGTCCTCGCCGAAGCGATCCTGCGCGCCGCTTCTCTCGGCACCATTGCCGCGTTGGCGTGGTCGGGAATGCTCGACCCGGCCCTCTACATCACGCTGCTCGGCGTCTCGTCCCTCTTCGGGCTCCTCGGGGTGGCAGGGGACCTGGCGGCCGTGGTCGAGCTCCTCCCGGCGGACGAGCACCTCGCCGGCAATGCCCTCGTCACCATGGCCGGCTTCGGCGCGAGCATCGTCGGGCCGGCGCTCGCCGGCGGCCTGATCGCCCTCGCCGGGGCGCCGTCCGCCATCGCCGCCGACGCCGCCACGTTCATGCTCCTGGGAGTGGCGGCGGCCGCCAGCCGGCGCTTCCAGCCACCCCCTGCCGAACCCCCGGCGGCGGGCATCGGGGTCCTCACGACGCTCCGGTCGCTCGTGCGGCTGCCGTCGGTCCTCGGCATCACCGCGCTCTGCGTCGTCTACTTCGGGATCTACGGGCCAGTCGAGGTGGCGCTCCCGGTGGACGTGACGTCCTACCTGCACGCCGGCGCTGGCGTCCTCGGCGGCCTCTGGACGCTCTTTGCCATCGGCGCCACCGTCGGCGCGCTGGGCGCCTCCGCCGTCGAGCGGTTCGGCGTCTGGCGGGTGATCGTGGTCTCGGTGATCGGCTGGGGCCTCTGCATGGTGCCCCTCGGCCTCGTCGCCTCCACGACGATCGGCTTCGTCGCCCTCGCCGCCGGCGGCCTCTGCTACGGCCCCTTCCTCCCCTTGAAGCAGGCGATCATCCAGCGCGACACCCCGGCCGGCTCGCTGACGGCGGTGGCGGCGGCGAGCGCCATGTTCACCGTCCCCGCGTCACCGATCGGGACCGCGGTCGGCGGGCCGCTGGTCGCTGCCGTCGGTGCTCGCACCACCCTGCTCGGTTCGGGGGTCCTCACCGTCGCCCTGGCCGTCGTCGTGGGCGCGGCGCTCGCCCTGCGACGGTTCCGGTCCGGGCGGCCGCCCGGGCCCGGCGTTCGCCGGACGGCCGAGCGGGCCCGGGGATCACGTCATGTGGAGGCGAGCCCGAGGGCTCCCGCCGCCGCCCGCACGCCCGAGGTCCCGCACACCGCGCCCGGTCTCCCGCCGTCGATGAAGCAGACGGCGGCCGACATGTAGTTGGAGCTGCCCAGGATGAGCTTCGTGACCGGGTTGCTCGGGTCGTGGAGCGCCGCAGCGATCGCTGTGCGCGAGAGACCCTGCAGGACGCCCGGGTTGTAGCTCGCCCCCGAGAACAGCACCTTGTTCCCCCAGTCCGAGAACGGGATCGAGCCGGACTCCGCACCTCCGGTCCCGCCGTCGAACGCCTTGATGAGGTCGAGCTCCGCCTTGGTCGGCGTGTTGATCACCGGGTGGGATCCTGTCGCGGTCTCCTGGCCGTAGAGCTCGAGCAGCGACGCGGTGACGTAAGGGCTCGAGTACATCGCAGCGCTGAAGTCGAACGTCGGGGTCCTCGGGTAGGCGTCGATCGGAGACGACTGCATCGTCTCCCGCCCGGTGAAGGTCCCGAAGCGCGACAGCGAGGCGATGATCGCCCAGCGCTCTGCCGCGCAGTACGGGCAGAAGTCGCCCGACAGGTAGAGCACCTCGGGCTTGCCGTTCTCAGTGAGCACCTGGTTGGAAGCGTCGACCGTCGGAGCGTTGACCGCACCGGCGACGCCGGTGCCGGCCGCGCCGTAGGCGGACGTCGGCACGTGCGTGATCTCGTGCAGCACCCTGGCCGGGACGGGGCGGGGCGTGTACTCGATGCCCGTTGCCGTCGGCGGCGTCGACGACAACCGGCTCACCGCCACGAGCACGCCCCCGATCACGACAACGAGCCCGACCGTGCCCCACAGGAGCAGACCCGCACGCGACCGCCTCGGAGGAGGAGGCCGGCGTGCCGGCGGGCGAGCTCCCTGGCGGCCGGCGGTGGAGCGGTCGTTCTGGCCGGACCCGTTTCCCTGCCTGCCGGAGAGTCGATGATCATCGTGCCCTTGTCCGGACGTGCCGCCTTCCTGGCTTCCCGATCGCATGCGATCAGGGTGCGTCAGAACGGCGGCACCCGGTAGGGCCGTTCGGCCGCGACGGGAGCGGACCAAAGGCCCTACCCGCGGCATCCGCGGCCGCCACCCCAGGGCCGGCTACGCCCGTGCCCGGTAGCTGCGCCAGTCGCCGACGGCGGCGAGGCGCCGCCGTTGCTGGGCGGCGGCGCCGACGTCGAGACCCTTGCCACGCTCCTCGAGGGCGCAGACAACTCGCTGGCGGTGCTCCACCGGGTTGGCGTCGTCGTACTTGAACTTGGCGTCCACCCGCACGACCTGCAGCCGGACGCCGCGGATGCCCGGCAGCATCCGGCCGTACGGAGGCTCGTCCACGGACACAGCGGCGTGGCGGCCCTCGGGCTGGAGCTCGGCGAGCTGGGCCGCCAGGATCTCGGCCTTCCCGTGGGGATCGTCGACGATCGTCGGGCGGCACACGAACTGGACGGCCGTGTAGTAGCTGGTGGGCACCCCGTCCTCGTCCGGGCCGCCGGCCTTGGCCCGCCAGTAGGTGGGGATGTAGGCGTAGTCGCCGTGGACGGAGAGGCGCACCTCCGGTGCCGCCTCCAGGTGCGGCCACACCGGATTGGGACGGGCCAGGTGCATGAGCAGCTCGTTGCCGGAGACGGTGAAGTGCAGAGGCAGGACGAGCGGCGCCTGGGCATGGTCGAGGTTGTTGACGGCGAGCACGCCCCAGTGATCGTGGGACGCGAGCCACTCCTGCCACTCGGCATCGTCGAGGGCGGCGTCCCAGGGATGGATGAGCATGTCAGTCTCCTCTGTCTGGTGTCGGGCGAGAAGCGATCAGGCGGCGGACGGAGCGGACGTCCGGCCCGAGGCGCTCCAGATGGGCCACGAGGTCGTCGGCCGCCGCCCCGAGCGCCCGGTCGGTGACCGGCTCGAGCCCGTCGAGGATGAACAGTGCCGTGGTGGTACCTTCCTCGAGCTGCGTCCGGCGCGCTTGGCGCCAGTTCCACCGCCTGCAGGTGACGCCGGCGTCGTCACACCACACCACCTCGCCCGGTTCGGGGTGCTCGATCACCGGGGTGCCGTCGGCCACGGTGTCGAAGGTCTCCGCTCCGGTCGCCCGGACAAGTCTCGGCGCGCCGCGGTAGCGGGCGAGGTCCTCCCCGCCGAGCGGGAGCATGTGGACCACCGAGATCGCGTTGTAGGCGTCGGTGAGCCTGTTCACCCGTGGCAGCCCGGTGCCGGCGCGGCGCAGGAGCGCCTCCAGGCTGTTGCGGGTCCGCTGCGGCTTGGCGCCGAAGGCGCGATAGGCGTCGCGCCAGGCGGCAACGTGGGGAAGGACCTCTGCCGGGCCCTGTCCGAGCGCCTCCCTGGCGGTCCCCTCGGCGGCGCGGAGGAGCCGACCGCTCATCTCGTCGCTCGGCCCGTTGACGACTCCGTCGACGGCCACGAGCAGCACCCGGTAATCGGGCCGGAGCACCGACACGGCGGCGTCGACGGACGCGCTGGCGAGGACCGCCTCCAGCATCGCGAGATCAGCCATGCCCGCCCTCCGCATGGGCCCGGGACCCGACGCCGGGCTCGACGACGATCAACGCGAACCGGGCCGGCCGCTTCCTCGGGTTGGCGTACCCGTGCACGACGTCGCCGGGGAAGGCGACGGCGTCGCCGGCACCGAGGGTCACCGACTGCTCCGCCACCTCGACCGTCACCGTGCCTCGGAGCACCTGCAGCAGCTCCTTCGTGCCTGCGGCGTGCGCGGCACTGGCATGGCGATCTCCGGGCCCGAGCGTCCAGTCCCACAGCTCGACGACGTCCGGGGGCTCGGTGCCGGCCACCAGCACGCCCCGACCACCCGCCTCACCGCTCCACAGCGCGGCGCCTTCACCGTGACGGGTGACCTTCAGCTGCCGTGGCCGGGCTCCCTCGACCAAGGCGGGGAGCCCGATGCCGAACGCATCGCTGATCCCGAGCAGCGTGCCGACGCTCGGGTTCGCCGCACCCTGCTCGACCTTGACGAGCATCCGGCGGCTCACCCCTGCCACCTCGGCCAGCTGGTCGAGCGTCCAACGACGCGACTGCCGCTCGGCTCTGACCCGGGAGCCGATCTGGACGGCGAGCTCTCGGGTGTGCGGCTCCATGAGTGCATGATAGTGCACTCCTCGATGCACTGTCGACTCCCCGGCAGGTGCAGGATCACGCCGCCCACGTGGCGCCTCGGTCCAGGGCCGACCCGGGGCGCGTTCAGCTTCCTGAGCTCGCCGTCAGAACTGTTCATCGCCGGCCGACCAACGTTCACCTTCCAGTCCCTCCGGTGACGCGCCCGCGCTACCTGCGGTCGGTACCTTGCCGCCACCAGCAAGCCAGCTGGTACTGGCTCGAGCCCACGACGGGAGGACGGAGCACGATGTCGACCGATGAGGACCCGAAGGGCGTCATGGCATCCCCACGCGACCGAGCCACGCGGCGGCTTCGGCGACTTCCCCCGTCCCTCGCGATCGGAGCGGCGGTTCTCCTGGCCGGGGCGGCACCAGCAGCGGCCAGCCCGCATCGGTCGGACTCCAAGAAGCATGTAACCGTCGCCATCACACTCTGGGAGTCGCACAACGGCGGGCCGGTCGGCGATGCCATGTCCGCACTCGTGACACGGTTCGACAAGACCCACAAGGGCTCCGTCAAGGTCACGATCGTCGTCACCAAGGCCTCGAAGGCGCTCCTCGCTGCCATCCCGGCGGGCACCGCGCCGGCACTGGCCGAGATCAGCCACTACGACGGCCAACTCGTGCAAGCCGGAGCCCTCGTGTCATGGAACAAGTTCATCAAGGGAAGCAAGACGATCACGAAGAAGAACTTCACGCCGGCCGTCTGGGAGAACGGCATGGTGAACGGCCAGCACTACCGGCTCCAAGCCGACGTCAAGCTGTCCCAGGTCCTCTACAACAAGACAATGTTCCAGGCGGCTGGCATCACGGCGGCGCCCACCACCTGGAAGCAGCTGGCCGCCGACGCGGCCACCATCAAGGCCAAGGACCCCAGCGTGATCCCGCTCGGCTGGAAGGACTCCTCGGCGCACATCCTGCCGGCGTTCATGAGCGACGGTGGTACGCTGCTCAAAGGCGGCAACACCCTCGGGCTTGCTGTCGCCTTCACCAGTTCCGCTGCCAGGGCTTCCTTCTCCTACTTCCGGTCGCTCTACAGCGCCGGCGAGCTGCAGATCCACCACGGGACCACCCTGCGCGAGGACTTCGGCGCCGGGAAGATGGCGATGATCGACGGCACCTCGGCGGGCTACGCCAAGGCGCTCGCCGCGGTCGGCACCTCCTTCAAGGTGGGGGCGTTCGTCGAACCGGCGGGAAGCACCGGCCACGCCGCCAACATCGACCAGGGACTCGGCTTCGTCCTGCCCAAGGGGCACTCGAAGGCGCAGGACGCGGCAGCGGCCACGTTCGTGGAGTGGTGGTTCCAGCCGTCCCAGCAGGTCTACTGGGCCGAGCACACCGGGTTCGCGCCGGAGACCCGGGCAGGGATCAAAGCGATCCCCGCCTCCTACCTGAAGGCGCACCCCGGCATGGCGACGACCATCCAAGCCGTCGAGTCTCCCTACACCGTCCCCCGGCCGGTCAGCAACAGCTACAAGGAGGTGCAGGCCGCACTGGACACCGCCTGGTACAACGCGGTGACGGGCAAGCAGTCCGTGCGGGCGGCCCTCGAGACACTGCAGACGCAGGCTGACGCTTACATGAACACAACGAGCCAGCTCTAGGCCGCTCCCTCGGCCTCGACCTGCTCCGCCGGCTCGGGCACCGAGCGAGGTCGGGCGGCGTGAACGCCCTGTCAGATCCGGGCGTTGTGGATGGGAAGAAGTTCACCTCGTGTCCGCGAACAGGACACGGCCCGGTTACGTACGACCCGTACCGTACGGGGGCGACCCGTGCAGGAGATGGAATGGCAACTATTGAGATGGACGGCCTGGTCAAGCGGTATGGGAACGACACCGTCGTGGACGGCGTCGACCTCTCCGTGGACGACGGCGAGCTCCTGGTGCTGCTCGGGCCGTCGGGGTGCGGGAAGACCACCACGCTGCGCATGGTTGCCGGCCTGGAGCAGATCACGGACGGCGAGCTGCGCTTCGACGGGGTCGTGGTGAACCACGAGCCTCCCGACCGGCGAAGCGTGGGGATGGTGTTCCAGAACTACGCCCTCTACCCGCACATGACCGTCCGCGGGAACCTCTCCTTCGGCCTGCAGTCCCGCCGGCCGAGGGGCTCACGCCGATCGGCCCGGGCAGAAGAGCGGGACCTGGTGCAGGAGATCGCCCGGCTCCTCGAGCTGGAGCACGTGCTGGACCACCGCCCCAAAGAGCTCTCGGGCGGACAGCGCCAGCGAGTGGCACTGGGCCGCGCCCTCGTCCGACGTCCCCAGGTGTTCCTCCTCGATGAACCGCTCTCGAACCTGGACGCCAACCTCCGCGAGCGGATGCGGATGGAGCTCTCGCGGCTCCACGAGCAGCTGCCGATCACCACCATCTACGTCACGCACGACCAGAGTGAAGCGCTGACGCTGGCGGACCGCATCGTCGTGATGCACGAAGGGAGGGTCCGCCAGGTTGCGTCGCCGCGGGAGATCTACGACGCCCCGGCGGAGGCGTTCATCGCCGAGTTCATCGGGTCGCCGGGGATGAACCTGTGGACGCTGCCGTGGATCGAGAAGGACCGGGACGACATCACGCTGGGTGACGAGATCCGGCTGCCTCGCCGGCCGGATCCGGCCATCCACCGCGACGGCCAGCCGATCACCCTGGGTATACGTCCGGAGCACCTCGAGATCGCCGGGGAGCCGGACCACACGTCGATCGGGCTGTCGTGCCGGGTCGAGCTGGTGGAAGACCTGGGAAGCCACGTGCTGGTGCACGGGACCCTCGGCTCCCACGACGGGCAACGCGTCGTGGCGAAGTTGGACGCCGCCTCTGTCGTCGACCGTGGCGCCCGGCTCCGGCTGCGGGCCGCTCCGGAGCGCGTGCACGCGTTCGACGCCCTCTCGGGTAGCCGCCTGGGGACGTTCGCCGGGTCGGCCCGTGTCGCGGTGACGGCATGACGGCCCGCCGCCGGGGACCGCGATGACGATCGATGCCACCGCGGCACCGGCGCTCGGATCGCACCGAGGTGCCGGCAGGGGGCTCCGGCACCCGGGACGGCGCCGGCCGGGCGTGCTCCGTCGCCTGAAGGACCACGCCGTCGCCTACGGGCTCCTGTTCCCGGCCGTCGCCGTCTTCACCGTCTTCTTCTACGTCCCCGCGGCCTACCTCGTCTACATCTCGTTCTTCCACTGGGGAGTGCTGTCGTCGGCAACCACGTTCGTCGGCTTGGAGAACTTCAGGCGGCTCTTCGCCCAGCCTCTCTTCCTCCACTCACTGTGGACGTCCGCCTATTACACCCTGGTCATGATCCCGGCCACCGTCCTCCTCGCCCTCGGGATCGCCCTCGTGCTGCGAGAAGCCGTGACGGCACGACGAGGCGGGATCTGGCGCTCGGCCGTCTTCCTCCCCCACGTCACCCCGGTGGTGGCCACGTCGATCATCTGGGTCTGGATCTTCAACCCGCAGTTCGGGCTCGCCAACTTCGTGCTCACCTCGCTGCACCTTCCCTCCGTCGGGTGGCTCGGCACAACGCACTGGGCGCTCCCGGCGGTGATGATCGACACCCTCTGGCACTCGCTGGGTCTCTACGTCATCATCTTCCTGGCCGGCCTGGCCAACGTCCCCCGCGAGCTGGTCGAGGTGGCCCAGCTGGACGGCGCCAAACGTCGACGGGTCTTCCGCCGGATCATCTGGCCGCTCCTGTCGCCCACCACGTTCTTTGTCGTCATCCTCGCGACGGTGAACAGCTGGCAGGCGTTCTCGCAGATCTACACGATGACCGGCGGCCCGCACGGGGGGGCTGGCGGGCCCGCCTTCTCCACCACCACCGACGCCTTGCTCGTCTACCAGACGGCCTTCGTCTACGACCACTTCAGCCTGGCCGCCGCCATGGCGCTGGTCCTCTTCGTGATCATCCTCCTGCTGACGCTGGTCCAGAAGTGGATCTCCAACCGACTGGTGTTCTACCGATGAGCCAGCCCGCGCACCCGGCGGGCGGACGGCCACGCCTGCGACCGGCCCGGCTCGCCCGGTGGATCGCAGTCGTCGGGATCGCCGCGCTGTTCGCCTTCCCGCTGTACTGGGTCCTCGTCACCGCCTTCAACTCCCACGGCGGTGTCTATTCGCTGCCGCCGCGCTTCCTTCCCGCGTTCCACTTCGGGGCCTTCGGGTACGTCCTCGACCACACCGACTGGGTCCGGTACATCGGCAACACGGTCTTCATCGCCGGGACGACCGTCGTCCTCGTGATCGCCACGTCGGCGACGGCGGGCTACGCCCTCGCCGAGCTCAGCTTCCGCGGCAGCGGTGTCTTCTTCTTCCTCGTGCTCGCGGTCATCATGCTCCCGACCCAGGCGCTGCTGATCCCGCAGTACGCCGTCGCCGTCCATCTCCACCTCCTCAACACCTTCGCGATCCAGATCGTGCCCTTCGCCGCCAGCACGTTCGGGGTGATCCTGTTCCGGCAGTTCTTCAAGGGCCTGCCCCGGGCCTACTGGGAGGCGGCACGGCTCGAGGGCGTCGGGCATCTCCGCTACATCTGGAGGGTCGCGCTGCCGCTAGCGCGTCCGGCGGTCGTCACGGTCGCGCTTCTCACCTTCATCAGCTCGTGGAACCAGTTCCAGTGGCCGCTGATCATGACGACGTCCCACTCCGTCCAACCCATCGAGGTCGCGCTCTCCCACTACATGCAGACCTTCGAGGCGAACTGGCGGAAGCTCACGTCGGCCGTCGTCCTCGCGCTCGCCCCGATCGTCCTCATCTTCTTCCTGCTCCAACGCCACATCGTCGATGGCGTGGCCGGCCGTGACAGCGGCGTCAACTCCTGATCCGGCAATCGGGGCGATGTCCGGCGGTGCCGGGACCGTCCTGGTCGTTGAGGACGACGCGGAGCTCCGCACGGCCGTGCGGCGCTTCCTGGTCGAAGAGGGCTTCAAGGTCCAGGAGGCTGGCGACGGAGCGATGGCGCTCGACATCCTCCTCGATCCGGAGCGTCGCGGCACGGCTGGCGCGGTGGACGCCGTCGTCCTCGACCTGCTCCTGCCCCGCCTGAACGGCAGGGAGGTCTGCTACCGGCTCCGACAGTCCGGCTGCTGGGTCCCGGTGCTCATGGCCACCGCCTACGGCGACGTCGAAGACCGGGTCCTCGGGTTCCACGACGGGGCCGACGACTACCTGGTGAAGCCGTTCAGCCTGGCGGAGCTGACCGCACGGTTGCGCGCCGTCCTCCGGCGGGCCGCCGCCGCCGGCAGGGGGCTCATCACCGTCGGGACGCTGCGGCTCGACCCCGTCACCCGGCGAGTGTGGAGCGGCACGGTCGAGATCCCACTGTCGCCGCGCGAGCAGGAGGTCCTGGCGTTCTTCATGCGCCGGGCAGGCATCGTGCTCAGTCGGAGGGTGCTCCACCGGGGGGTGTGGGGCGACGACGCCTCGGTGTCGGTCAATTCGGTCGACCAGCACATCGCGCACCTCCGGCGGAAGCTCAACGGGCTCTCCGGCCTGGTCGACATCGAGACCATCCAAGGTGCGGGCTACTGCCTGCGGCTCCAGCGGTGATGCCGGATGCCGATCCGCCTCCGGCTCTCCCTGATCGTGACCGTGGTGGCGTCCATCCTCGTGGTCGCGGGCGGCGTGGCGCTCGAGATGAGCCTCGCCGCCAGCATGCACGCCACGCTGGAGGACTTCCTCCGTCGCAGCGCGCACCGCTTGGAGCGGGACTTGGCTGACGGACGGGTCCTGCTCGCCACCGCTCGGCGGCCGCGCCCGGTGGACGATCAGAGCACGTTGCAGGTCCTCCGCCGCACAGGACGGGTGGAGTACACGACGACCCGAGCCGGCACCAAGGCGCTGGCAACAGCGGCGGTGCGCCGAGAGGCGCTGCACGGGCCGACGTTCGTCCAGCGGTCGCGTGCCGGGTGGCACGATCCGCGACTGGTCCTCGTCGAATCGGCGCCCAGCCGGCCGGACCTGGTCCTCGTCGTCGGCGCGTCGCTCGACGAGCTGACCAATGCCCGAAGTCGCCTGGCGCAGGCCTTCTTCATCGGCGGACCGCTCGTGGTGGCGATCGTCGGCGTCGGGTCCTGGCTCCTCGCCGGGGTGGCGTTGCGGCCGGTGGAGCGCCTTCGGAGCGAAGCCATGGCCATCTTGACCAGTGATCCCGACAACCGCCTGGCCGTGCCCACCTCCCATGATGAGATCGCCCGGCTCGCTCGGACGCTCAACGAACTGCTGGACCTGCTCCGGGGTGCGATCAAGCGGCAACGGGAGTTCGTGGCCGTCGCCAGCCACGAGCTCCGGACGCCACTCTCCGTCCTGCGAGCTGAAGTCGAGCTGGCCCGACGCCGGGGTCGAACCGACGCGGAGGTGCGTGCGTCGCTCGACGTCCTCGGGCCGCGCATCGACCAGCTCGTCCGGCTGTCTGACGATCTCTTGTTGCTGGCGAGCGGCGACGAGGGCGCGCTGCGGCTCTCCGCTGCCACCCAGGAGCTGGAGCCGCTGATCTCGTCGTCACTCCAGTCGCTCTCCGTGGCGGCGCAGGCGCGCGGCATCTCACTGGCGCTCGATGCGCAGCCAGGCGTGGCAGCGACCGTCGACACCGTCCGGTTCCACCAGATCGTGGAGAACCTGGTCGCCAACGCCCTGGACCATGCGGCGACGACCCCGCTCGTGGAAGTCTTCGTCTGCAACACCCCGGGGGGCGCCGTCGTGGAGGTCCAAGACCGCGGGCCGGGGTTCCCCGACGACTTCTTGCCCAAGGCGTTCGACCGCTTCACGCGCGCGTCGAGCGGATCCCCTTCCGTGGCGTCCGCCTCCGCTGACCGACGAAGTCCGCCGCGGCGGGGCGTGGGCCTCGGCTTGGCCGTGGTGCGCCTGCTCGTGGAGGCCCACGGCGGGTCGGTCGAGGCAGCCAACCGAGCCGGAGGCGGTGCCCGCGTCGTGGTCACGCTCCCCTGCCTGGCCGATGCTTCGCCACCGCCCGACGGGTCGCTGCGAACGCCGGCCCCCCAGCCCGGCGCCGGGTGCCGCCCGGCTCCGGCACGAGCCGAGCAGGTCGCAACGTGACAGCACCCGACGATGTCGACGATCACCGGCAGCCCCTTCGGATTGCCGCTCTGGCCAAGCAGGTGCCGGTCCCTCAGTCCCTCGAGCTGGGGCCCGACGGGCGGTTGCGCCGCGACGGGATGGCGCTCGAGATGAACCCGTACTGCCGTCGGGCCGTGGCCCAAGGCGTCTCCCTGGCCAAGGCGTCGGCTGGGTCGTGCACCGTCTTCACCCTCGGCCCCCCCTCGGCCGAGGACGTGCTCCGCGAGGCGGTCGCTTGGGGCGCCGACGGCGGGGTCCATCTCTGTGACCCGGCCTTCGCCGGGTCCGACACGCTCGCCACCGCCCGCGCCCTGGCTGCAGCCGTCCAGCGGAACGGGATCTTCGACGTGGTCCTGGTCGGACGGAGCTCCGTCGACAGCGGCACGGGACAGGTAGGCCCCGAGCTCGCCGAGCTCCTCGATCTCCCCTTCGCCTCCGGAGCACGGCGCATGCGGGTGGCGGGCCGCGTCCTCCATCTCGGGCTCGAGCACGAGGACGGGTGGGAGGAGGTGGAGGTGCGCCTCCCGGCGCTTGTCTCGGTCGCCGAGCGCCTCTGTGCGCCCTGCAAGGTCGACACCGAGGTCCGGACCACGGTTCGAACCTGGCGCATCCGACGGTTGACTGCGGCACAGCTCGGCGACGGTCCCTGGGGCGCGGACGGGAGCCCGACCACCGTCGGCTCGACCCGCGGCTTGACGCACCACCGAGAGCGGCGGGTGCTCTCCGGCGACCTGGCGACCCAGGTGGCGACCGCCGTGCGCTTCCTGGCCGACCGCGGTGCCCTCGGATGCCCGGGCGAGGAACCGGGACTCGCCACGACCGCTGGGGCCGGGGCAACGCCGTCCGTCGCACCGTCCGGAGCACCATCCGTCGAGAAGCCGTGTGGGGAGGCCGCCGGTCGACGCACCGCGCCCCTGGAGGTCGACGATCGGGCGGTCGCCGCGCTCGTCGAGCCGGGCCGTCCACGGATCGCGGCCGAGCTCCTAGGGGCGGCAGCGCGCGTGGCACGTCAGCTCGGAGGGAGGGTGATCGCCCTCGCCCCCGCTCCGACAGGTGAGGATCCCCTCCACCGTCATGAGGTGGCGGCCCGGCTCGGCGCCCTTGGAGCCGACGACGTCCTCCAGGTCGTGTCGACCCGGCCCGCCTCACCGTTGGCGACCGAGGACGTCGCGGCCGCCCTGAAGGGTTGGGCGGCGGCGCACAGGCCCGGGGTCGTGCTCGCGCCGAGCACGACCTTCGGGTGCGAGGTGGCGGCACGGATCGCGGCTGCGCTCGGTGCCGGCTTGGTCGGCGACGCCGCGACGGTCGACGTCGTGGACGGCACGATCGTGGCCGGGAAGCCTGCGTTCTCCGGGACGCTGCTCGCCGACATCGCCTGCACGTCGCCGGTCAAGATCGTGACGCTACGACCCGGGATGCTCGCCATCCCGCCAGCACGCCACGAGTTGGCCCGCGTCTCCAGTCTGGCGGTCGAACCGCGTGGGCGCGTCCTCCGGCACTCGCTGCGAAGAGACGACGAGGTGGACGTCCTCGCCGGGGCGCAGGTTGTCGTCGGGGTCGGGCGGGGCGTGCCTCCGGGCGAGTACGCCCACGTGCACGAGCTGGCCACGGTGCTCGGGGCCGAACTGGTCGCCACCCGGAAGGTCACGGACGCAGGATGGGTGCCTCGTGCCCGGCAGGTGGGCATCACCGGCCGCAGCATCACCCCGCGCCTCTACGTGGCGGTCGGCCTGAGCGGCTCGCTCAACCACATGCTCGGCGCACAGGCGGCCGGCACCGTGCTGGCGATCAACGTCGACCCATCGGCACCGGTCTTCCATCTTGCCGACGTGGGCGTCGTCGGCGACTGGCGCGAGGCCGTGCCGTTGCTCACGTCGCACCTGCGGGAACTGGCGGCTCCTTGACTCCGCTGCACCTGCGTCCAGATCTCGGCGCCGTCGAACGGAACGGCTCGTCCACAACGACCCTTGGAAGGGGATGGAATGGTCAGTGAAGTTGCCCCCGCGCACGGAGGCGAAGTCCACCGGGACATCACCGGTGGTGGCGCTCGTGCCTCGGTGTTCGGCATCAGCGACGGCCTGGTGACCAGCGTGTCGCTCATCCTCGGGGTTGCCGGCGCCAGCGTTGCGCCCAGCTTCGTCCGCATCGCCGGTCTCGCGGGGCTCCTGGGCGGCGCCTTCTCGATGGCGGCCGGCGAGTACATCTCGATGCGCGCCCAAGTGGAGCTGTTCGAGCGCGAGCTCGCGATCGAGCGGCGCGAGATCGAGCAGTACCCGGCGGCGGAGCGCCAGGAGCTCATCCACATCTATCGAAGGCGCGGGATCAGCGAGACACTGGCCGTTCGGCTCGCCGACGACATGATGGCCGACAAGGAGTTGGCGCTCGAGACGCACGCGCGGGAGGAGCTGGGCATCGACCCGGGCTCGCTCGGCTCTCCCGTCCAGGCGGCCGTCGCCTCGTTCGTCGCCTTCGCGACGGGAGCGGTCATCCCGCTGATCCCCTACCTCGTCGGCCTCGGGCGGTCTGCCGCGCTCGTCCTGGCGATCGCGCTGGCGGGGACGGCCGCCCTCGTCGTCGGCGCACTCCTGGGCACGTTCACCGGCCGCAACCGTTGGATCTCGGGTCTGCGGTCCTTGGCGGTCGCTGCTGCCGCCGGATCCGTGACCTTCGCGGTGGGCGCTCTCATCGGTGTGGCGAGCGGCCACTCGTGAGTCACGGGGGTCCTTCGCCTCGGCCGCCCGATTCGCACCCTTCATTGGATGCTGCTATACACGTGTAGTGGGTAAGTACAGGTATCTCCGCTCTGGAGATCCTCGCCTGCTCGGGCGGGTGCAGGTCGCCTGACTCACATCTAGGAGACCACTGAAGTAGAGGTGGTCCGGCGGCCAGTCGGGCCGCCCGATGGTGTGACGCATGCCTCGATGGGGGTCATCGGGGCTGCCCGGCTAACCGATCTGCCCGTTGCACTCCCGATA
>JAJYVT010000053.1 GCA_021791845.1 Actinomycetes bacterium | reverse complement strand
CGGCGAGCCCGATCGTCACCTGGGGGGGCTGCGCCAAGGAGTTGTGCACCGAGCAGTGCTGAGCGACTGCCAGCAGCCCGGCTCGCCGCTCGTCGGGCACGCCCTCGGGGACGGTGATCGCCACGTCGACCTCCCCCACGCGCGCCGGGTGCCCGGCCATGACGAACGTCGCCGTCACCGACAATCCCGCCGTCGGCAGGTCGTGGCGGTCGAGGTACCGCCGGGCGTAGAAGGCCACGCACGACGCCAGTCCCCCCACGAACAGCTCCGTCGGCGTGGGAGCGGCATCGCTGCCGCCGTCGTGGACCGGCTGGTCGACGTGGAGCAGGTGCCCTCGGACGGCGACCTCGAAGAGGTCGCCGTCCTTGTGGTCGACCCGGATGACGTTGCTCGCAGGGGCCATGGTCAGCTGACGCTCCGTTCCATTCCCTCACCGTGCCGGAACGGCATGGCCCGCCGCTAGGGGCGAACGTCCCATAGGGGGCGACGGCTCAGCCGGACGACGGACCTCTCGCCACGGCGCACGCCGCGCCGACCAGGGCAAGGTGGGAGAGACCTTGGGGGAAGTTGCCCAACAGGTCCCCGTCGGCGGGGTCGACCTCCTCCGACAAGAGCCCGACGTCGTTGCAGTAGCGCAGGCTCTCGTCGAACTGGCGCCTCGCCTCCTCGTGCCTGCCGCAGTGCGCCAATGCCTCGACCATCCAGAAGGAGCAGGCGGCGAACGCCCCTTCCTTTCCCTTCATGGACGAGTAGCGGAAGAGGAGCGGGCCACCTGCCGACAGCTCGCTGCGGATGGCATCGACCGTGCCGGCCAGCCGCTCGTCGCCCGCTGGGCAGAACCCCGTCCGCGCCATGAGCAGCACCGCGGCGTCCAGGTCGTCGGTCCCCGAGTGCATCGTGTACGCCCGTTTCGTCGGCGACCAGCAGTGCCGGTCCACCCACTCGTGGACGTCTTGGCGAACCGCGCGCCACCGGTCCACGTGCACATGTTCGAGCTGACCGGCCTCCGCGAAGCGCACGGCGCGGTCGAGCGCGACCCAACAGCCGGTCTTGGAGCTCGTGTATGTCTCGTACTGGCTGAGCTCCCACAGCCCCGCGTCCGCGGAGCGCCACAGGTCGCACACACGGTCGGCCAGGTCCCCGACCAGCTGCTGGGTGGCCGGGTCCAGCCGCCCGCCGTGCTCGACGTACCGCCAGAGGGCGTCCATGACGTGGCCGTGCGCCCCCAGTTGCCGCTGGGTCGCGGCGTTGTTCCCGACGTGGACCGGTCGGGTCCCGAGGTAGCCGGCGAGGGAGGGGACGTCGGACATGTCGCCAGACGCCGGCTCGGCTCCGAGCGTGTAGAAGACGTGGACGTCGGGCGCGGTGCGGGCGACGGCACGCAGGAGCCAGGACAGCGACGCATGGACCTCCGTGTGCAGGCCGAGATCCGAGAGGGCGTCGAGGGCGAACGAGGCGTCGCGCACCCACGCGAAGCGGTAGTCGAAATTCCGGTCGCCGCCCACCACCTCGGGAAGCGACGTGGTCGCGGCGGCGACGTTCGCCCCCTCGGATGCCGTGGTGAGCAGGCTGAGGGTGAGGGCGCTGCGGACGACCGCGTCGCGTGCCGGCCCGTCGTACCGGATGCGCCGGCGCCACGCCCGCCATCCGTCGGTCGTCTCCTGCAGGCGCTCGAGCATCTCCGCGACGTCGGGCACGGGCACCGGCTCCCTGCCCGTCGCCACGATGGCGACGACCGACGTCGTTCCAGGTTGCGCCACGAAGGACCCCTCCACCTCGTGGGAGCCGACCTGTGGCGCCCCGGCATCGGCGGTGACCACGCCGAGCGACTGGTCGCCCAGCTGGATGGTGATCACGCCGGCGCTGTCGGCGCACCACGGCTCGGCGCTGCCGAGGCACCTCCCCGGCGCGATCCGCCATCGCATCGGGACGGGCGCGCTGGCACCTTCGACGACACGCACGAGCTCGGTCCACGGGAGCGGCTTGGCACCCAGGCGGTTGAGGCAGTCGACCACCGTCACCGATCCGGCGGCAGTCTCGAACGTCGTCGCCAGGACCGCCGTGTCGGACCGGTAGCGGCGCGTCGCCCGGAACGGCCCGCTCGGGCAGAGCTCGAAGCGGCCTCCCTCGTCCCCGCCCAGCAAGCGGTCGAAGGCTGGGGGCGCGTCCATGGCCGGGAGCGCCCACCAGTCCAGTGAGCCGTCGGCGCCGACCAGCGCCGTCGTCCGGCCGTCGCCCAGCAGGGCGTAGTCGCCGATCGGTGCGAACCCGTTCCTTCGAATCCCAGCAGGTGCCTCCATGATGTTGCTCTACCCAAAGGCGCGGGCATGCAGAGAGGTCGCGAGCGCCCAACGAGCCTTCGGGAGGAACGCGCACATTCGACTGGAACCTGAACAAGATGGACGAGCATCCGATGCCGGTGCCCCCGATCTTCCAACCCGAGCTTCCGGCGCGGGCGATCGCGTACCTCGCCGACCACCCCCGCCGCAACATGTGGGTCGGGGCGCCGCGCAGCGACGACACCGACCGTGGCGCTCGCGGCTCCTTCAACGAGAAGTCGCACGACAAGGACCCGGTCCTGTGGATGTCGCTCCACCGCCGGGAGCTCGTCGGTGGACTGGCAGCGGCGGGTGCTCTCTGCGCCGCGGCCCTCCGGGTGGGCCGGGGCTGAGGCGGGTCAGCTCCGAGCCTTCTCCAGCGCCGACAGCGCCTCGCGGGTCCCCTCGACACACTGCTCGAGCTGCTCGTCGGTCACCACCAGCGGCGGGCAGTACGCGATCGCCGTCGCACCGATGGGACGCGCGATGACGCCGTACTCGAGCATCGTGTCGCGCAGGGCGGGCGCCGGGACGTCCTCGCTCAGTCCCAGGGCCCAGACACCCATCGTGCCGCGCACCTCGCGCACCCGGGTCCCATCGACGAGGCTCCCGAGGCCCTTGCCGAGGACCTCACCGATGGCACCGGCGCGCTCGATCAGACCTTCCCGCTCGATGACGTCCAAGTTGGCGAGGGCGGCCGCAGCAGCCACCGGGTGGCCGCTGTAGGTGTACCCGTGGCGGAAGACGAAGCTGCTGTCGGCCTCCAGCGGGCCCCGCACCGCGCTCCCGACCAGCACGCCGCCGAGCGGCTGGTAGCCGGAGGTCACACCCTTGGCGAAGGTGACCAGGTCGGGCTGCACACCGTAGTGGGTCGAGCCCCACCACTCCCCCAGCCGGCCGAAGCCGCAGATCACCTCGTCGCAGATGAGGTAGGCGCCCCATCGGTCGCAGCGCTCGCGCAGCGCGGCGAAGTACCCCTCCGGCGGGGGGTAGACCCCGCCGGCGCCCACCACCGGCTCGGCGATGACGGCGGCGACGCGCCCCTCTTTCACCGCGTCGAGCTCGTCGAGCGCCTCGACGCTGTCGTAGGGCACCCTCGCCACGTCGGGGACGAGCGGGCCGAACCCCTCCCGGTTCCCCGCCAGGCCCGTGAGCGTCATCGCGGCGAAGGTCACCCCGTGGTACGAGGGCTCGCGGCTGACCACCACCGTGCGCTCCGGATGGCCGGCCTGCACCTGGGCGATGCGGGCCAGCTTGACCGCCGTCTCCACCGACTCCGACCCGCCGGAGGTGAGGAACACGCGGGCGTCGGGCATCGGCGCGATGGCGGCCAGCCGCTCCGCCAGCGCGTCGGCAGGGGGGTTCGTGAACCGGTCGAAGAGGTGGAAGGCGTCCAGCGTCTCGAGCTGGGCGGCGATCGCGTCGGCGATCTCGGCCCGGCCGTGGCCGACGGTCGAGTACCACAGGCTGCCGAGGGCGTCGACGTAGCGACGGCCCTGGGCGTCCACCACCTCTGCTCCCGAGCCGGAGACGATGTCCACGAACTCGTCGCGGTCCGCGGCCGGGCGGGCGAAGGGGTGGAGCAGGGCGGGCAGGCGGGAGTTGGTCATACGCCATCCTCGCGCTGCGCCGGCCCCCACTGCCACGGGCGGGTGGTCGCCGCCGGCTGGGACGAGCCGGCGGCACGGGCGGTGCGGGCCGCCGTGACAGGGGTCGCTCACCGGTCCTGGACGAGCCCCAGCACGTTGCCATCGGGGTCCACGACGCTCGCCACCAGGCGGCCGCCGCCGACGTCGCGGGGAGCGTCCTTCACCGTCGCTCCGGCGGCCTCGACCTCCGCCACCTTCGCCTCGATGTCGGGGACGTGCCAGTAGGCGACAGGGGACGTCATCCCCTGCGGCCCGCCGCCCGGCACCAGCCCGATGTGCTGGCCCGCCGCCTCGTAGCCGACGTAGTACGGCCCGTCGGTCGAGGGCTGGACGCCGAGCAGTGCGGTGTAGACGGCCTTTGCCGCGTCGAGGTCGGACACGGGGTGCAGGACCGTCGTGATCCCTTCGGTGGGTGCGCCAGTCATCGTCGCTCCTCTGTCGTGGGCCGTTCCGGGCCCTTGCGTCTCGTCAGCTCCATGACGGACGGGGCGGCGGGAATGTGACCGGCGCCTGCGACCGGCTCACACGGTGATGTCGAGCGACCGAAGACGGCGCGGGTCGACCACGATCTCGATCTCCACGATCGTGGAGCCGTCCCAGCGCAGGAGGAACACGCCCCGTGGCTGGCCGTCCACCGCCCAGACCGCGGCGGGCACCCCGTTCACCATGCCGACCTGTGCCCCGGCTGCCCTTCCGGCAAAGATCCTGGCCACGGCGTCGCGACCCCAGAGCTCCTCCTCGAGCTGCGGGGCACCGTGCGCCTGGCGGGCCGCGGCAGCCCGCACCGCCACCGGGTCGGCGCGGAGCACGACGTCCGGGTCGAGCATGGCGACGAGTCCCCCGAAGTCCCCTTGACGGGCGGCGGCCAGGAACGCCTCGGTCAGCTCCCTCTGGCCCGGTGGGGTGCGCCCTTCGTGCGCCACCGGCGCCAGGCGACCTTGCAGTCGGCGCCGGGCCCGGCTCGCCATCTGCCGGGTGGCGGCCGGTGACCGGCCCACGATCGGCGCGATCTCGGCGAACGGCACGCCAAAGAGGTCGTGGAGCACGAACGCCAGGCGCTCGCCCGGCTCGAGGGAGTCGAGCACGACCACGAGCGCCGGCCCGATGGCATCGGCGAGCAGGAGCTGCCCTCCGGCCCGGCCCGGTGCAACCGGAGCCACGCCTCCTGGACCGCGTCATCCGCCTCCGCTTGCGAACCGAGCATCCGAAGAGCGATGGCCCTGAGCCGGGGCCTGCTCTCCTCGAACTGGTCGGTCGCCCACTGCCCCACCTCGACGCGCCTCCGAGTGCTCCGTCCGGTCCCGACCGGCGACCGTAGACTGCCGCCATGCCTGCGTCACCCGTCGCCGCCGGTCGGCCGCGCCTGACGCTGCTCTCCGTCTGCGGCGCCACCTTCATGCTGCTCGTGGACGTGACGATCGTCCAGGTCGCGCTGCCCACGATGCAGCGGCACCTCCACGCCGGGTTCGGCGACCTGCAGTGGGTGATCGACGCCTATGCGGTCGTGCTCGCCGCCCTGATCCTGACGAGCGGCACGCTCGCCGACCGCTTCGGTCGGAAGCGCGTCTTCGTGGCCGGCGTCGCCGTCTTCACGGTGGCGTCGCTGCTCTGCGGGCTGAGCACCGGGGCGGCGATGATCATCTGGTTCCGAGCCCTGCAGGGGGTGGGCGGCGCGGCGATGTTCGCCACCGGTCTGGCACTCATCGGCCAGGACTTCCACGGCCCGGCCCGCGCCCGGGCGATCGCGCTGTGGGGAGCGACGGTCGGAGGGGCGGTCGCCGTCGGTCCGCTCATCGGCGGGGCGTTGACCGGCGGCCTCGGATGGCGCTGGATCTTCTTCGTCAACGTGCCGGTCGGGATCGCGACGGTCCTGCTCTCCGGCAGGTCCATGCGGAACGTCTCCGACCCGGGCTCGCACACGCTCGACGTGCCGGGGGTGGTCCTGTTCTCGGGAGCGCTGTTCCTGCTCATCTTCGGGCTCATCCGGGGCAACGCGGCCGGGTGGTCGAGCCCGATGATCATCGGTGTGCTGGCCGGAGCCGCGCTCCTCCTGTCGGCGTTCGTTGTCGTCGAGCTCCGGCAGGAGCGCCCCATGTTCGACCTCTCGCTGCTCCGCCGGCCCAGCTTCACGGGCGTGTCGGTCGGCACCTTCGCCCTCGGGGCCGGCATGTTCGGCCTGTTCCCCTTCTTCACCCTCTATCTGCAGAACGACCTCGGGTACTCACCGTTCCAGGGCGGGCTGCGCCTGCTCCCCAGCACGGTGCTCTCCTTCGCCGTCCCCCTCCTGCTGCGCAACCATCTCGACCGTGCCGCCCCGGGCGTTCTGCTCGGGGGAGGCCTCGCGCTCACCGCCGCCGGCGTCGCGCTCTTGCTCCTCGTCGGCCCGGCCTCGGGATGGACGGCGATGCTGCCCGGCTTGGTCGTCACCGGTGTCGGTGTCGGCGTGTCGAACCCGGCGATCGCCCGGACCGGTCTCGGCGTCGTGCCCCCTGAGCGGACCGGAATGGCCTCGGGGCTGTCGAACACCTTCCGCATGGGCGGCCTCGCCACCGGCGTCGCTGCGTGGGGCGCGCTCTTCCAGAACCAGGTGCAGTCCAGCCTGCAGGGCCGGCTCCACCGTCCGGAGGCGGACCTCGCCCGGAAGGTCGCCGCCGCCGGTCTCCACCACGGCACCCCGGCGCTCCTCGATGCGGTGTCCCACGCCTTCGCCTCGGGCATGGACCTGCTCGCCCTGGTGGCCGCCGTCCTCGTCGGCGCCGGCGCGGTCGTCGCGGCCGTGACCATCCGCAACCGCGACTTTCACCCCCTGCCCAGCTCGGTCCTGGCCGGGGCGGCGTCCTCGGCGCCCTCGGCGGCGGAGGTCGGCGCGCAGGCGCTGCTCGGCGGCTGAGCAGCAGGCTGCGGCCCACCGGACCCGGCTCCGCACCCACCCGGTTCGGAGGATGGCGCCGCAGAGGCCCTTCGCCCCTGGCGCCGGGGGGAACGACGGCGGATGCTCGGCACCATGAACGGGTCGGCGGACTCTCGCCCGCGGGCGTGCCTCACCGCGTGGCTCCCTCTGGTTGCGCTGGTCGCCCTGTCCGCCGGCGCCGCCCTGGCCGGACTGTCCGCCGCCCCGCACCCCGCGCCCAGGCCCGGTGCTTCCTACCTGCCGACGCTCGCCTCGCCGGTCCAGACGCCACCCATGCTCGACGGCCGGCCGCCCCTTGCCGGCCCGCTCCATGCCCCCGGTGGTCCGTTCCTCAGGGACTCGCTCGGCAGGGTCGTCCTCCTGCGCGGCGTCAACGTCGTCTACAAGCACGCTCCCTACGAGGTCTACCCGGACCCCGGCAGGCCGTGGAACTTCAGCGCCGCCGACGCCTCGCTCATGGCGAGGCTCGGCTTCGACGTCGTCCGCCTCGGCATCACGTGGAGGGGGCTCGAGCCGGGCACGAAACCGCCGGACGACCCCGCGATCTGCGCCCCCGGCGCTCCCGGCAACCCACACCAGTACAGCCGGGCCGTGCTCGTCGCCTATCTCACCCGGCTCGAGCGGACGGTCGACCTGCTCGCCCGGTTCCACATCTTCACCATCCTCGACATGCACCAGGACGTCTACAACGAGCGGTTCGACGGGGAAGGCGCCCCGAACTGGGCCGTGTGCACAGGCGGGGCACCCAACGTCGACCCACCGGGGCGGTGGTCACGCAACTACGGAACGGCGGCCGCAGGCGTCGCCTACGAGCACTTCTGGGAGAACAACGTCGTCGGCGACCTCCAGGGCCAGTTCGACTTCGTCTGGAGCCAGGTGGCCAGGTTCTTCTCTTCGGACCCGTGGGTCATCGGCTTCGACCCCTTCAACGAGCCCTTCTCCACCACACTGGTCCGGCTCGGCAACGAGAAGTTCGACGCCGAGCTGCGGTGCTTCTACATCGGGCTCGCCCACACCAGTTCGCCCACGAGCTGCCCGTCGTACGACCCCGCGACCGGCGTGATCCCCACGCTGCTCGCCGCCGACCCGTCGGCGCTCATCTTCGACGAGCCGGACAACTTCGCCAACCGTGGCTATCCGACGTTCCTCGGTCCGATGCCCTTCCCGAACCTGGTCTTCAACTTTCACGTCTACTGCGGCGCGCGCAGCCCCAAGACGGGCAATCCCACGAACCTCGCCAGCTGCGCGCGCCAGGAGCACCGGACGCTCGACCGCCGCCGCGAGGACCTCCGGGAGATGGCCTCGGCCCGCCAGCGCGGCGGTCCGGCATGGTTCATGAGCGAGTTCGGTGCCACCTCGGACGCCGCGCTCCTCTCGTCCATCACCGCCCAGGCCGACGCCAAGCTGCTCGGCTGGACGTACTGGTCGTGGCGGTTCTACGCCGACCCGACCGGCAGCGCCGCCGAGTCGCTCGTCATGGCGGACGGCAAGCTGCGCTCGACGGCCAGTGTGCTGTCGAGGGTGTACCCCGAGGCGGTGGCCGGCACCCCGCTCGCCATGACCTTCGACCCCTCGACCGGCCGCTTCTCCCTCACGTACCGGGCAGCCCGCCACGGCCCTCGAGGTCCGACCGAGGTGGTGGTGCCGACGGAGGTGCACGACCGGGGCGGCTACTGCCCGACCGCGTCGGGGGCGGTCGTGATCTCGCGCCCGACATCGCCGCTCCTGCTCCTCCGCAACCGTGGCCCCGGCATCGTCCGCCTCTCGATCCGTGCGGGGCGCTGCGACTGACGGGCCCCAGGTCCCAGCCGTGCCAGCCGTGGCCGTGACCGGAGCTGCCGGAGGCGGGACTGCGCCGGAGGCCGGGAAGCGGTGCGAGGGCGGCGGGACTGCGCCGGAGGCCGGGATGCGCAGCGGCAAATTTCGGGACGTTGGTCCCTATGCACCCGAGCCGCACGGAGTTCATGCTGGTGGCGACGGGATGACCCTCCCAGTCAGCACAGTCCGGCAAGCAGGCCAATCCGCCCGGCCTCGCTTGCCGGACTGTGCGCGTCATGCGATCGTCAGGAGCAGCTGGGAGAGTGGGCGACGGTGACGAGACGGTGACCGCCTGGAGGGCCCGGCCGGCCCCGTCGGCGCGGCCCGGCTCGCCTCGTCCGAGGGGAGGCGCGCGCACCCGCCGTCCCTGGGCTGCACTCGGATGGGCGCTGGCGTCCGCACCATTGCTCGCCGCCTGCAGTTCCGGTTCGCTCGCCGCCACCGGCACCTCCGTCCACGTCCGCCATCAGGCCGCCGCGCACGCCGCGCACGCCCCCACGACCACGGCCCCGGCGCCCACGACCACCACCACGACCACCGTCCCCCCGCAGCCGGGCTGGACGGTGCTCGCCACGGAGCCGACCGGCGTCGCGATCGACCAGCGGACAGTCTCGTTGCCCGATGGCGCGACCGTGCGGGTCATCCGCTTCCGGGCGCACCAGGTGCACTTCCATCTCCATGACGGCAGCCAGGACCCGCCCGCCGGCTCGGCCAGCCTCCCGCCCGACGCGCTGTCGGCGATCAGCGCGACAGAGGCGCCCAGCCTGCTCGCGGCCTTCAACGGCGGGTTCAAGGTGACAGCCGGGGCCGGCGGCACCGAGATCGACGGTCAGGTGCTCACGCCGCTCGTGCCGGGAATGGCCAGCTTCGTGATCGACACAGCCGGGCAGGGATCGATCGGCGTGTGGGGGCAGCCGGGCTTCCCCCCCGCCGGGGTCCAGGCGGTGAGCGTTCGCCAGAACCTTCCCCCCCTCGTGGAGAACGGGGCGGCGAGCCCGCAGGCGGGGACATGGGCCGCCTGGGGGGCGACGGTCACAAACATCTCGACCGTGGCCAGGAGCGCGCTGGGCGAGGACGCGGCCGGCGACCTCCTCTACGCCGCCTCCGCGTCGGCGCTGCCCATCGACCTGGCCCAGGCCCTGGTGAGCACGGGCGCGGTCATCGGGATGGAGCTGGACATCAACCCGGACTGGGTCCAGGCGGACGTGGCGGCGTCGCCGGGGGCGCCGCTCGCCGCCGCCATCCCGGGCCAGTACCCGCCGGCGACGCAGTACCAGTCGGGCTGGACCAGGGACTTCGTGACGGTCCTCGCCGGTGCGACCGCGGCGGGCGGGGGGTCGGCCGGCGCCGGCTGACGGGCCCGCCAGGGACCCCCCCGCCGCCGGCCGCCGTCAGGGCTTGCGGCCGACCACGATCCCGGCTTCGGCCACCACGGACCGAGGTGAGACACCGACCAGCCCGGCGGACTCGAAGTAGCGCACCCAGGTGTCCATCGACACCGGGCGCTCGCGGAGCCGCAGGGTGAAGCGGAAGACGTTCTTGGTCAGCCGCCACCACCCGCCCGGGCCCCGCCCGAGCATCGTGGCCACCTTGGACTTGATGATCTCGCGGTCGCGGTCGGTCCGCCCCCGGCCGAACATCATGTCGCCGACGACGAGCTGCCCGCCGGGGCGCAGCCACGTCGCGGCAGCTCGCACGACCGCGGCCTTGTCGGCATCGCGCAGGTGGTGCAGCACGTAGTTGGTGACGACCAGGTCCACGCTGGCCGGAGGCAGCACCAGACGCTCGATGGGCGACACGGTTGCCGAGAGGTGCTCGAGGTGCTCCTGGGCGGCGCGCTCCCGGACCAGCTCGACCATCCTCGAGCTGATGTCCACCGCGGTGACGTGCGCACCCTGCTTGGCCAGGGGCACGCTGAGCTGTCCGCTCCCGCACCCGAGGTCGATCGTGACCGTCCCCGGTCCGGCGCCGGCCGCCTCGACGACGGCGTCGATGACGGACTGGAGACCGGCCGCCCCCTCCTCCTCCCACTTGGGAGCCCGACGGTCCCAGAGGCGGCTGCCCGCCCACCACCTGGCACGTTGGAACCAGTCGGCAGGCGCAGCGGACATCTCGCGTTCGGTCAGCTCCATCGTAGGACCTTGCTCCTCCAGGATGACGGTCACGTGACGGCGCGACGGGACCGGGCCACGGCGGTGACGCCGAAGCCGGACCTGCAACGCACACGTGTATGTTCGAACGAATGCCACCGCGCCGGGGGATCCGTCCGCTGGTGATCGTAGGCGCGGTGGTGGCGCTGCTCGCGGCAGGCACCGTGCTCGGGGTCGCGTACGGCCAGGCCAGCTCCAAGACAGCGTCGGCGCCGACCAGCACCACGGCGCCGCTGCCCCCGGTCGTGCCCGACGGCACGTACCCGGTGTCCACAGCCACGCTCGACGCCGGCACAACCGGGGCACCGGCCGCGACACCGGGCTCGCGCCTGGCCACCACCGTCTGGTTCCCGGCGGCGCGGTCCCGGGAGGGAGGGCTCGTCCCGGACCACGCCCGGGCCCCCTACCCCCTGCTCGTCTTCTCCCAGGGGTACAAGCAGACACCGGCCCGGTACGACGTGCTGCTCACCGCCTGGGCCTCGGCAGGGTTTGTCGTGGCCGCGCCGACGTACCCCCACACCGACGACCTGCCGCCGTACATGAACGAGAACGACATCTTCAACCACCCGGCCGAGCTGCGGACCGTCGTCGCCGCCGTCCTGGCCTTCGCCGGCCGGCCGGGGTCGGCGTTGTCGGGCCTCGTGAACGCGTCGGAGATCGGGCTCGTCGGGCAGTCCGACGGGGGCGACGTCACGCTGGCGGTCGCCGCCAACACATGCTGCCGCCTCCCCGGGGTGAAGGCGGTCGCCGTCCTCTCGGGAGCGGAGCTCCAGGGCCTCGACGGCACATACTTCGCTGCGCCGACGCCGCCATTGCTCGTGGTGCAGGACAACGCCGACACCGTCAACATCCCCGCCTGCAGCGCCCAGATCTACGACGACGCCCCGCCTCCCAAGTGGTACCTCGGCCTCCTCGGGGCGACGAACCTGAAGACAGCGCACCTCACACCGTACGTGCACCGCAACCCGTACGAGTCCGTGGTGGCGCAGGTGACGACCGACTTCTTTGACGCCACGTTGGCGGGGCAGACGCCCGCGCTCCGCGCCATGGGCAGGGACGGGGACGTCCCCGGCGTCGCCCAGCTGTCGGACGGCGCCACCGTGCCGGTCCTCCCCACAGGGTGCCCCGGCGCGCCGTGACCGGGGACGGCCCGGCCGCCGGCGCGGCGAGCTTCCCGGGAGCGGCCCCAAGGAGAGGACCATCGACCCTGGCATCGGCCCGGGGCGTCCGGCACACTCCTCCCGTGGAACCCGTCACGCTGCCCGTCGACCGGGTGCCGCCACCGGCGCGGCACCGGTACGACCACCAACCCCGGCTGGTCTTCTGGGAGACGACCAAGGCGTGCCCGCTCGCATGCGTCCACTGCCGCGCCGTCGCCCAGCCGGCACCGGCGCCCGGCGAGCTGACCACCGACGAGGGCATCCGGCTCATCGACGAGCTCGGAGCCGGGCCTCCGCCGCACCCGGTCCTCGTCCTCACCGGCGGAGACTGCTTGATGCGCAGCGACCTCCTCCAGCTTGCCGCCCGCGCCCGGGCCGCCGGCGTGCCGGTGGCGATCGCACCGGCCGTCTCTCCTCGCCTGTCCGACGACGTGCTCGCCTCCCTGCGCTCCCTCGGGGTGCGGCACCTGTCGATCAGCCTCGACGGGGCCACGGCAGCTACGCACGAGGGTGTCCGCCAAGTACCCGGCCACTTTGCCGCGACGCTGGACGCCATCTCCCGGGCGTCCGCCCTGGGCTTCCAGGTCCAGGTCAACACCGCCGTCATGCGGGCCAACGTCGAGGAGCTCGCCGACGTCGCCGTCCTGCTCCGCCGGCTCGGAGTCCGGATCTGGGAGGTCTTCTTCCTCGTCACCGTGGGCCGGGGCACCGATGTCCGCGAGATCAGCCCCGGAGAGACCGAGGACGTCTGCCACTTCCTGGTGGACGTGGCCCAGCGAGGCTTGGTCGTGCGAACCGTCGAAGGCCCGTTCTTCCGCCGGGTCCAGACGGAGCGGGCGTCGGCGGCGGACACCGCCGGGTCGCCGCCGGGCTCCCTCCTGGCGCACCTGCGGTCGGCCCTCGCCTGGGGGCTCGGGCCGCCGGTGCAACCGGTGGTCGCCCCCTCCTTCGGGACGCGCGACGGCAAGGGCGTGATCTTCGTCGCCCACAACGGCGACGTCTTCCCGTCGGGGTTCCTCCCCCTCCCCCTCGGCAACGTCCGCAACGGCGGGCTCCTCGACCTCTACCGGGACCACCCGCTGCTCCGGTCGATCAGGGCCGGCGAGCTCTCGGGCCGGTGCGGCACCTGCGAGCACACGGACCTCTGCGGCGGCTCGCGCGCCCGCGCCTTCGCCGCGACCGGCGACCCGCTCTCGGAGGACCCGGCCTGCGCCCTCGTCTCCTGACCCGAGGGCGGGTCAGCAGGTGGACGAGTAGGCGGACGTCCCGGGTCCTGTGGCCGGGTCGTCCACGACGCCCTGCCCTGTTGTTGTGCGGAGCACGGCGCCGAGATGGACCACGTACCATTCGCCCCGCCACGAGATCATCGACGCGATGCCGAACGACCGGGTGACCCCGCCCTCCTGGTAGACGACGCGGGCGTTGGGCACCTCGTAGTAGCCGATGCTGTTTGTGCAGACACCCGGTGTCACCCAATGGGCGTACTGGGTCGGCACGTCCACCGCCACGAGCTGGGCACCGGACGCTCCGGCGCCCAGGAGGGCATGGGCCGCCGCCACGTCGAGCGAGAGCTCCCCGACCAGCCGGTCCTGCCAGTCCTGTTGGGGGTTGGCGATCGACTTCAGCTGGCGGTAGGCGCCGAGGGGGAAGAACGCCGGCAACGCCTGGCTGGCATCGCCCGTCACCACGGCCCGCCACAGGTCCGCCATCTCGGCGTGGAACTGCGGCGTTGTCCCCGAGGGCAGTGTGCTCGTCTGGGGCAGTGTCCCGGGGCTCGTGGTCGTCGTCGTGGTGGGCGGCACGGTGGTCGCCGTCGTGGTCGTGGTCGTGGTGGCGGGCGCCTTCGCCGACGTCCCGTGCGTCCCGGGCGGGGCCGTGCGCCCCGACGGCGCCCGTGCGGCGGCGCGGCGGGGGCCCGGGGAGCCTCCGAGGCCGAGCGTGACGCCGACCACGACGGCAGCCACCACCACCGTCACCGTCAGGGTGAGCCGCCGGACGCGCCGGCCCCGGCGCCCGCGGCGGCGCCGAGGGGGAGGGCCCACCGGCAAGCGGTGGTCGGCGAGCTCGCCGGGACCACGCATCGACCCGGCTCATGGTAGCGGCGGGTGCCGTTCGGCACGTGGCCGCGGTCGCCGGGCCCGTCGGGGGTGACCACCGGCCTGCGCAGCGACGGCGGACGACCCGGGACCCAACCGAGCCCCGTCGCACTTCATCGAACTTCATCGGACCGTCAGCCTGGTGGACCACACTGCGGCCATGCATTCCTGGCTGGCGCACGCCCAGCGGCCCTTCGGCGCATGACCGACACGCTCTTCGACCCCGCCGTGGACGCCCGACGCGCCCGGCGCCAGCGGGTGGCCACCCCTCCCTCCCCCGCGCCGCGCCCGTGGCTGGCCAAGCTGGCGGCCGGGGCGGCCGTCGGCGGCCTCGTGGCCGTCGTCGCGCTCGGGATCTCCACCGAGACGGGCAGCGAGCTGTCCCTCCCCGGCGGCGTCACCACCTTCATCGGGAGCCTCACCGGCCTGGCCGGGATGTACCTCGCCTTGGTGATGGTCGTCGTCGTGGCCCGGATCCCGCCCCTCGAGCGCATCCTGGGCCAGGACGGCATGCTGCGCTGGCACCGGTGGCTCTCCCCCTGGCCGCTCAGCCTCATCGCCGCGCACGCGGTGTTCGTCACCGTCGGCTACGCCCAGGCGGCGCACTCGGGGATGCTGCACGAGCTGGGCGCGCTCATCGCCCACTACCCCGACATGCTGGCCGCCACCGTGGCCCTGGCCGTCATGGTCACGATCGGGATCGCCTCCATCAGGGCACTGCGCCAGCGGCTGCGCCGTGAGACCTGGTGGGTCCTCCACCTCTACATGTACCTGGCGCTGGCCCTGTCCTTCGCCCACGTGATCGCTCTCGGCCCCGCCTTCGTCGGCCACCCGCTCACCCGGGTGGTGTGGTCCGTCGTGTGGGCGGCGACGGCCGGCCTCGTGCTCGTGTACCGCTTCGGGCTCCCGCTGGTGCGGAGCGTGCGCCACCAGCTCCGTGTGGTCGAGGTGCACCGCGAGGCGCCCGGCGTGGTGTCGGTGGTCATGGCCGGCCGGCAGGTGGAGCGTCTGGCCGTGTCGGGCGGGCAGTTCATCGCGTGGCGCTTCCTCACCCGCGGCCTGTGGTGGCAGGCGCACCCCTACTCCCTCTCCGCGCTGCCCCAGCCCCCCTACCTCCGGATCACGGTGAAGCAGGTGGGCGACCACTCGGCCGCCGTGGCGCGGCTGAAGCGCGGGACCCGGGTGGCGATCGAGGGGCCGTACGGCAACGTCACCCGTCATGCCCGCACGAACAAGAAGGTGGTCCTGGTGGCCGGCGGCATCGGCGTCACCGCGCTCCGGTCCCTCCTGGAGGACCTGCCCAAGGGTACCGACCCGGTGGTGGTCATGCGCGCCTCGTCGGAGCACCAGCTCGTCCTGCGCGACGAGATGGCCGAGCTGGTCCGCCACCGCAAGGGAACCATGCACGAGCTCGTGGGGTCACGGCAGCAGGTTGCGCTGACCGGTCGCCGCCTCCTCGAGCTCGTGCCCGACCTGGCCGAGCGGGACCTGTACGCCTGCGGACCGCCCGGGATGGTGGAGGACGTCGTTGCCGCGGCCAAGAGCGCCGGGGTGCCGCAGCACGCCATCCACCACGAGATCTTCAGCTGGTAGGAGGACGAGCGGTCATGAAGAAGTACCCGGTGGTGATCGGGGCGACGGTGGCCGGGTTGGCCGGCGTGCTGAGCTTCCACACGTCCAACGCGTCCAACGCGTTGTCCAACACGCTGCCGGTCAAGGCCAAGGGTGGCAGCCAGGCGGCGTCGGCGGCGTCGGCGCCGCCCACCACGTCGGGGGCCACACCCGGCGGGTCGACCGCGACGACGTCCCCCCCGGCCAACGCGAGCGCCACCGGCACCAGCGAGCAGTACGGCTACGGCGTGCTGTCCGTGAAGGTGACGGTGGTCAACTCGAAGATCACCGACGTGAAGCTGTCCAAGCTCCAGACGGCGGACACATACTCGACGGTGCTCGCCCAACAGGTCGTCCCGTACCTGCGCCGCCAGGTCCTCGCCGCCCAGAGCGCGCACATCAGCGGCATCTCCGGCGCCACCTACACGAGCGAGGCGTACGCCCTCTCGGTGCAGTCCGCGCTGGACCACCTCCACTTCAAGTGAGCCCGCTGGTGCACACCGAGGACGTGATGGGGACCGTCGTCTCCTTCACCGTCCACCCGGAGTCGATGCCCGAGCCCGAGGTGCGCGCGGCCGTAGGCGACGCCTGCCGGCTGCTGCACCACCTGGACGACACCTTCAGCATCTGGAAGCCGGAGAGCCCCATGAGCCGGTTGCGCCGGGGCGAGCTCGGCCTGGCCGACGTGCCGCCGGAGATCCCGCTCGTGCTCGAGCTGTGCGCCGACGCCCGCGACCTGTCGAACGGATGGTTCGACCCGTGGGCGATGCCGGGCGGGGTGGACCCGACGGGACTGGTCAAGGGGTGGGCGGTCGAGCAGGCCTCGGAGGTGCTCCGGCGGGCCGGCGTTGCCGCCGCGCTGGTGAACGGGGGCGGCGACCTGGTGGCTCTGGGCCGTCCGCCGCTGACAGGGTCGTGGCGGATCGGCATCCGCCACCCCTGGGACGCCGCCGCCCTTGCCTGCGTGGTCGACTTGGACCGGGCGATCGCCACGTCGGGCAGCTACGAGCGGGGTGCCCACCTCGTCGACCCTCGCACCGGTCAGCCGTCGGTCGCCGCCGCCTCGGCCACGGTCACCGGACCCAGCCTGGCGGTGGCCGACGCGCTGGCGACGGCCCTGGCCGCCGGCGGCGACGAGGTGCTGGCGCTGCTCGGCGATCTCGCCGGCTACGACGGCTACCTCATCCGCGCCGATGCGACCGAAGAGGCCACCGCGACGATGGCGTTCGCCGACTGACGCCGCGTCCAGGCCGGTCCAGGCCGGCCCCGTCCGGCCCCAGGTAGTCTCGCAGCGTGGGTTCGCAACGGTCCGGTGACGGACCATCGGCGACGGCACGCCGTCGCCTGGCGGCATCGGCCGACACACGCCACCGGGCGGGGCTGGGATTCGGCGCCGAGTCCGCCGAGCTGGGCGGGCAGATCCTCGTGGAGGGCACCTGCTTCGCAGTGAGCGGTCCGGGCGGGGACGTCGACGGCGCCACCGAGGGGCTCTTCGTCCGGGACGCCCGGGTCATCTCACGCTGGCGCCTGCTCGTGGACCGCGCCAGGCTCCACCCGCTCGGCGGGTACACCGAGGAGCCGTTCGCCGGAGTGTTCGTGGCGCGCACGCCGCCGCGCGACGGCCACGTCGAGCCCACCGTCCTGGTCGAGCGGCGCCGCTACGTCGGGAGCGGGATGCGCGAGGACCTCGTGCTGCGCAATTACGGCCGGGAAGCGGCCGGCGTGACCCTCACCCTGGAGGTGGGGGCCGACTTCGCCGACCTGTTCGCGGTGAAGGCGGGGCGGCACGAGGACGCGGCGCCCGTCACCGTGTCGGCGACAGGCGAGGTCTGGACGGCGAGCGCCCGTCACGGTCAGAGCGACCGGGCCGTCAGGGTGCTCGCCCCCGGCGCGGTGGTCGCTTCCGACTCGCTGACCTACAAGGTGGTCGTCCCGGCGCACGGCCAGTGGGAGACCTCGATCGGCGTGATGGTCGACGTGGACGGCGAGGAGCTCCCGATGCGGTTCCCCCTGGGCGTCCCGCCCCAGCACGCCGCGCCCGCCCACCAGATCGCCGAGTGGCATCGGGCCAGCCCGACCCTGCGCTCGGACTCCTTGCCCCTGACCCTGACCGTGGCCCGGAGCGAGGAGGACCTCGCCGCGCTCCGCCTCTCGGACCCGACAGAGCCGGGCATCGACGTGGTCGCCGCCGGGGCGCCGTGGTTCATGGCGCTCTTCGGGCGCGACTCCCTCCTCACGAGCTCGCTCACGCTGGCCGTGGACCCCGACCTCGCGCTCGGGACGCTGCAGGCTCTCGCCCGGCACCAGGGGAAGACGGTCGACCCCCTGAGCGAGGAGGAGCCGGGCAGGATCCTCCACGAGCTGCGCTTCGGGGTGGACGTTTCGCTCGCCCTCGGTGGGGCCGAGCGGTACTTCGGGTCGGTCGACGCCACGCCGCTCTTCGTTGTCGTGCTCGGGCAGCTCGCACGGTGGGGAGCCGACCCTCAGGTCGTCGACGCCCTGCTCCCGGCGGCGGATGCGGCGCTCCGCTGGGTCGACGACTACGGCGACAAGGACGGCGACGGCTACGTCGAGTACCTGCGCTCGACCGACCGGGGGCTCCGCAACCAGGGCTGGAAGGACTCGGCGGACGGCGTCAACTACGCCGACGGCAGCCTGGCCCAGCCGCCCGTCGCCCTCGTCGAGGTCCAGGCATACGTCTACGCGGCGTTCGCGGCGCGTGCCGAGCTCGCCGGCCACCGCGGCGACACCGACGCGGCCGCGTACTGGGCCGGGCGCGCGTCCTCCTTGAAGCGGCGGTTCAACGAGGATTTCTGGCTCCCCGAGCGAGGTTGGTTCGCGGTCGGGCTCGACGCCGACAAGCGGCCCATCGACGCCCTGGCGTCGAACATGGGGCACGCCCTGTGGGCCGGCGTGGTCGACCCCGACAAGGCGGCCCGGGTGGCGGCACGGCTCGTCTCCCCCGAGCTGTTCAGCGGCTACGGCATCCGCACGCTCGCCACCACCATGGGCGCCTACAACCCGGCGAGCTACCACAACGGCTCGGTGTGGCCGCACGACACGGCCATCTGCGTCGCCGGCTTGCTGCGCTACGGCTTCGTGGGCCAGGCGCAGCGCGTGGCGGCCGGCCTGGTCGAGGCGGCGGCCTACTTCTCGGGCAGGCTCCCCGAGCTCTTCTGCGGGTTCGACCGGGTCGAGATCCCAGGGCCGGTGCCCTACCCGGCCGCGGGCTCTCCCCAGGCGTGGGCATCGGCGGCACCGATCGGCATCCTCACGGCGCTGCTCGGCATCGACCCCGACGTCCCGGGGGGCACGGTCCGCCTGTCGCCGTCGCTCCCGGGCGCCTGGGGGGGCGTGCAGCTGGAAGGGGTCCCCCTGGGGACGGAGCGGCTGCGCTTGGAGGTGCGGGCCGACGGCACCTTCTCCTGGACCGGCGTGCCGAGCCTGTCGGTCTGCGACAACGACCCCGGAGAGCTGGCGGGGCAGGCGTGACCTCGCCGTCGCACGACCGTCCCTCGGGTGCCGCCCGCGAAGGCCGACGGCGCTCCAGCATCGACTACGGCCGCATCGCCGACACGGCCGAGCGGCTCGCCCGGACCGAAGAGGAGGCGGCAAAGACGTTCGAGCATCTTGCCAACCTCGGTGGCATTCGAGCCGGGCATCGGCGGGCCCTCGCCCTGGAAGCGCAGCAGCAGAGGGAGCGGCTCTTGCGGTGGGCCGCCGAACTGAGAGACCGCGGTGCCGCCTTCGGGGACGCGAGCGGGTGATGATCGGCAGCGGCAGCGGCAGCGGCAGCGATCCCGAGACGCGCGGCGCGGGCGAGCGGGAGCTGGCGGCCGACGAGCGGGACCGGGTCGCGGGCGACCGGGAGCTGGCGGCCGACGAGCGGGACCGGGTCGCGGGCGAGCGGGAGCTGGCGGCCGACAGACGTGAGACGATGCTCGACGAGCGGGAGACACGGCTGGACTCGCGTGCCCGACGAGTCCGTGAGGGAGTGCCGCACCTCCTCGATTCCGTGGAGGAGACGGTCAGACAGGGACGGGAGGCCGTCGAGCGGTCGAAGGAGCGCCTGGACCGGCTGGAGGCGGAGGCGAGCCGCGACGATGCACGAACGCGGCGCGAGCAGGCGGAGATCGATCGGGAAGCCCGACACGGGGCACGGCCCCCGTCCGGGTAGGCAAGCGTCGTCTCTGAGCCCGACCGCCACTGGGAGGGCCGAGCCGCCCGACTGGGGAACCCGCCCCGTCCACTGCTCCCGTTCGGCGACCGCCCCGGAGCACCCGTAGGCTACGATGGCGAACATATGTTCGGTAACGCCGCCTGGGACGACGGGCTCGACGAGCCGCAGCTGGCCGTGGCGACCCACGGCAACACCCCGCTCGTGGTCGTCGCCGGTGCCGGCACCGGCAAGACCCGTGCGCTCACCGCCCGTGTGGCGTGCCTGCTGGACCGCGGTGTCGAGGCGGAGAGGATCCTGCTCCTCACCTTCACCCGTCGGGCCGCCGACGAGATGCTCGCCCGGGCGGCAGCGCTCGCCCGGCTGAGCGGCGCGCGCCGGCCCCAGGGTGGAACCTTCCACTCGATGGCGCACCGGTACATCGCCGCCTACGCCGAGCCGCTCGGGCTGGCGGACGGCTTCTCCGTCGCCGACCCGGCCGAGGCCCGCGATCTCATGGACTTGATGCGGCCCGAGCACGGCCTCGTCGGGACGTCGACGCGCCTTCCCCGATCGGCGACCCTGGTCGAGATCTACTCGCGTTGCGTCAACACGGGCCGGACGCTCCACGAGGTCGTCCCGGTGGAGTACCCCTGGTGCGAGCCGCACCGTGAGCCGATCGCCAGCTTGTTTCGCGCCTACACGGCTCGAAAGCGCGCCGCGGGGCTCTTGATGTGATGAAGGAGCGCCTCGCCGCTCCCGCGTGACGAACCTCGGTGCTGAAGCCGGGGTCGGCGCCGGTTCCAAGGGGAAGCCCGATGGCGCGCAGGCCGCAGGAACGCAGCGAGGTCCG
>JAJYVT010000052.1 GCA_021791845.1 Actinomycetes bacterium | reverse complement strand
GCCCCCCGGACCGGGCCCGCCCCCCGGACGCCCGACTGCCCGGCGCCCCCGCCCCCACCGCCTGGCCCGGGCGGGCCGTCCGGCTGGAGGTGACGAAGCGCCGTGGGCCGGTGAGCTCGGTCGCGCCCTCGGTCGCCGCACCGGCGCCGCCGGCCGGTCCTGGCGGGTCGCCGACCACCACCTGGGCGTCCAGCCCGGCGTCCACCTGCACCTCGACGGCCGACGCCTGGGCGTCGGCGCTCGTGACCTCGCCCGCGGTCTCCGTCGGGGCCGTCTGCACCAGCGTGCCGTCCCCTCGGACCACCACCTGGCGGACGGCGTCGTGGCCGCGCTCGATGGACTCCCAGACGATGGCGCTCACCGTGGTGGCGACGATGCTCCCGATGGCGGTGCCGATGATCGTGCCCTCCACCCCGAAGAACGAGGCGATCACGGCCGACAGCACCGCACCGGCGGCCGAGGCCGCGACCTGGATGGGGTTGAGTCGCTTCATCGGCTTCATGGCGGCGGGCCACCCTAACGGGCGACGGAGGGGCCAACCCTAACGGGGCCGGCGGCACGGTGTCCCTGCGGTGCGGTAGACCCACGGCATGGCTCTGCTCGACGACATCCGCCGCTACTGGGACGACGACGCCCCCACCTACGACCGGTCCCGCCAGCACCGCCCCCGGAGCCCGATGGTGGAGGCGGCCTGGATGGCGGCACTCGAGGCGCGCTTGCCGCCGGCCCCCGCCAAGGTGCTCGACTGCGGGGCCGGCACCGGGTTCTTGAGCCTTCTCGCCGCCCGCCTCGGGCACTCGGTGACGGCCGTGGACCTCTCCACCGCCATGCTCGACCGCCTCCGGGCCAAGGCGGACGAGCTCGCCCTCCCGGTGGAGGTCGTGCACACGCCGGCCGCCGAGCCGCCGGGGGGCGGCTACGACGTGGTCATGGAACGCCACCTCCTGTGGACGCTGCCGGACCCCGCGGCGGCGCTCCGGGCCTGGCGAGACGCCGCCCCGACGGGCCGGCTGCTGCTCGTCGAGAGCCTGTGGGGGGAGGTGGACGGGCTCGAACGGCTGCGGTCGCAGGTGCGCCACCGCCTGCACCAGATCCGCAAGGTACCGCCCGAGCACCACGCCGAGTACGACCCCGCCCTCCGCCAGGCGCTGCCCCTCGGGGCCGGCACCCACCCCGGGCGCCTGGCCGCCATGGCGGTCGACGCCGGCTGGAGGATGCCGCGGTTGCACCGCCTGGCCGACGTGGAATGGGCCGAGCGGTGCGAGCTACCCCTCCCCGACCGGCTGGTCGGCGTCGCGCCCCGGTTCGTCATCCAGGCCACCTGACCCGGGCCGGCCCGTCTGGGCGCCGGCCGCTCGCACCACCCGGGCCAGCGCCGCCGGCGCGCCGGCGCTCGGCCCGTCGTAGGCGACGGCCCCGTGCTCGAGCACCACGGCCTGGTCGGTCATCGCCAGCACCCGCTCGACCTGCTGCTCCACCAGCACCAACGCGGTGCCCGCGACCTGCAGCTCGGCCAGTCCCGTGTACACGTCGTCGACCACCCGGGGTGCCAGCCCGAGCGACAGCTCGTCCGCCACCACCAGCCGCGGCGGTGCCACCAGCACCGTGGCCAGGGACAGCAGACGCTGCTGGCCTCCCGAGAGGGTGCCGGCCCGCTGGTGGCGGCGCTCGCCCAGGACCGGGAACCGCTCGTAGGCGCGCCCGAGCAGGCGGCCCACGGCGCCGCGCCCGGCGCGGCGACGGAAGGCGAGCACCAGGTTCTCCTCCACGCTCAGGGCGCTGAACACGGCCCGGCCCTCGGGGACGTGTGCCATCCCGGCCCGGGCGATCCGCCAGGCGGGCCACCCGGTGACGTCACGCCCGCAGAGGACGACGCGCCCCTCGGTGGCCGCCACCAGCCCCGACACGGTGCGGGCCACCGTGGACTTGCCGGCCCCGTTGGGCCCGATGAGGGCGACCGCCCCGCCGGCGGGCACGGTGAAGGACACGCCGAACAGCGCCCGGTAGGGGCCGTAGGCCGCGCTCAGGCCCCGGACCTCGAGGGCGGCGACGTCCTCCCGACCGTTCCCGACGGTCACGCCGTTCCCAGATAGGCCCGGCGCACCGCTGGCGCGGCCATGACCGCCTCGAACGTGCCCGACGCCACCACCCGTCCCAGGTCCATCACGAGCACGCGGTCGGCCACGGCCTCCACCAGCGCCACGTCGTGGTCGACGAGGAGCACGGCCATGCCCTCGGACCGCTGCAGGGCACGCAGCACCGAGGCGAGCTCGGCCGTCTCGAGCTCGTCCAGGCCGGACGAGGGCTCGTCGGCCAGCAGGAGCCGGGGCCGCCCCACGACCGCCCGGGCCAGCTCGACCAGCCGGCACGTCCCGAGCCCGAGCGCGCCCACCGGCCGGTCGGCCACCGGCCCCAGGCCCACCATCTCCAGCACGGCGCCGGTCCGGGCCAGCTCGTCGGCGGTGGGGGCGGACCGGTTCACCAGGTCGCGCCACAGGGCCGTCCGGCGGCGGTGCACCCGGTCGGCGACGAGCAGGTGGTCGCGCACGGTGAGCTCGGGGAACACCTCCACCCGCTGGTAGGTGCGGCCGATCCCGAGCCGGGCCCGACGCCACGTCGGCATCCGGCCGAGATCGCGCCCGGCGAAGGCGACGGTACCGGTGTCGGGGCGGATCTCCCCGGAGATGCAGGCGAACACCGTCGTCTTGCCGGCGCCGTTCGGCCCCACCAGGCCCACGCTCTCCCCCTCGGCCAGGCCGAAGGAGACGCCGTCCACCGCGACCGCGCCCCCGAACGACTTGCTGAGGTCGTGCACGGCGAGGATCGGCGGACCGCCGGCACTCGGCGCGGCGTCGACCGAGGACGCACCGCTCTTCGGCGCGGCGGGTGAGGGTGCGCCGGCCATCAGGGGCCCTCGGGCACCGGGGCTGCGGCCCCGCTGCGGTGGCGCAGCAGCACCCGCTCGGCCCGGGCCGTCCATCGCCGCTTCTGCAGCTCCACCATCCCCTCCGGATGGGCGGCGTAGGTGAGGGCGCCGGCGGCAAAGAGCACGAACGCCAGCCCGTCGAAGCGCGTCGGCGCGTACTGGAGCAGCTCCTCGATCACCACGAGCCCGAGACCGGCCTGGATGGCGCCCTCCACGCTGCCGACGCCGGTCGTCACCACCACCACCACGAAGGCCACCGACAGCTGGTAGTTGAACTGCCCCGGGGCGATCACCGTCTGCTGGACGGCCAGGAGGGTGCCTCCCACGCCGGCCAGCGCCCCGGACAGTGCGAACACGAGCACGCGCTGGAACGGGAAGTTGACGCCGATGCCCGCCGCGCCGAGCTCGCTGCCGCGCATCGCGGTGAGCAAGCGCCCCACCGTGCCCCGCTGGACGAGCACCACCGCCGACGCGCACACCGCCAGCACCACCAGGGCCAGCACGAAGTAGGTGTGGCCGTCGGGGGCGAAGAGGTCGAGCCCGAGCCACGAGGCCCGGATGGCGATCCCGCCTGTGCCGCCGCTCACCGCGCTGGAGGAGAACACGGCGGCCCCGAACAGGAGGGCCGCGGCCAGGGTCATGAGGGCCAGCCCGAGGCCGCGCAGGCGGAGCGACACGAGCGCCAGCACGGCGGCCACGCCAGCGGCCAGCACCGCCCCCACCAGCCCGCCCACCAGGAAGTTGAGCCCGAGGTGCAACGCGAGCTGGCCGGCGGTGAAGGCGGCCACCCCGGCCAGGGTCGCCTGGGCCAGCGACAGCTGGCCGGCGGTGCCGGTGAGCAGGGTGACGGAGAGGAAGATGACCGAGTACGCCAGCCCCTGGTTGAGCACGGTCTCCCAACCCCGGGGCATCCAGGTGAGCATCGACACGACGAACGCCGCCAACAGCACCCACCACCCGCCGCGCACCAGCCGGTCGATCTGCGGGGCCCGGGCGCGGGCCACCGGCGGCGGGGGCGGCGGGTCGACCGAGGACAGCGGGTCGGTCGAGGCGTCCAGCCGGCGCAGCCCCGGCACGAGGAGGAGGGCGGCCACGAGCACGATGAACGGCAACGCCGGCAGCACGGCCGAGTACCAGATGCTCCCCGTCGGCAGGTAGCCCTGGAGGGTGACGCCCACCACGCCGAGCAGCACGCCGACCACGGCGGCAACCGGCATCGAGCGGAGCACGGCCCACGCCGCGGCGGCGATGGCCGCCACCATCAAGGTGATGTAGTCCTGGGACTGGACCGTCGCCTCCATGGGGGCGAGCAGGACCCCCGCCAGCCCTGCCATGAGCCCCGACATGGCCCACGCCGTGGCCGTGACCCGATCGCCGTCCACCCCTTGGAGCTGGACCAGGCGGCGGCTCTCCACCGCCGCCCGCATCTCCAGACCGAGGAAGGTGGTGCGGAGCAGGAGCACCAGGACGACCAGGATGGCGACGGTGAAGACGGCGGCCGACAGGTCGATGCCATTCACCGGCACCAGCGCCATCCCGAAGAGGTGGAAGTAGACGGTGTCGGGGTTGAAGGCGATGCTCGGGACGCCGACCACGTTGCCGTTGCCGAAGACGACCGGGAGCAAGGCGGGGATGCCGACGAGCAGGCTGAGACCGGTCACGATCTTGGCCGTCGTGTGCGTGCTCGGGATGCGGCGGAACAGGAACCGGTCGAGGACCAGCCCCAGCCCCGGCCCGAGCACCACCACGGCAACCATGAAGGCCGCCCAGCTCGGCCAGCCCTGGTAGTCGACGAGCCATCCGAACAGGAAGGCAGAGGCGTAGGCCTGCGCCCCGTAGCCGAAGTTGAAGACGCCGGTGGTCTGATAGGTGAGGCAGAGGCCGACCGCGAACACCGCGTAGGCGCAGCCGTAGGGGATCCCGGGGACGGCGAACCCGATCAGCTGCTCCATGGCCGGCGCCCCCCCGGGCCGCTCACCCCGGCGGGCCGGGCAAGCCGCGCGGGCCGCGCACCGGCGTCGGGTGGCGCACCTTGGCCACGTCGAAGCACAGGTAGACCTGCTTGCCCTTCCCGAGCACCGGCTGGACCGTGGTTCCCTTCACCTGCTCGAAGGCGCTGCACGCCACGGTTGTCGGCTTGGTGTGGGCCGTGGCCCAGTCGACCGGCTCTTGGAGGCCGCCCGAGGTGAAGTCGGTCAGCTTGTTGGTGGCTGCCACCACCGCGGCCTGCGTGAGGTGGCGGCCGGCCGCCTTGATCCCGGCCACCATCAGCGCGGCGGACTCCCATCCGTCCAGCGACAGCGCGTTGCCGGCGTAGCCCGGCGAGTAGCGGTCCATGGCCTCGAGGTAGGTGGTCAGCCCCGGGTAGACGCCGGGGAACCGCTTCGCCGCGCTCTCCGGCACGTTCTGGACGTTGAAGTAGACGCCCTGGAGGAGGCTCTTGTACTTCTTCACCACCGTGGCGTCGGCGCCGTCGAACCACAGCTGGTGCACGTGCAGCCCGTACTGCTGGATGGCGCGCGCCAGGCCCACGTTGCCTGTGACTGTCATGCACGACACCACGAAGTCGGCGCCGGCGCGTTGCATGCGCTGCACGTCCGGCGTGACGTTGGCGTCGATCGGTGTGAGCTTCAGGTCTGTGAAGACCACGTGGTAGCCGGCCTTGCGCAGCAGCTTCCCGGTGGTGCGGCACAGGTCCGAGGAGGTGGACACGTTGTAGGCGAGGATCGCCACCTTCGAGGACTTGGTCTTGTCGATGAGGTACGAGACGGCGGGGGCGATCGTCTCGAGCGACAGCACCGATCCCCCGGCCGCGAACAGGTTGGGGGGCCCCGACCAGTTGCCGTTGACGTCGTAGCCGTACGTGGGCGTGCACGTCCGGGCGAAGTAGGTGGGCGTGAACCAGTAGGACGACACGGCCACGGCGAAGGCGTGGTCCTGGTCGATGGCGGTGTGCGTGTCCGCCTGGAACTGGCTCGACAACCCGGCGTCGTCGAGGTTGTAGGCCAGCTCCAGCTTGCGACCGTCCACGCCGCCGTGGGCGTTCACCATGTCGAAGTACGCCTTCACTCCGGGCACGAGCGACCCGAAGTCGGCGGCGAGGATCCCCGACAGGGTGGAGATGGCGGCCACCTTGATCGTGGTGCGCGTGACCCCGGGCGCGCCGGTGCCGGTCCCCGGCTTGCACTCGAGCGACGCCTTGCCTGCCGCGTGCGAGGGAGCCGCGCCCGCCGGGGAGGCGGCAGAGCCGCTCCCGACGGCGAGGAGCCCGGCTCCCACCACAAGCGACAGGGCAAGCGCCGCCGTCCGTCCGCAGGTTCGCATGTCCGTCTCCTTCTATCACCACACTCCACGAGCGGTCGGTGCAGCATGGTGGTATCGGACGAACGTTCGTTCCGAAGTGCGGGGCTCCGGAGCGCCGGTCGGCGCGTACAGTCGGTCCGGCCTGCCGCGGCGAGCGGCGGGCGAGACACCCGAGGAGGCTCCCATGGACGTGCGCGACACCTTCTACATCGGTGGCGAGTGGGTGCGGCCCGACGGCGCGGGGGTGCACGAGGTGCTCGACTCGACCACCGAGGACGTCCTCGGCAAGGTGCCCGAAGGTGTCGAGTCGGACGTGGTTCGGGCCGTGGGTGCCGCCGCCGACGCCTTCGGCCCGTGGTCGGCGACCCCGGCCGCCGAGCGGGCCCGCCTGCTCGGCGAGCTCTCGTCGGCGCTGGCGGCGCGCACCGACACCGTGGCCGAGACCATCAGCCGCGAGGTCGGGATGCCCTACGCCCTCTCCAAGATCATCCAGGTCGGGCTGGCCGTCGGCGCCTTCGCCGACGCCGCCGCCGCGCTCGGCGATCTCCGCCTCGAAGAGGAGGTCAACAACTCCCTCGTGGTGCGCGAGCCCGTCGGGGTGGTCGGGGCCATCACCCCGTGGAACTACCCCCTCTACCAGATCAGCCTGAAGGTGGCGCCGGCGCTGGCCGTCGGCTGCACCGTGGTGCTGAAGGCGAGCGAGGTCGCCCCGCTCAACGCCTACGCCCTGGCCGAGGCCGCCCAGGAGGTGGGGCTGCCCCCCGGCGTGCTCAACGTCGTGGTGGGGCCGGGACCGGTCGTCGGGGAGGCGCTCGTGGCCGACCCGCGGGTCGCCATGGTCTCGTTCACCGGCTCCACCCGCGCCGGCAGCCGGGTCATGGAGCTGGCGGCGCGCTCGATCACGCGGGTCGCCCTCGAGCTCGGGGGGAAGTCGGCCAACCTCCTCCTGGAGGACGCCGACCTGGACGCCGCCGTCCCCGCCGGCGTGTTCGGCTGCTACCTCAACTCGGGGCAGACCTGCTCGGCCCTCACCCGCATGCTCGTGCCGCGGGCGCGCCTGGACGAGGTGGAGGAGAAGGTGGCCGCGGCGGCCGCCACGTACATCCCGGGCGACCCGATGACACCCAAGACCACCCTCGGCCCGCTGGCGAGCGCGGCCCAGCTGGCGAGGGTGCGCGGCTACATCACGACGGGGATCGACGAGGGAGCCAAGCTCGTGTGCGGCGGCGCCGAGCCGCCCGACGGGCTTGAGCGGGGCTACTTCGTCCGTCCCACCGTCTTCTCCGAGGTGACGAACGACATGACCATCGCCCGGGAGGAGATCTTCGGCCCCGTGCTCTGCATCCTCCCCTACGACACCGAGGACGAGGCGGTCCGGATCGCCAACGACTCCGACTACGGGCTGGCCGGTGCGGTGTGGGCGTCGGACACGGCACGGGCGGAGCGCGTGGCCCGCCGCCTGCGGACCGGGCAGGTGGACCTGAACGGCGCCGCCTTCAACCCGCAGGCGCCGTTCGGCGGCTACAAGCGGTCCGGCTTCGGGCGCGAGCGCGGGCGCTACGGGCTGGAGGAGTACCTGGAGACGAAGGCCATCCAGCGCTGACGCCGCCGCCTGGTTCGCAGCCGGTCGCACACAGGCCGGCCGGAGACGGACGCACACAGGCCGGCCGGAGACGGACGCACACAGAGAGGAGCACGATGAACAGCGATGCCATGCGCGCAGAGAGCATCCGGATCGCCGGCCACGGTGGCGCCGAGCTCGAGGCCTACTTCGCCCGGCCGCTCGAGGGCGCGCCGCACGGCGGCGTCGTGGTGATCCACCACATGCCGGGCTACGACGAGGAGACCAAGGAGATCACCCGCCGCATCGCCGACCACGGCTACCTGGCGCTGTGCCCCAACCTCTACAGCCGCGAGGGCATCGGCCGGGACGGCGCCGAGGCGGCAGCGGCGGTCCGCGAGCAAGGAGGCGTCCCCGACGCCCAGCTCGTCGGGGACGTGGGCGCGGCGGTGGACCACCTGCGGTCCCTCGAGGAGTCCAACGGCAAGGTCGGGACGATCGGCTACTGCTCGGGGGGGCGCCAGTCCCTGCTCGCGGCGTGCTCGCTCCGGCTCGACGCCGCCGTCGACTGCTACGGCGCCTTCGTCGTGAACGAGCCGCCGGCGGGCACCCCGCTCGAGGTCCATCCCATCGTCCACCTCGTGGGGGACCTGAGCTGCCCGCTGCTCGGGCTCTTCGGCGCAGAGGACACACACCCCTCGCCCGAGGAGACCGCCGCGCTGGGCCGGGCCTTGGAGAAGGCGGGCAAGATCTTCGAGTTCCACACCTTCGAGCACGCCGGCCACGCTTTCTTTGCCGTCAACCGCGACATGTACCGGCCGGACGCAGCCACCAAGGGCTGGTCGCTCATCTGGGAGTTCTTCGGGCGCACGTTGGGATAGGCACGGCGACGGGCTCGGCCCCGCCAAGCGGGCAACGCCGGTCACCGCGCCCGGCGGGGACGCCAGGACCTCGTCGCAGCGGGTCGCGGTCGCCGGCCGGACGGTGCGCCGCCGGGAGCCCGGCAAGAAGCGGGAAGGCCCGCATCGCCCTGGAGCCGAGCCTGTCGGGGCCAAGGTCGCTCCGTCCGGCGTACGGGTCGATCCCGGCGCCGGCGAGAGCGCCGAAGAAGGACTTCTCCCAGTCGGCGGAGCTGTGCACCGGCCAGGAGGGCAGCTCCGGCCGCTCGTCTGCCATCACCCGCACCGCGGCCACGACGGAAGCGGGATCGGGCGAGCAGGACAGTGCCGCACCCAGCTCCAGCTCGTGCAGGGTGTTCTCCCGACCGTGGCCCGGCACGACGTCGAGCACGACCAGCCACCGTCCCACCACACGGGCCTCGTTGCACGTCTGGCCGGCGGAGGTGACGACCCCGTCGGCCGCCGCCATGAGCTCTGGCACCCGGTCGGTCATCCCGAACGGGAGCACCCGTGGCTCGGCGGCGGCAACGGCGCGCAGGCGGTCGTGCAGCGCCCGGTTGAGGCCGGCGACCGCGAGCACCCAGAACCCGGCTCCGGCCAGGGCCCGCGCCGACTCGGCCAAGGGGCCGAGGCCCCACCCGCCCGCCATCAGGAGCACGCACGTCGCGTCCTCGGGCACGCCCAGCGCCTGGCGGGCATCGCGCATCGGGCGTGCGTCGTAGAAGGGCGCACGCACGGGCGGGGGCACGACAGCCACCGGGGCCGCCGGCGCGTAGCGGCGGACCGTCATCGCCGCCAACGACGAGCGGACCACGTAGAGATCGGTGCCGTCGGCCACCCACAGTCGATGGGCGCACGCATCGGTGCAGACGGTGACGGCGGCGACGCCGGGGTGCTCGGCCTTGAGGCGGGCGGCGGCCGAGACGCCGGTGGGGAACACCGAGACCACCAGCGGCCTCGGGCCGGCCGAGGCCATCCGCTTTCGGAGCGACGGCAGCACCTGGCGGAGCGAGGCGCGCTCGAACATGCCCGGCACCACGGTGCCGTTGCGGAGATGGCTGAAGTGGATGCCGTCGTAGACGGCCGGGACGGAGATCAGGCGGCGGAACACCGCGGCGCCGGCTCGGGAGCCGCGGCCGCCCAGCATCGCCATGCAGTCGAGGACCTCGGCCGGGAGCCCGGCTCCGTCGAAGGCCGCCCGGCACGCTTCGGCCACCGAGTCGTGGCCCTTCCCGATGGAGCCCGAGAGGATGACGGCCTCGTCGAGCCGGTCCGAGGTGGGGTGGGGCCGAGTGGGCCCGTCGATGGTCATCGTCGGTCTCCGATCGCCAGGGTCAGCTCAGCCTGGGTTTCTGCCCGCCCGGTCGCTTCCGCACACCCCCCGCCACCCCCCGGGGTGGCCGGCGAAGCCGCAACCACCGTGTTCCCATACCCCTGCGCCGGATCCCGGACGCCGTTGCCGGCGGGCGGCCGTCATCGGGCCAGCTCGTCCAACGTGACGCCGGCGAGCGACCGGCCGCCCATCGCGTCGCCCACCCGCTCCAGGGCGGCCAGCGCCGTGCGCCACATGCCCGGTGGCCCGAACCGGTCGCTGTCGTGGAGGAGCACCACCGCACCGGGAGCCAGCCGCTTGACGATCCGGCGCGCCACCGCCGCCGGGTCCGCTGTCGCCCACTCCCTCCCCCAAGCCGACCAGAGGACCGTCTCCCATCCCCTGGACCGGGCGACGGCCAAGGTGGCCGCCGTCACCTGCCCGTAGGCGGGCCGGTACCAGCGGGGCGCCAGGCCCAGGTCCGCCATGACCCTTCCCGCCGCGTCCAGGTCCCGTCGCACCCACCCGGGACCGTGGAGGAGGTGGTGCCCGTGGCGGTAGCCGTGGGTGCCGACCACGTGACCTCGCCGGACCACCTCGGCGACCAGCTCGGGGTGGCGCTCGGCCATCGACGCCAGCGGGAAGAACGTGGCACGGATGCCCAGCTGGTCCAGCCGGTCGAGGACCGCCGGGGTCGCCTCGGGGTGCGGGCCGTCGTCGAAGGTGATCCCGATCTCCGGGCGAGCCGCGGACCCGCGCCACCGGCACACCCCGGCTGCCGACGTGACGGGGAGCCACTGGCCGAGGGAGACCACGGCGGGGAGGTAGGCCGCTCCAGCTGCGCCGGCGGCGGCGCAGCCCAGCGCCCGGGTGAGGCGCCGTCGGTCGGAGCGTGCGTGGTCGGGCATCCCGGTCGATCTCCGCCGGTCCCCACGGAGCGCCGCGTCGACGGCGCCGCGTGGGGACCGACTTGGCCACGTTAGTTGCAGGGCGACGACGGTCTGCGCGGCGCCCCTCTGCGCGGCGCTCGTCTGGACGGCACCTGTCTGCGGGGCGCCCGCCTGCGGGGCGCCCCTGCGGTCAGTACGGGGTCGTCGGGATGACCCCGCGAGAGGTCGAGCCCGAGACCGTGTAGCCGAGCTCGGAGAACTCGCGCCCGGCGGCCGTCATGACCGGGTAGCCGAGGTGGACGGTCGCCGGCTGCGACACGAACCTCCCCGCGGCGCAGTCCGGGACGCACAGGTTGTGCGTGTAGGCGCCGGTGGCCGAAGCGCCCGTTGCCGTCCACGACGACCACGTCAGGTCGTCGACATAGGCGTTGCCGTCTCCGCATGCCAGCATGATCGTGGTGGGCCGCACGCTCGGAGCGGTGGCGGGCACGTTGCAGGAGCTCAGCACCGACGGGACGGCCCCGGTCGGTGGCAGCGGCCGGTCGGTGGTGGTGATCCAGTACCCGTGGCCTGCCGGGTCGCCGGCCATGGCCACCACCGGAGCGCCGGCGCTGGGCGGGGTGCCGCCGAGGGAGCCGTGGAACCCGGCGGTCCCGAAGGTGAAGACGCCGCCGTCGGCGGCCGCCAGCCAGTAGCCCTTGCCTGTGGGGGCGGCGGCCATGCCGACGATGGGGGCCTCGAGGTGCGCCGGCTGTGTCCCGTAGGAGTCGGCCGCACCGAACGGGTCGACACGCCCTGCCGCGTCACGAGCCAGTAGCCCTTGCCTGTGGGGGTGGCGGCCATGCCGACGAACGGGGCGCGCAATCGGCTGGCCGCGGGGCTCCCGAGCGCGCTGGCGGCGCCGAACCCCGACACCGAGCCGGTGGCGGCGCCGGAGTCGACCGGGGTGCCCAGCACGAGGCCGCCGACGGCGAGCAGGAGCGCGGCGGCTCCGCCAGCGATCGACCCGGGCGCACGGCGAGCCGGCCGTCCGCCGGCACGACGGTGCGCGCCGCGAGCCCCCACACGAAGACCAGCCACGACGTGACCCCCCTCCCTGGATCGGACCGGCCTCTCCAGCCGGACCGTTCCCAGTATGGAGCACCCAGGTCGCAGACGGGACGCAGAGACATCCGAACCTTTCGGCACGTTTGGGAGCCCGTCTCGGAGCCGGACGGCCGGCCTCCCCGACCCCTCTCGGGGGGAATCGGGGTGCCGCCCGATCGCGTACACTGCCCGGTGCGCCTCTAGCTCAACGGCAGAGCAACGGACTCTTAATCCGCAGGTTCGGGGTTCAAATCCCCGGAGGCGCACGTTCCCCCTGGTGCAAGCGCCCGAAGCACGGCCGCTGCGTCCGCGGCACCGCCCCCTGGCCCCGCCCGACTTGGCTCGCCCGCAGCAGCCCGGGCCAGCGTGGGAGCCTTTGGCGGCCTTCGTGACCACCGAGGCGGCGTGCCGTGCGGAGCGGGTGGAGCCGGTGACCACCCGGGTGAACATCCTGTGGATCCTGCTCGCAGGCTTCTGGCTCGGGCTCGCGCCCCCGCCGCCGACCGATGTGCGACGTCATCGTCGACCGCGTGATCGCGGACCGCGTGCTCCCACGCGGGGGTCGTCGACCTCTTCACTCGGCGGACCGGGCGCCCAGCCGCGGGCGGAGCGTCGGCGACTTGCGGAGATGGTCGGCTCGGACACCGTGCCAGTGCATCTCCGCTCCCGCGTCCTTCACCATGCGCTCGACCTCAGCCAGCGCGCTCCCCGCCTCACCGTCCGCCAGCTCCAGTGCTCCCACGTCGACGGTGACGGTGGCCGGGTCGCGACGGAGCATCTGCTCGACCACGGTCACGAGGTGATGTCGAGTCTGACGATCGAGCGTGCCGACGCAGCGGAGGGTTGTCACGGGACGGCTGCGCTGCAACGCCGTTCCCGCTCCGACGGACATGTCGCGATGGTCCCGCCGTCCCGGTCTCGTGCGCAGGGCCGAAGGGCCCGATGTCGCCGCTGCTCCGGCGCGGCGGCGGTCGCCTCGAACGACGAACGGTTGCGCGCCGTCGGGACAAAAGGCCCTACCTGCTCGCCGCCCCGTTCGCCAGGATCGGACGTTGGGATCACCAGAAGGACGCCCCTGGCGTCACGGTGGCATCGAGCGCTCATGTCCGACGGTGCCCGAAGAGAACCAGGGTCGCCATGAGGGCACTCGAGATGGCCGCTGAGCAGGAGACCGCTGGAACGACGACGTCGAGCCCCGCGGACACGGGGGGCGACAGAGGCGACGGGGCACCGAAGACCCGTCCGCCCAGCGATGGTCACGGTCAGCCGGACGACGCGATCGGCCCGCTACTCGAACGCCTCCACACGGATGGGACGGGGCTCGCCTCGGAGGAGGCCGGTCGGCGCCTCCGGGAAGTCGGACCGAACGCCATCGCCGAGGCACGCCGCAGCGTCCTCTCCGAGCTCGCCAGCTTCTTCTGGGGCCCCATCCCCTGGATGATCGAAGTGGCCGACCTCCTGTCGGGAATCCTGCGACACTGGGACGACGTCGCCATCGTGAGCATCCTGTTGGTGTTCAACGCGGCCGTCGGTTTCTGGCAGGAGCACACGGCCGCCGACGCGGTCGCCGCGCTCAAGCGTCAGCTTGCTCTGCGTGCCACCGTGCGGCGCGACGACCACTGGACCGAGATCGACGCATCGGCGCTCGTGCCCGGCGACCTCGTCCGCATACGGCTCGGTGACATCCTCCCCGCCGACGTGGCACTGCTCGAGGGCGAGTACCTGCGGGTGGACCAGTCCGCGCTCACCGGGGAGTCGCTGCCCGTGGACAAACAGCGTGGCGAGCTGGGGTACTCGGGGTCGGTCGCCGTGCAGGGCGAGATGACCGCGCTGGTGACTGACACCGGAGAGCAGACCTACTTCGGCAGGACGACCCACCTGGTGGCGACCGCCCGACCCGCCTCGCACTTCCAGAAGGCCGTCCTCGCCATCGGCGACTACCTCATCTTCTTGAGCATCGCCCTCGTCCTCGTACTCGTGCTCGTCGAGCTGTTCCGGGGGGCCAAGGTGCTGACCCTGGTCCAGTTCGCCCTCATCTTGACCGTGGCAGCCATCCCGGTGGCCATGCCGGCGGTGCTCTCGGTGACCATGGCGGTAGGAGCGGTGGCACTGTCGAAGATGAAGGCCATCGTCACCCGCCTCGAGTCCATCGAGGAGATCGCCGGCATCGACGTGCTCTGCTCGGACAAGACCGGGACCCTCACCGAGAACCGATTGCGCCTCGGGGCGCCGGTGGTGATCGAGGCGACGGGTCCGGCGGAGGTGGTGCTCGCCGGCGCCTTGGCCTCGCAAGCTGAGACCGGAGACGCCATCGACAGGGCGGTGGTCGCCGGCTTGCAGGACCCGAACGTGCTCTCCCGTTTCCACCAGACCCGCTTCGTGCCGTTCGATCCGGTGAGCAAGCGCACGTCGGCCGAGGTCAGTGGTGACAGCGCCCGATTCATCGTCACCAAGGGCGCCCCCCAGGTCGTGCTCGGCCTGTGCCGGCTGGACAGCAACGCCGCGGCTGCGGCCGCCTCGGCCGTCGCGCAACTGGCGGCCGGGGGCTACCGAACCTTGGCGGTTGCTCGCCACACAGGGCTGGACGGCGGCAACGGTGCCGACAGTCATGAGCCCGACAGGGCGAACTGGCACCTCCTGGGCCTGCTTCCTCTTTCGGACCCCCCGCGTCCCGACTCGTCCGAGACGATCGAGCGGGCCAGGGCCCAGGGGATCGAGGTCAAGATGCTGACGGGCGACAACGCCGCCATCGCGTCGGAGATCGCGAGGGAGGTGGGCCTCGGCTCGCACATCGTTCCCGTGGGCGAGCTGCTCTCTGCCGACCCTGACGCGGAGCTGAGCTCGGCGCAGGTGGCGCGCATCGAAGAGGCTGACGGCTTCGCCGAGGTGTTCCCCGAGCACAAGTACGCGATCGTGAAGGCGCTGCAGGCCAACGGACACCTCGTCGGAATGACCGGGGACGGCGTCAACGACGCTCCAGCGCTCAAGCAGGCCGACACCGGGGTCGCCGTCTCGGGCGCAACGGACGCGGCACGGGCCGCCGCCGCGCTGGTCCTCACCGCCCCGGGGCTCTCGGTCATCGTGGCCGCCATCGAACAGGCTCGCCGGATCTTCGAGCGGATGAACTCCTACGCGATCTACCGGGTCACCGAGACGATTCGCATCGTCCTCTTCGTGGTGGCCGCAATGATCGGGTTCAACTTCTATCCCATCACGGCGATCCTGATCATCCTCTTGGCCCTGTTCAACGACTTGCCGATCATGACGATCGCCATCGACAACACGGCGGTCGACCCGCAGCCGGTGCGCTGGGACATGCGGCGCGTGCTCACCGTCTCGACCACCCTTGGGGTGGTGGGGGTGATCGAGACGTTCTTCATCCTGGTGCTGGCCAAGCTGTGGTTGCACCTCGACATCGCCCAGATCCAGTCGTTCATCTTCTTGAAGCTGGCGATCGCCGGACACCTCACCCTCTTCGTCGCTCGGGCCCGTGGCCCCTTCCTCAGGCGTCCGTGGCCTGCTTCCGCCATGCTCTGGTCGGCGGTGGGCACCAAGATCCTCGCCACCCTCCTCGTCGGCTTCGGGCTCGGGCTGGTCACGCCGATCAGCTGGGCACAGATCGGCTTCGTCTGGATCTACTGCCTGGCGTGGGTGTTCGTCGAGGACTGGGCCAAGCTCGCCGTCTACCGTCACTTGGAGCTGGTTGGCCGTCACCACCGGCGCTTCCTGCAGCGAGTGCAGGAGCACCTGTAGCCGCTGGGCGAAGCGCAACGGTATGCCGGGTTGCCGGATCCGCGGCGGAGGCCGCGGGATGCACACGATGCCCACATCGTCCCGACGCTGCCGATCGGCGCGAGCGGCCGTCGAGCGTGCGCGTGCGCGCGACCCGGCGCCCCAAGGACGTTCGACCCTACCCCCGGTGGTGGTCGCGCCCCAAGCTCACAGGTGGAGGTGAGCTGGTGGCAGGAAGGATCGTCGCCGGCCTGGACGGATCGGAAGGCTCGCGCCTGGCGTTGGCCTGGGCCGTCGAGGAGGCCGTGGCCCATGGTGCGATCGTCGAGGCGGTGACCGTGTGCCGTGGCGCCGTCAAGGGGGTGGCGGAGCGTCACGCACCGTACATCACGACGCACCCGATGAACCTCCCGGCGCATGCAGAGGCCGACGACGCTCGGCGACGGCTCACAGAGGCGGTGGCGCAGGTCGCTGCAACCCGTCCCGACATCACCATCCGGGCACGTGTCCTCCAAGGGGAGGATGCGGCGGACACTCTCTGCCGTGAAGCAGAGGAGGCGGACGTGCTCGTTGTCGGGGCACGCGGCAGGAGCACGGTTCGCACGCTGCTTCTCGGATCGGTTGCCTCCACGTGCGCTGTCCGCAGCCCATGTCCCGTCGTGATCGTGCCGGCCGGGTCACCACCGGAGGTTCGACACGGCCCTGCCCGAACTGGCCGGATCGTCGTGGGCGTCGACATGTCCGACGCATCCCGGCACGCTCTGGAGTGGGCGATCGAGGAGGCCGAGGCCCGCGACTGTGCCGTCCGGGTCGTCACCGTCTCGGCAACGAAGTCGGCCCACGAGTCCGACGGGCACGGGCTCGTCGGACAGGCAGCCGAGACCGGGGCACGGAGGGACTTGGAAGCGCTCGTCGCCGGCGCTTCCGGCGCTGCACCCGTCGAGATCGAGTCCCTCGTCCTCGAGGGGGACCCGAGCGAGCGTCTCTGTCAGCAGGCACGCGACGCGGACATGCTGGTGGTCGGCGACCGCGGTCACGGCTCCCTCGGCTCGCTCCTGCTGGGCTCCGTGGCGAGCAGGTGTGCGCACCACAGCGCCCGCCCGGTCGCCATCGTCCGCCCGCAGTGGCGTCGTCGGCACGAGCTGGCGGTGGAGCAGCGGCCGGCACGGGTGCCGGTGGGGTGCTCGGCGGGTGTGGCGTCGTCCGTTCCGTCTGGTGGACAACGAACCACGCCGGTATAGGCGCTCTCCGTCCGGGAAGGAGAGATCTTCGGGATCATCGGCCCCAATGGCGCCGGGAAGACCACGACGGTCGAATGCATCTTCGGTCTTCGGTCGGATGCCCCGGCGGCGACGCTCGCCGCCGTGGCCCTTCGCTCCTTCCGCTGGGAGTGAGGCGTCTCGGCGCGGTCAGCCGCGGAACGTCCTCGTTGGTCGTAGGTCACCGGCTCGGGAAGGGAGGCCGGCGCCGAAGCGGCCGGGAGCGCGGCCACGCACTACCGTGCGCCGGCGTGGAACCCGATGGTCGAGGCGCGGGACCGGACGACGAACGCCAGGGGACGGTGCCCGCAGCGTCGGCAGAGGCGGTGCCTGTGGAGGCGTCGACAGACAGACGGCCCATGCCGCTCGCCGGCGTCCGGGTCGTGGACGTCTCGTCGATCCTGGCCGGGCCCCTGTGCTGCCAGATCCTGGGGGACTTCGGCGCCGACGTCGTGAAGGTGGAGCTGCCCGGCGCCGGCGACGGGCTGCGCGGCCACGGGCGCCACAAGGACGGCGTTCCACTGTGGTGGAAGGAGGTGGCCCGCAACAAGCGCACCGTCGCAGTCGACCTCCGGCACCCCGACGGCGCCGACGTCTTCCGCCGGCTGGCCCGATGGGCGGACGTGGTGGTCGAGAGCTTCCGCCCCGGCACCCTCGAGCGTTGGGGGCTCGGGCCCGACGAGCTGCAGCGGGGCAACCCCGGCCTCGTGCTCGTGCGGCTGAGCGGCTTCGGCCAGACCGGCCCCTACGCACCGCGCCCGGGGTTCGGCACCTTGGCCGAGGCCATGAGCGGCTTCGCCCACCTGACCGGCAGCCCCGACGGCCCGCCGACGCTGCCAGCCTTCGGGCTCGCCGACACCCTCTGCGGCATCGCCGCCTCGTCGGCCACGCTGATGGCGCTTCGCCACCGCGAGGTGCAGGGCGGCACCGGGCAGGTGGTGGACGTCAGCATCCTCGCCCCGATGATGACGGCGGCGGGCCCGGGCCCGACCGTCTACCAGCAGCTCGGCGAAGTCGAGGGCCGGCACGGCAACCGCTCGACCAACAACGCGCCCCGCAACACCTACCGCACCCGCGACGGCTCGTGGGTGGCCGTGTCCTCCAGCGCGACCCGCATCGCCGAGCGCATCCTCCGGCTGGTGGGCCACCCCGAGGTGGTCGACGAGCCGTGGTTCGCGACCGGCCGGGGACGGGCCGAGCACGCCGACCTCATCGACGGGTACGTGGCCGACTGGATCGCCGCCCGCGACCGGGACGAGGTGCTGGCGGCGTTCGCGCGGGCCGAGGCTGCCATCGCCCCGGTGTGCACGGCCCAGGACCTGGTCTCCGACCCCCACGTGCGCGGCACCGGGATGCTGACCGAGGTGCCCGACGAGGAGCTCGGCGCCCTGTTGATGCACGGGGTGATGTGGCGGATGTCGGAGTCGCCCGGGCGGATCCGCTTCACCGGACGCCCGGTCGGCGCCGACACCGACCAGGTCCTCGCGGAGGAGCTGGGGCTCGACCCGGCGCGGGTGACGGCGCTGCGCCAGGCCGGCGTGGTGGCCTGAGGGCGCCGGTCGGCCCCTTGGCCGGTGCGGCCGGGCGCCGCCGGCCGGCCGGCGCACCCGGGGGGCGGAGGCGTCAGGGGGCCGGCCGGTCGGCCTCCGGCAAGAGCCCGTAGCGCCGCGCCAGGGCGGCAGCCTCGGTGCGCCCCGACGCCTGCAGCTTGGCCAGGATGTTGGACACGTGGACGCTCACCGTCTTGGTGCTGATGAAGAGCTGACGGGCGATCTCCCCGTTGGTGCGTCCCTCGGCCACGAGCGCCAGCACCTCGGCCTCGCGCCGGGTGAGGGTCACCCCGGACGCCAGCCGCCGCACCTCCGGCGGCCCGGCCGGCGCCCCGCCTGACGGCCCGGCCTGCCGCCTGTCCGGCACGGCGACGCTCCCCCGGGCCTGCCCGGTTCCTCCGCCGTGCCGGGTGCGCTGCGCGCGGATGTCGGAGAGCAGCACGCCGGCGCCCAAGCGGGTGGCCGTCAGCTCGGCGGCGGCGAGCTCGCCGGCACCCTCCGCCGGGCGACCCGACGCCAGGAGGACCTCCCCCAGCCGGACGCGCGAGCGCGCCTCCTCGTAGACGTGGCCGAAGTCGCCGAAGCTCGCCACGCTCGCGCGCCAGAGCTCCACCAGCTCGGCGGCGGGGCTGGGCTCCACCCCGCACAGCCAGCGGAGCCGGCCGAACTCGGCGCGCGATCTCGCCGCCCAGGCGCGGCCCTCGGGACCGATCTGGCGACCCGACGCGTCGAGCGCGTCGGGGGTGCTCAGCGAGGTCACCACCTTGGTGGCGGCGGCGTCCAGATCCTGGCCGCGGGCATAGAGCCCGTGCCGCTCGACCTGCGTCGCCCTGGCCGCGGCGGTGGCCAACTCGCCCAACAGGAGCGCTCCCAGCCGCAGGCGCCCGAAGAACCAGGGCTCGCCCCACAGGTCGCTCAGGCGGTCCACGGCCTCGTCGTGGCACTCCGCTGCCGCCGCCACCCCCTCGGTGCGGGCAAGGAGCTCGATCATCGCCCCGGCGCTGGCGATGATCACGAAGCCGTCGAGGCCCCAGCTGCGGCGGACGCGCTTGGCCCGCTCGACCGTCCCGGGATCGCCCCGGGCCACGGAAACGTCGAGGGCCACCGCGGTCAGCAACGCCCGAGCGAGCTCCGGCGGCGCCTCCCGCCGCATGGACACCGTGTCGGAGGCGAGCTGCCAGTCCCCGGTGACGTACGCAACGGCCGCCAGCTCGGCCCGGGCGTCGATGCCGTTCGGGGCCCATGGCCGCCCGGCGGCGCGCGCCAGCTGCCAGGTGTCGGCATAGAGCTGCTTGGCGTCGGCGAGCCGGCCCATCTCGGCGTAGGTGCCCGCCAGGCTCATCATCCCCCGCAGCTGGGCCGTCAGCTCGCCGGCGGCGGCGGACTCCTCCACCGCCCGGCGGAGCGCCTCGACGGCGTCGGGCGCGCCTGTCATCAGCTGGAGGTTGGCGAGCGTGGTGGTGGCGTCGGCGACGACGTCCTTCAGGCCCAGGCGCCGTCCCATGTCCAACGCCTCGCCGGCGAAGCGCGCCGCCTCCTGGAACCGCTCGTAGGCGTGGGCGGCGCGGGCGTGGAGGGCCAGGGCTCGGGCCTCGAGGGGCGTCGGCGCCTCTGTGGCGAGGAGGTCGACCGCCTCTTTCGTCAGGGGGAAGAAGTCCACGTGGGTGTCGACGCTCATCGCCGCCGAGGCGAGCGCCAGGAGCAGCCGCCCCCGGTCCGACGCAGCCGCCCCGGGCGGCAGCGTCTGCAGGTGCTCCTCGGCCAGGCCGATGGCCCGCATCGGCCGACCTGCGGCCAGCGCCGCCGCGCTGGCCCGCTCCGCCACGCCCACGACGTCGAGCGGGCCGTGGCCCTCCTCGTAGGTGGCCACCAGGGCAGGGTCCTCCGCCAGCTCCAGGGCGTGCTCGTACTGCCGCGCCGCCTCGTCGGGCCCCCCGACCGCCATCGCCTCGTCGCCGGCGTCGAGGCTGGCCCGCAGGGCCGTCACCAGGTCCATCGCCGCGCTGGCGTGCCGGGCCAGATCGGCCGCCGTCCCGGCGACTGCGTGCGAGGCGAGCGCCTGGGCGTAGGCGGCGTGCAGGCGGCGGCGCTCACCGGGGAGCAGGTCCTCGTAGACGGCCTCGGCGAAGAGGGCGTGGCGGAACGAGTAGCCGCCCGTGCCGGCGGGCACCAGCACCCGGGCCTCCATGGCGGCCCGAAGCCCTCGCTCGAGGGTCTCGGGCTCGAGCCCCGACGCCACCGCCAGCAGCTGGTGCGACGCCTGGCGCCCGGCAACGGCAACCGCCCGCACCGCCCGTCGGGCGTCCTCGTCGAGCTGGTCCAGCCGCACGAGCAACAGGTCGGCCAGGTCGCT
>JAJYVT010000149.1 GCA_021791845.1 Actinomycetes bacterium | reverse complement strand
CCCCGGCGCACGCCGATACCGAGCTCGTGGAGGTGCTGGCGGAGGAACGACCCCTCGAGCGTGTGGTCGCTCACGGGCGAGACGACGTCGAACGGGGTGGCGATGGTCACCTCGTATCCGTCGAGTCGGAGGCGCTCGGCCACCCCCGGACCGACGAGGTGGCCCTCGGCGTCGTAGACGACGACGTGGCGACCGGCCGGCCGCTTCTCCTCCACCATCACCTGCTCGGGCGTGAGGACGTGGGGCAGGGAGGCGTCGCAGCCGGTGATCGGGGCGTGCGTGCACGGTTGCAGCCCGTCGCCCCGCCACGACGAACCGGTGGCGAGGACCACGAGGTCGGCGCCGTAGTCGAGGACGTCCGCGGCGCCGAGCCGCCGTCCCCGGACGACGGTCACGTTCGCCGTCTTCTCGAGCTGGGTCCGCCGCCAGTCGACCACCCGCCCCAGCTCGCCCAGGGTGGGCAGGCGCCGCACCCAGCGGAGGTGGCCGCCCAGCTCCTGCTCGGCCTCGACCAGGTGGACGGCGTGGCCCCGGCGGGCGAGGGTGAGAGCGCACTCCATGCCGGCCGGCCCGCCGCCCACCACGAGCACCGAGCGGTCCGCGACCGTCGAGGGCGGGACGACCTCGGGGTGCCAGGCCCGGCGGAACTCCTCCCCCGCCGTCGGGTTCTGGACGCACCCCACGTGGCGGTTGACCTCTTCCTTCAGGATGCAGATGTTGGACCCGGTGCACTCCCGGATGTCCTCGATGCGCCCCTCGGCGATCTTCGTCGGCATGAAGGGGTCGGCGATGGCGGGGCGGGCGGCGCCGATGATGTCGAGCTCGCCCGAGCGGACCAGCTCGGCCATGAGGTCGGGGTTGTTGTAGCGGCCGACGCTCACGATCGGCTTTGCCGTGGCCTGGCGCACCTGGCTCGTCCACGGCCGGCCGTGGCCCTCGGGGAAGTAGCGGGCGGTCCCCGAGTCGTGCGGCCAGTTGCCCGTGTTGACGTCGAAGAGGTCGACCAGGGGGTCGGCCAGGGCGATGAACTCGAGCGCCTCGTCGATGGTGATGCCGGGCTCGCCCCGGAAGTCGACGCCGATGCGGGTGGCGACGGCGCACTCGTCGCCGACGGCGTCGCGCACGGCCGCCAGCGTCTCGAGCCAGAAGCGCGCCCGGTTGGCCAGGCTCCCGCCGTAGCCGTCGCGGCGGTGGTTGGAGAAGGAGGAGAGGAACTGGGTGCCGAGGTAGCCGTGGGCGCCGTAGACGTAGACGATGTCGAAGCCGCAGTCGCGCGCCCGCCGGGCCGCCGCCGCCCAGTCGGCCTGCACCCGGGCGATGTCGTCCACCGTCATCTCCTTGGGGACCACCGCCGGCTCCTCCCGGTGGGCCAGCTGGCTGGGGGCGATCCGCGGCAGGCGGGAGGAGCCGTTGACGCTCTCGACGCCGCCGTGGAAGAGCTCCAGGCCGGCGAGGGCGCCGTGGGCGTGGACCGCCTCGACCGTGAGCCGCAGGGCGGCGACGTCGTCCTCGTCGAAGAAGTCGGCCGCCATCGCCGGGATCTCGTCGGAGTCGCGCGACACCGGCGCGTACTCGACGCACACGCCGCCACAACCCCCTTCAGCCTTGATCCCGCGGAACGCCGCCTGCGAGCGGGGCATCGCCACGCCGAAGCCCGACGCATGGGGCACCTGGTAGAAGCGGTTCGGGAGGACCTTGGGCCCGATGGCGATCGGCTCGAACAGGACGGCGTGCCGCGGGTGCATCGCCGCAGGATACCGAGCCCCCGGGCCGCCCCTCGGCTGGGCGGGGGCACCGGTCAGCGCCCGGAGATGAGGTGGGCCACCCGCCCGACGAGCGACGTCTGGTCGCTACGAAGCTCCAGCCGGTCGGCCAGCTCCATCATCGCGTTCACGCCGCGCACGCCGGCAAAGCGAAGGGGCTCGGGCGGCCACGGGCGGCCGAGGCCGCCGACCCACGGCAGGCGCGTGAGCTCGGTGTCGCGGTCGAGGACCAGGTCGGCCAGGGTGCGGCCGGCGAGGTTGGCCGCCGCCACCCCCTCGCCCACGTACCCGCCCGCCCAGGCGAGCCCGGTGGCCCGGTCGAGGCCCACCGCCGGCGCCCACTGACGGGGGGCGCCCAGCACGCCGTGCCACGCACCGGCCACCGGCACGTCGGCGAGGACGGGGAAGAGGTCGACGAGCCGGCCGCGGATGGCGCGCACGGCGTCGCCCGACGGCGGGCCCTCCGCATCGGTCGGGGACCCGAACCGGTACGGCCGCCCGGCCCCGGCACCCCCGAGCACGATCCGGCCGTCCCCCGTCCGCTGGATGTAGACGAAGCGGCGGGCGCCGTCGAGCATGGTCTCGGCCCGGTCCCACCGGAGCTCGGCCCAGACGTCGGGGCCGAGCACGTCGGTGGCGATCACGGTGCTCGTGATCGGCAGCATCACCCGGCGTTGGCCGGCCAGGCTGGACGTGTACGCCTCGGTGGCCCGGACGACGACCTTGGCCCGCACCTCGCCGGCCGCCGTCACGGCGCGGTGCGGGGCCAGCTCGGTGACCCGCGTCCCCTCGTGGACGGTGGCCCCGAGGCGCTCGACGACCTCGCCGAGGCCGGCGGCCAGCTTGGCCGGCTGGACCCGCGCACAGTGCGGGCTGTAGCGGGCGCCGACCGCTCCCTGCACCGCCACCCGCTGCATGGTCGCCGGCCCGTCGAGGAGCACGCTGTCCTCGGGACCGAGGCCCCAGGCCCGGTCGTCGTCGACCTCGTCCCGGACCTTTTCCAGCTGGAGCGGCGTCCGCGCCACGGTGAGCGTCCCGCCCTTGTGGAAGTCGCAGTCGATGCCCTCGGCCGCGACCACCTTGCCGATCTCGTCGACGGTCGCCTGGGCGGCGCGCTCGAGGGCGAGCGCGCCGGCGCGGCCGCCGCGTGCGGCCCAGTGGTCGCGGTCGCCGGCGAGGCGGCCTTCGGCCCAGCCGCCGTTCCGCCCCGATGCCCCGAAGCCCACCACCTCGGACTCGAGGACGACCACCTCGAGCGAGGGGTCCACCTCGAGCAGGGCGTAGGCCGTCCACAGCCCCGTGAAGCCGGCGCCCACGATGCACACGTCCGCATCCCGGGAGCCCTCCAGGGGCGCCCGCCGGCGGGGTGGGGGGTCGATCTGCGAGTACCAGAACGAGATGGAACGGTGCGGCGGCATCGCCGCGCCTCCGGTGCCCTCCACGACCTTCCTGCCTCCCGACGATCGTCCGCTGGCGTCGCCCCGCCCGCCCCTGCGAGCGGGGCGGGCGTCCTCCAGCCGATGGTACCGCCCGCAGTCGTCCGGTCCGCCGAGGTTGCAGACCCGAGGCCCAAGGGGCCGGCGGCATGGTGGCCCGCGGCGGCGTGACGCCCCCACCTGGGGGACTTTCGACCCTGGGCGCCGCTTGCGAAATCGAACTGAATCGTCCATGAGGGCAGTTGCCGCTTGATGAGAGCAGTTGCCGCTTGAAGGACCAGGCGAGCAACGGCCGACCGCTCTGACGACCGGCACCGCTGCCCCAGCAGTGCCGGCGTGACGCCGAGACCAGCACGAGGTGCCGGATGGCCAGATGGAGCATCGAGCGGGGCGAGCGGCGGTGGCGGGCCGGCGGGAGCACCCGACGAGCGCTCCTCGGACTGGCCGCGGTGCCTCTGCCCCTCGCGCTCGCCGGCGTGATGCCCTTTGCCGCCTCGACCTCGACTGGCGCTTCCGCCGCAGGCCCCGCCTCCACAGGTGGAGGGGTCTCGGTGCTGACCACGATCCCGGTCGCCGCCGGTCCCCAGGGCGTGGCGGTGGACCCGGTGACCCACACGGCCTATGTGGTCGACAAGACCGGCCACAGCGTGTCGGTGATC
>JAJYVT010000006.1 GCA_021791845.1 Actinomycetes bacterium | reverse complement strand
CCAGGTCGGCGTCCACGAGGCCTCCAAGGTCGTCGTCGGGTTTAGCAACGCCGATCGTGGACGCCTTCGCCGCGTCAGTGGTGGACCGTCGCTCAGCGGCGATCCCTTGGAATCACTCGTCTAGCCGGTTGCTGGGGGCGGGGCTGTCCCGCTCTGCGTGCCGCCGTCGGCCGCCGGCCCGTGGAACAGGACGGCGGCGTCCACGGTGCCGCCGTTTGCCCGCGCCCCGAGCAGCGGGGTCAGCGTGTTGGCCGCCGGGTCGAACCATCCGAGGGTGGTGCCCTGCTGTTGCGCGGTCCCCCGGTCGCAGCCCGGGCGCAGCACCACGCCGAGCTGCGACCCGTGGGCTCCGAGCGGCTCCACGCTGCCGCCTGTGCCGACGTCGGGCACCGAGATGGCGGACAGTGTCCCCCCGGGGTCGGCGGTCTCGAGCCAGGTGGTCCCGCAGGCGCCGGCCTCCGCCACCACCCGTGTGCCGACCAGCCAGGCGTCGAGGATGGTGGTCCCTGTCGATGCCGTGGCGACGTGGTCGGGCAGTGCGCCGGAGAGGGGCTGGGCCCAGAGCTCCGAGCCGCAGCTCTCGAGGACCGACGTCGCCTGCCACAGCCCGTCGACGGTGCAGGGTTGCCGGCCCGGCGGCGGGCCGACAAAGCGCAGGGGCGTCCCGCCGTTGGACACGACGTCGATGCCGCCGGCCGCCGACAGCCCGAGCTCGGTGCCTGTGGGCGTCTCGGCGAAGGCGCCACCGGTGGTGGTCGAGCCCGGTGCGCCGGGCACCGCCGTCGGATAGGACAACTCCAGCGCGCCGCTCAGCCCGTACCGGCGGACCTGTGGCCCGGCCAGGATGACGGCCGTCCCGTCCGGCTTGGTGAACTGCACAGCGTCGGGACCGACCTCGGACCCCACGGAGAACTGGCTTGTCCCGCCGGTGCGCAGGTCGAGGACCACGGCACCGTAGCTGATGGTCCCTGTGGCAGCCGGGGCGGTCGGCACGAGGAAGAGGGCGTTCCTGGCATTGCCGGACCAGTCCGTCAGCACGCCTGTCGTGGGGGCGGTGCCGAGGTCGTAGCGACCGCCCTGGGGGTCGACCAGGTCGATCGTGGCGGGTGCCGTGCCCCCTCCGGCGGCTCCGGCCGGCGATGTGCTCCAGGTGGCCAGCACCCATCCGGCGCCGACCTTCGACCACGGCACCGCCCCACGGGACCCCTGCTGACCGGCCGTCAAGACGGGCTTCGTTGTGGACGGCGCCGTCGACGACGTGGTGGTCGCCCCCCGGAGCGTCGTGGTCGTGGCGTGGCCGGGCGTCGACGGGGTCGGGCCCGAGGCGCTCCCTCCGCCGTTGCCGCAGGCCGTGGCGACGAGCGCGAGGGCGAGGAGGCCGGCGGCGGCCCAAACGCGAGCCTGCCGTCGGCGCGGCACGACGGGCCCGGCTGCGCTCACGCCGCCCCGCCGCCCATGCCGCCGCCCGGTCACCGGCCGCACCAGGCAGCCCGCCTACAGGCTGACCAGATGGATGCCGAGGATCCCGTCGGTGCGCCGCAACCGGTCCACCAGCTCCGTCGACGCCGCCTCGGAGGTGGAGAGCACCATGAGGGCGGTGTGCCCTTCCTCGCTCGGGCCCACGGCCATGGAGGAGATGGAGATCCCGGCATCGCCGAGGGCGGTGCCCACGACGCCGATCATGCCGGGCCGGTCGTCGTTGTGCACCACCAGCATGTGGTCCGCCGGTGGCACCTCCACGGTGTGGTTGTCCACCAGCACCACCCGGGGCTCGGTACGGGCGCCGGCCAGGGTCCCCGCCACCATGTGGGTGCCCGAGCGCAGCGTCACCAGGCTCTTGTACTGGGGCGAGGCGGAGGCCGAGATCTCCTGGACCGACAGGCCCCGGGACTCGGCCAGCGCCGGGGCGTTCACGTAGGACACCGGGTCCTCGGTGGTGGCGGCGAACAGCCCCTTCAGCACGGAGAGGGTGAGGATGCCGGTCGGGTTCGACGCCAGCTCGCCGCGGTACTCGACGTCGAGGCGGTCGGGGGTGCCGTCGTGCAGGCAGGCGAAAAACCGCCCGAGCTGCTCCGCCAGGCCCATGAAGGGCCGCACCGTCTCGGAGACCTCGGTGGCGGCCACGTTGACGGCGAAGGGGACGAAGTCCCCCGCCAGCGCCAGGAGCACCTGCTCGGCGATGGTGACCCCGGCCTTGTCCTGCGCCTCCTCCGTCGACGCCCCCAGGTGCGGCGTGACCACCACCTGGCTCAGCTCGAAGAGCGGCGAGGAGGTCAGCGGCTCGGCGGCGAACACGTCGAGGGCCGCCCCGCCGACGGCGCCGCTGCGGACGGCGTCGGCCAGCGCCTCCTCGTCCACGATGCCACCCCGGGCCGTGTTGACGATCCGGATCCCGGGCTTGGCCTTGGCCAGGAGGTCCCGGCCCACGAGGCCGGCGGTCTCCGGGGTCTTCGGGGTGTGGATGGTCACGAAGTCCGCCTCGGCAAAGAGCTCGTCGAGCGACCGCAGCTCCACCCCCATCGCCCGGGCCCGATCGGCCGAGACGTAGGGGTCGAAGCCGAGGAGCTTCATCCCGAAGGCGGCGGCCCGCTGAGCCACCAGCGAGCCGGCCCGGCCCAGGCCCACGATGCCGAGCACCTTGCCGTAGAGCTCGACCCCCTCCCACTTGGAGCGCTCCCACCGGCCGGCGGTGAGCGCGGCGTGGGCCTGGGGGATGTTCCGGGCCTGGGCGAGGAGCAAGCCCATGGCCTGCTCCGCCACCGAGATCGTGTTCGAGGCCGGGGCGTTGACGACCATGACGCCCCGTGCCGTGGCGGCGGCCACGTCCACGTTGTCGACCCCCACCCCGGCCCGGCCCACGACCACGAGGTCGGACCCGGCCGCCAGCACCTCGGCAGTCACCTTGGTCGCCGAGCGGATGACCAGGGCCTGGGCACCCGGCACGGCCTCGAGCAGCGCCTCGGGGCTCAGCCCCTCTTGGACGTCCACCGTGTGGCCGGCTTCGGCGAGCAGGTCCAGCCCACCCACGGCGATCTTCTCGGTGACCAGTACGCGTGCCATCGCGCAACGCTACCGGCGCCCGGAAGGCGCGGCGTGCAGCGGTCGGGTCAGAACGCCTCGGCGAAGAGGTCGCCCAGGCGGGTCAGACCCTCGATCATGGCGTCGTCGGCGAGGGCGTAGGAGAGCCGGACGTACCCCGGGGCGCCGAACGCCTCGCCGGGCACGACCGCCACCTTCGCCTCGTCGATGCACAGGGTGGCCAGCTCCTCGCTCGTGCGCGGGATGGACCCCCGCAGCTCGCGGCCGAGGACGCCCTCGACGTTGGGGAAGGCGTAGAAGGCGCCACGGGGCTCCTCACAGGTGACGCCGGGCATGGCGCGCACCAGCTCGAGCATCGTCTTGCGGCGCCGGTCGAACGCCTCGCGCATCGCGGCCACGTCCGCCAGGTCGCCTCCGACGGCGGCCAGGGCGGCCCGCTGGGAGACGTTGGCCACATTGGAGGTCTCGTGCGACTGGACGTTGGTCGCGGCGATCACGGCGTCGACCGGGCCGATCATCCAGCCCACCCGCCAGCCGGTCATGGCGTACGTCTTCGCCACGCCGTTCACCACGATGCAGCGGTCCGCCAGCTCGGGCACGACCACCGGCATCGAGTGCTGCTCCGCGCCGCCGTACACCAGGTGCTCATAGATCTCGTCGGTCACGACCCAGATCCCGCGCTCGGCCGCCCACCGCCCGATCGCCTCGATCTCGGCCCGGGGGTAGACGGCGCCGGTCGGGTTCGACGGCGACACGAACAGGAGCGCCGTGGTCCGGTCGGTGGCCGCCGCCTCGAGCTGGGCGACGGTCACCCGGAACCCCTGGTCGGCACCGGCGTGCACGACGACGGGCGTGCCGCCTGCCAGGGCGATGGCCTCGGGGTAGGTCGTCCAGTACGGCGCGCACACGAGGACCTCGTCGCCCGGGTCGCACACGACGGTGAAGGCGTTGGCAACCGCCTGCTTGCCGCCGTTGGTCACGAGCACCTGGGCCGGCGTGACCTCGAGCCCCGAGTCGCGTGCCGTCTTGGCGGCGATGGCCTGGCGGAGCTCGGGGAGGCCGGGCGTGGGCGTGTAGTGGTGGTTCTTCGGATCGCGGCAGGCGGCGATGGCGGCCTCCACGATGTGCTCGGGCGTGGGGAAGTCCGGCTCGCCCGCCCCGAACCCGATCACGTGCTCCCCCGCCGCCTGCAGGGCCTTGGCCTTGGCGTCGACGGTCAGGGTGGCCGAGGGGGACACGGCGCCGGCACGTGCGGAGATGCGGTGGGTTGCAATGGCGGCGGACACGCGTGCCATGATCGCACAGTGAGCATCTCCCTCCCGAAGTCCCTCTTGCCCGCGGACGGCCGTTTCGGCTCCGGCCCCTCCAAGATCCGCCTGGAGCACATCCAGCGCCTGGTCGAGGCCGGGACCACCTACCTCGGCACCAGTCACCGCCAGGCGCCGGTCCGGTCGATGGTGGGGCGCATCCGCGCCGGCCTGGCCGAGCTGTTCTCCCTCCCCGAGGGCTACGAGGTGCTGCTGGGCAACGGCGGCACCACCTGCTTCTGGGACGCCGCCACCTTCGGCCTCATCCAGTCCCAGAGCCAGCACCTCTCCTTCGGCGAGTTCTCCTCCAAGTTCGCCGGCGCGGTCAAGGCTGCACCGCACCTGAAGGACCCGCAGGTCATCGAGGCGCGGGTGGGGACGCACCCCCTGCCGGCGGCGGACCCCTCGGTCGACCTCTACGCCCTGACCCACAACGAGACGTCGACCGGCGTGGCCATGGAGATCCGCCGTCCGGCCGGCGCCGAGGGCCTGGTGGCGGTGGACGCCACCTCGGCGGCGGGGGGCATGCGGGTGGACCCGGTCGAGTTCGACGTCTACTACCTCGCTCCGCAGAAGTGCTTCGCCTCCGACGGCGGCCTGTGGGTGGCCCTCTGCTCGCCTGCAGCCGTCGAGCGGATCGAGCGCATCGCCGCCACCGACCGGTGGGTGCCGTCCTTCTTGGACCTGAAGATCGCCCTGGACAACTCCCGCCTGGACCAGACCTACAACACCCCGGCCCTCGTCACCCTCCACCTCTTCGTCCAGCAGCTCGAGTGGATGCTCGGCAACGGCGGCCTGGAGTGGACGGCCGCCCGCTGCGACCGCTCGGCCGAGATCCTCTACACCTGGGCCGAGCAGTCCGGGTTCGCCCGGCCCTTCGTGGAGAACCCGGCCGACCGCAGCCACGTGGTGGGCACCATCGACTTCGTGGACGCCGTCGACGCCGCCGCCGTGGCCAAGGTGCTGCGCCAGAACGGGGTGGTCGACACCGAGCCCTACCGCAAGCTGGGCCGCAACCAGCTGCGGATCGCCATGTTCCCGGCGATCGACCCCGAGGACGTGGCCGCCCTGTGCGGTTGCATCACCCACATCGTGGGGGCGCTGGCCGACGGGCAGTCGCCGGACTGACGCTCCGCAGCCGGGCGGCCGGGACGGAGCCGCACGACACCATCCTCCCCCCTCTCCGACGCCCGGCGCGACGATGCGGCGACGGTTGCCCGACCGGACGCCGAGAGGAGCGCACCATGGGGACGACGATCGACCAGATGGTCCAGGGCCAGGAGACAGCCACAAGCTCTCGCCTGGCGAAGGTGCTCGGCTACGTGCCCCGGGCCCTTTCCTCCAAGCCGCACATCCTCTTCCTCACCTGCCTCGGCGTCTACCTGGTGGTGCTGCCGCTGGCCGGCGTGCACGTCTCGTCGTTCTCCGAGCTGGTCGGGGGCAACTACACCAACGTCACGAGCGACCTCGGCGCCTGCATCGCCGCCGGCGGCACGCTGCACCTCATCAAGTCCCACCGCGAGCACCGGCGCGAGATCGCCCGGCTGCACGAGGTGGTGGCCGAGCTGCGGACGCACCTGCGCGAGCACGGGACATGACGCACCGCCGACGGCTGGGCGGCTGGGCGGCTGGGCGGCTGGGCGGCTGGGCGGCTGGGCGCGCTACCCCCCCGACGCGTCCTCCACCCGCTGCTTGCCGGCGGCGATGAAGGGCATCATCGCCCGCAGCTGCCGGCCCACCTGCTCGATCTGGTGCTCTCGCCCCTGCTGGCGCAGCTTGGTGAAGACGGGCCGGCCGGCACGGTTCTCCTCGATCCACTCCTCGGCGAAGGAGCCGTCCCGGATGGCGGCGAGGATCCGCCCCATCTCGTCGCGCACCGACTGGTCGATGACCCGCGGCCCGCGCGTCAGGTCGCCGTACTCGGCGGTGTCGGAGATGGAGTACCGCATCCCGGCGATCCCCTGCTCGTACATCAGGTCCACGATGAGCTTCAGCTCGTGCAGGCACTCGAAGTACGCCGACTCCGGCTGGTAGCCGGCCTCCACCAGCGTCTCGAAGCCGGCGGTGACGAGGGCCGTCATCCCCCCGCACAGGACCGCCTGCTCGCCGAACAGGTCCGTCTCGGTCTCCTCGGCGAAGGTGGTGTCGAGGACGCCGGCGCGGGTGGCGCCGATGGCGTGGGCGTACGAGAGGGCGAGCGCGTGGGCCGAGCCGCTGGCGTCCTGGTGCACGGCCACGAGGCTGGGCACGCCCCCGCCTTCGACGTAGGTGCGGCGCACCAGGTGGCCCGGGCCCTTGGGGGCCACCATCGACACGTCCACGTCCGCCGGCGGGACGATCTGGCCGAAGCGGATGTTGAACCCGTGGGCGAACATCAAGGTGTCGCCCGCGCCGAGGTGCGGGGCGATATCGGCGTCGTACACGGCGCGCTGCTCGGTGTCGGGGACGAGCACCATCACCACCTCCGCCTGCGCTGCCGCGTCGGCCATCGAGGTGACCCGCAGCCCCGCCTCCTCGGCCTTGCGCCGGCTGGAGGAGCCGTCGCGCAGACCCACCCGGACGTCGACACCGGACTCGGCCAGGTTGAGGGCGTGGGCGTGCCCCTGGGACCCGTACCCCAGGACGGCGACACGCCGGCCCTGGATCAGCGCCGGGTCGGCGTCGGCCTCGTAGTGCAAGGTTGCCATGCAGAAGCTCCTTCTCGTCTCGTGCTCGGTCAGCTGGCGGGTGGGGTGGGAAGGCGCCGCAGGTGCGCCGGCTCCCGTCGCGGGCGGGCGCCCGGGGGGTGCGGGTCGAGCCGGGGCAGCGCCACCAGCCCGGTCCGCTGGATCTCGACCACAGCGTAGGTCGCGAGGAGCCCCTCGAAGCTGTCCAGGGTCTCGGGAGGCCCGGCGAGCATCACCGTCAACCGGGTCGGCCCCACGTCGAGCACCTCACCACCGAACACGCCCACCAGCTGGATGACCTGGCTGCGGGCGGCCGGCTCGGCTTCGACCGTGGCGAGCAGCAGCTCGCGCTGGACGGCGTCGGTCGGGGCCAGCTCGGTGATCGCCACCACGTTGACGAGCTTGTCCAGCTGGCGCACGATCTGCTCCAGCGGGGCCGAGGCGACGTCGACGACGATGGTGATCCGGCTGAACCGGTCGTCGTCGGTGGGGGCGACCGCCAGCGAGAAGATGTTGAACCCCCGGCGGGAGAACAGACCCGCCACCCGGGCCAGCACCCCGGCCTTGTTCTCGACCAGCACCGTGAGGATGTGGTGGCGCTCGGCGGCGCGCTCGGGTGCCACCGTCACCGGCTCAGTCCTTCGTGCGCGGGGTGGACGACGATGGCGTCGTTGGAGGCCCCGGCCGGGACCATCGGGTACACCTTCTCGAAGGCGTCCGTACGGAAGTCCACCACCACCGGCCGGTCGTCCACGGCATTGGCCTTCTCGATGGCCGGCCCCACCTCGTCGGGCGTCTCGGCCCGGAGCCCCACGCACCCCATGGCCTCGGCCCACTTGACGTAGTCGGGGAGGTCCGGCGAGAGGTAGACCTCGGAGTAGCGCTCGCCGTAGAACATCTCCTGCCACTGCCGCACCATGCCGAGGTAGGCGTTGTTGAGGATCGCCACCTTCACCGGGATGCGCTCGGCCGCCGCCGTCACCAGCTCCTGGGCGGTCATCTGAAAGCAGCCGTCCCCGTCCACCGCCCAGACGGTCCGGTCGGGGCGCCCGACCTTGGCGCCGATGGCGGCGGGCACGGCGAAGCCCATCGTCCCCGCCCCACCCGAGTTCACCCACGTGTAGGGGTGCTCGAACCGCCAGTACTGCGACGCCCACATCTGGTGCTGGCCCACGCCGGCCACGACGATCGTGCCGGGCTCGGCCCGGTCCCGCAGCTCCTCCACCACCATCTGGGGCTTGATGGGGGGGCCGTCGGCCGGTTCGTAGTGGAGCGGGAACCGTTCCTGCCACGCTCGGATCCGCGCCCACCACGGTGCCAGCCGATCGGTCCCGCCCCCGAACCGCTCGGCGTCGGTGGCCGACAGCAGCGCCTCCAGCACCACCCGGCAGTCACCGGCGATGGCGACGTCCGCCCGGCGGACCTTGTGGAGCTCGGCCGGGTCGATGTCCACGTGGACGACCTTCGCCTCGGGGGCGAAGGCGTCGACCTTGCCCGTCACCCGGTCGTCGAACCGGGCACCCAGCGCGACCAGGAGGTCGGCCCGCTGCATGGCGGTGACGGCCGTGTAGTTGCCGTGCATGCCCGGCATCCCGAGGCACTGCGGGTGCGAGTCGGGGAAGGCGCCGCGGGCCATGAGGGTGGTCACGACCGGGATGCCGGTCCGCTCGGCGAACGCCCGGAGGGCATCGGCGCCGCGCGCCTTCAGGACGCCACCGCCCACGTAGAGGACCGGTCGCTCGGCCGCCGCCAGCATGGCCATCGCCGCCGCCACGTCCTCGGCCTCGGGAGCGGTGACGGGGTGGTAGCCGGGCAGGTCCAGATCGTCGAGGTCGGGCCAGTACCACTGCATGGTGGCGGTCGACACGTCCTTGGGCACGTCGATGAGGACGGGGCCCGGCCGCCCGGTGGTGGCGACGTGGAAGGCGGCGGCGACCACGCGGGGGATGTCGTCGGCACTCGTCACCAGCCAGTTGTGCTTGGTGATGCCCATGGTGACGCCGGTGATGTCGCACTCCTGGAAGGCGTCGGTGCCGATGGCCGCCGTGGACACCTGGCCCGTGACGACCACCAGCGGCGTGGAGTCCATGTAGGCGTTGGACAGGGGGGTGACGATGTTGGTCGCGCCGGGGCCGCTCGTCACCATGGCAACCCCCGCCCGCCCGGTGACCATGGCGTAACCCTCGGCCATGTGGCCCGCGCCCTGCTCGTGGCGCACCAGCACGTGGCGGATCGACGACCCCAAGATGGGGTCGTACACGGGCAGGATGGCGCCGCCGGGAAGGCCGAACATGACCTCCACGCCCTGCATCTCGAGGCTCTTGATGAGGGCTTGCGCCCCGGTCAGCTGCATCTGGGTCATCGTCGGGTTCCTGCGTCGCTCGTGTGGGTGGGGATGGTTCGGGTCTGCGGATCGGGGGCGTAGGTGCTCCGGAATTGCAACGACCTCCCCGAAGGGAGGTCGATCGGCGCGCGGTGTGCCCGGCCGCGCGCCTAGAGAATCAGTACCAGTGCAGTCAGGCGGGCGGTGGTGCGCGGCATGGTCCGGGCATTGTGCCATGTCGCGACGCCGCGCGCCACCCGCCCGGTGCGCCGCACGGGGCGGCGCCCCCGGTCACGCCCGCTCGGGGCCGCCCATCACGTCGGTGGCCGCCTCGTCGGGCTCGGGGCCACCCATGATCTCCTCCTCGCGCTCCTCGGGATCGCGCCCGCCCATGACGTCGGTGGCCTCCTCGTCCACCTCGGCACCGCCCATGACGTCGGTGGCCGCCTCGTCGGGCTCGGGGCCACCCATGATCTCCTCCTCGCGCTCCTCGGGATCGCGCCCGCCCATGACATCTGAAGCCATGCCGTACCTCCTGGACTCGGGTGCGGTATGCCCGCACCGCCACCGTCACCAAACGCCCGACGGGGCCCGTTGTCAAGGGGCGGGCACCCGGGGGGCGCCACCTACGGCTCGGTGACCGCCCCCCGGTCGGCGCCGGTGACGAGACGGGCGTACTTGGCCAGCACGCCCGAGACGTACCGGGGCTCGAAGGGCTCGAGGCCGGCGCGGCGGCGGCCCAGCTCCTCCTCCCCCACCTCCAGGTCCACCCGGTGGGCGGGCACGTCGATCCGGATGCGGTCGCCGTCGCGGACCAGGGCGATCGGCCCGCCGTCGACGGCTTCCGGGGCCACGTGGCCGATGCACAGCCCGTGCGTCCCGCCGGAGAACCGGCCGTCGGTCACGAGGGCGCAGTCGCTCCCCCGGCCGGCACCCTTCATGGCCCCGGTCACGGCCAGCATCTCCCGCATGCCCGGGCCGCCCTTGGGGCCCTCGTAGCGGATGACGACCACGGTGCCGGGCTCGATGCCCCCGGCCAGGATGGTCTCGAGCGCAGCCTGCTCCCCGTCGAACACCCGAGCCGTCCCTTGGAAGGTCTGCTGGTCGATGCCGGCCACCTTCACCACCGATCCCCGCGGGGCGAGCGACCCGCTGAGGACGGCGATCCCGCCGTCGGCGTGGATCGGGTCGGTGAGGGGGTGGATGACGGTCCCGTCGGGGGCCGGGGGGTCGAGCGCCGCCAGGTTCTCGGCCACCGTCCGCCCCGTCACGGTGAGGCAGTCGCCGTGGACCAGCCCCTCCTCGAGCAGCATGCGCATGACCACCGGCACCCCGCCCACCCGGTCCACGTCCACCATGTGGAACCGGCCGTGGGGCTTGGTGTCCGCGAGATGCGGGACGCGGCGGGCGACGCGGTTGAAATCCTCGAGCTCCAGGGGCACCCGCGCCTCGTGGGCGATGGCCATGAGGTGGAGCACGGCGTTGGTCGAGCCTCCGAGCGCCATCACGACGGCGATGGCGTTCTCGAACGCCTCCTTGGTCATGATGTGGCGCGGGCGGATGCCGGCCTCCACGAGCGCGACGACGGCCTGCCCGGAGGCGAAGGCCGCGTCGTCGCGGCGGCGGTCGACGGCCGGCGCGCTGGCGCTGCCCGGCAGCGACATCCCGAGCGCCTCGCCCACCGAGGCCATGGTGTTGGCGGTGAACATCCCGGCGCACGAGCCCTCGGTCGGGCAGGCGTTGCGCTCGATGAGGGCCAGCTCCTCGTCGCTCAGGGCGTCGACGGCGTGCGCGCCCACCGCCTCGAACACGCTGACGACGTCGAGGGCGCGGTCCTGGAGGCGGCCCGGCAGGATGGTGCCGCCGTAGAGGAAGACGGCGGGCAGGTTGACCCGGGCGGCGGCCATGAGCATGCCCGGGAGCGACTTGTCGCACCCGGCGAACGTCACCAGGGCGTCGAAGCGCTCGGCGTGCATCATCGTCTCGATCGAGTCGCAGATCACCTCCCGGCTGACGAGGGAGGCCCGCATCCCCTCGTGGCCCATGGAGATCCCGTCGGAGACGGCGATGGTGACGAACTCGAAGGGGAAGCCGCCGGCGGCCCGCACGCCCTCCTTCGCCCGCTTGGCCAGCCGGTCGAGCGGCAGGTTGCACGGCGTCACCTCGTTCCAGCTCGACGCCACGCCCACCTGGGGCTTGTCCCAGTCGGCATCGGTCATGCCGACGGCGCGCAGCATGGCGCGGGCCGGCGCGCGCGTCGGGCCCTCGGTGACCTCGTAGCTGCGGGGCTTGTGCCCCGGGCGCTCCGCCGCCTCGCTCGGGTTCGGCCGGTCGTTCGTGGTCGTCATCGCCGCAGCGTACCCAACCTCGCACGCACCGCTTCGTGGCGCAGCAGCAGCGCGCGGTCGACGGACGGGCCCGAGGTGGGCGCGGCTCAGTTGCGCCGGCGGCGGAGCTCGGCCGCCACGGCCTTGCCGTCGGCCTTGCCCCCGGTCGCCTTCATCACCTGGCCGGTGAAGAAGCCGGCGAGCTTGTCCTCGCCCTCGCAGAAGCGCCCCCACTCCCCCGGGTTGGCCTCGATCAGCTGGCCCACGACGTCGCGGAGGAACTCGTCGGAGAGCGACTCGAACCCCCTGGCCGCGGCGATCGACACCGGGTCGCCGCCGCCGGCGGCCACCAGCTCGGCCAACACGGCCTTCGACTGGGTGGCGGTCAGCTCGCCCCGGGCCTCCAGCACCACCAGCGCGGCGAACGAGCCGGGGTCGAGGGCCAAGGCGGCCTCGAGATCGGCGGCCAGCTCGTTGGCCGCCCGGGCCAGGGCCAAGGTGGCCGGCGCCCCGGCCGACACGGCCGCCACCACCAGCTCGTCCAGGCCCAGGTCGACGACGGCCTGGACCTGGTCGACCTGCGCCGGCGTCGGCTCGCCCACGAGCCCGGCCAGCCCTCTGCGGCGCTCGGCCGGGAGCCGGCCGACGGCCGCCGCGGCGCGCTGCCGCCACGCCTCGTCGGGCGCCAGGGGGACGAGGTCGGGCTCGGGGAAGTAGCGGTAGTCGAAGGCCTCTTCCTTCGAACGCATGGAGATGGTGCGCCCCGCCTGCTCGTCCCAGTGCCGGGTCTCCTGGACGACCACGCCGCCCGCCTCGAGCAGCGCCACCTGGCGCGCCGCCTCGTGCTCGACCGCACGGGCCAGGGAGCGCAGCGAGTTCAGGTTCTTGATCTCGCAGCGGGTCCCGAGCTCGGCGCCGGCCCGACGGACCGAGACGTTGGCGTCCACCCGCATCGAGCCCTCCTCCATCTTGCCGTCGGAGGCCCCGGTGGCCACCAGCACCGCACGCAGCTCGGCGGCGTACGCGCGCGCCTGGGCGGCGGACCGGATGTCGGGCTCGCTCACGATCTCCACCAGCGGGACGCCGGACCGGTTGTAGTCCACGAGCGAGTAGTCGGCGGCGTGGATGCGCCCGGTCTCCCCGAGGTGCGCGGTCTTGCCGGTGTCCTCCTCCAGGTGCGCCCGCACGATGCCCACCCGGCTGCCGTCGGGGAGGTCCAGGTGACCACCCACGTTGATGGGCTCGTCGTACTGGCTGATCTGGTAGTCCTTCGGCATGTCGGGATAGAAGTAGTTCTTGCGGTAGAACGACGACGGCCGCACCTCGGCGTGGAGCGCCGCCCCGATCCGCATGGCCAGCTCCACCGCCTCCTCGTTGAGGACCGGCAGGGAGCCGGGGAGCCCCAGGCACACCGGGCACACGTTGGTGTTGGGCTCCTCCCCGAACACGTTGGGGCACGCGCAAAAGAGCTTCGTCCGGGTCCGGAGCTCGCAGTGGACCTCCAGGCCGACGACCGTCTCCCACTCGCCGCTCATGCCCCGGCCTCCCCGGCGCCGGCGGTCCCCCGGCGCTCGGCCGCGGCGCGCTCCACCGCCGCCGCCACCTGGAACATCCGCTCCTCCCCCAATGCGGGAGCGAGCACCTGCACGCCGACGGGGAGACCGTCGGCGCCGGAACCGAACGGGACGCTGATGGCCGGGTGCCCGGCGAGGTTGGACGGGATCGTGCAGACGTCGGACATGTACATGGCCATCGGGTCGTCGACCCGCTCGCCCAACGGGAACGCCGTGGTCGGTGCGGTGGCGCCCACCAGCACGTCCACCGTGGCGTACGCCCGGGCGAAGGCCTCGATCATGAGGGTCCGGACGCGCTGTGCCTTGCCGTAGTAGGCGTCGTAGTAGCCGGCCGACAGGGCATAGGTGCCGAGCATGATCCGGCGCTTCACCTCGGGGCCGAACCCGGCCGTCCGGGTGGCGGTGTTCATGGAGGCGACGTCGGGGGCGTCGACCCGCAGCCCGTACCGGACACCGTCGTAGCGGGCCAAGTTGGACGACGCCTCGGCCGGGGCGATCAGGTAGTAGGCGGAGAGGCCGTAGCGCATCTCGGGGACCGACACCTCCTCGACGGTGGCCCCGGCCGCCGCCAGCGCCTCCACCGCCTCCCGCACCCGCGCCGCCACGTCGGGCGCGGTGCCGTCCACCAGCTCGCGGCACAGTCCGATCCTGAGGCCCTCGACGCCGCGATCGAGCGACCGGCCGGCCGGCGGCGGCGGTTCGGCCAACGACGTGGAGTCGCGCCGGTCGTGGCCGGCGATGACCTCGAGCACCAGCGCGGCGTCGGCCACCGTGGTCGTCATGGGGCCGATCTGGTCGAGGGAGCTGGCGAAGGCCACCAGCCCGTAGCGCGAGACCACGCCGTAGGTCGGCTTGAGCCCGACCGTGCCGCACAGGGCCGCCGGCTGGCGGACCGACCCCCCGGTGTCCGAGCCCAGGCCGACCGGCACGAACCCGGCGGCCACCGCCGCCGCCGAGCCGCCGGAGGAGCCGCCCGGCACCCGGGTCCGGTCCTTCGGGTGACGCGTCGGGCCCACGGCGGAGTTCTCGGTGGACGAGCCCATGGCGAACTCGTCCATGTTGGTCTTGCCCACCACCACCGCGCCGGCGGCCCGCAGCCGCTCGACCACCGTGGCGTCGTACGGGGGCACCCAGCCGTCCAGGATCTTGGAGGCGCACGTGGTCGGGACGCCCCGCGTGCAGAGGTTGTCCTTCAAGGCGACGGGCACGCCGGCCAGCGGGCCCGGGTCGCGCCCGGCGGTCACGGCTGCGTCGACCGCCTCGGCGTCGGCGCGTGCCGCGTCCGACGCCACGTGGAGGAAGGCGTGCACCTCCCCGTCGCCGGCGGCGATGGCCGCCAGCGACGCGTCCAGCACCCCGCCGGCGGTCCGCTCCCCCGACCGCACGGCAGCGGCGATGGCGGCGGCCGACGGAGCGGCGGCGCCGGCGGCGGCGGCGGCGCTCACGGAGCCTCGCCCACGATCCGGGGCACCTTGAACCGTCCGTCCTCGACCTCGGGCGCCTGCGCCAGGACGGTGTCCCGGTCGAGGCAGGGCTCGGGCTCGTCGGGGCGCAGCACGTTGCGGATGGGCAGCGCATGGGCGGTCGGCACGACGTCGGCCACGTCCAACGCCGCCACGTCGCGGGCGTGCTCGATGACGCGCGCCAGCTGCCCGGTGAAGCGGTCCAGCTCCTCGTCGGTCAGCGCCAGCCGTGCCAGGGCGGCCACGTGGGCCACGTCGTCGCGGCCCAAGGCGGCCGGGGTGGTCATCGGGCACCACCGGGGCGCCCGGTGTGGCCGGCGCCCAGCGCGACGCCGCCCTCTTCCGGTCCGGCGCCGGCACCCGCCGTCACCACCTGGACGAAGGCGGCGATCCGGGCCTCCACCTCGGGACGGTCGTAGTCCAGCATGGCGGCGTGGTAGCTCCGCTCCAGCCACACCCGCTCGGCCGGCCCGGAGACCGACGCCATCAGCAGGTCGCCGTTGGAGGTCGGCACCACGTGGTCGACCCGGCTCGAGAGCACGAGCACGGGGCAGCGGATGGCCGCGAGCTGGAGCGCCACCTCCTCCACCCCCTCGAACAGCGACAGGAGCGGTGCCAGCGGCGTCCCGGCGTAGGCCGGGGGCGAGACCGAGGGGTCGGCCACGTCGGGGCCTTCACCGGGAAGGACCTCGATCCCCTGGGCCAGGAGCTGGCGGATCCCGGACCGCATGCCGTCGGCCGGGGGCTCGACCAGCGGGTTGACGACGGCGATGCCGGCCACGTCGGGGCTGGTCTCGGCCAGTGCGCAGGCCAGCGTCCCGCCCATCGAGTGCCCGACCACCGCCACCCGGTCGCACCTGCCGGCCAGCGCCCCGAACGCCTCGACCGCCGCCGTCAGCCAGTCCCCCCAGTGGAGGGGGAGCATGTCCTCGACGGCGGTGCCGTGCCCCGGAAGGGCGGGTGCCGACACCGTGAGGCCCGCCGCCGCCAGCCTGGCCGCAAGCGGGCGCATCGCCGAGGGGTTCCCGGTGAAGCCGTGCAGCAGCAGCGCGCCCGCGCGTCCACCGTCGGCCGAGAAGGGCTCGGCACCTGGCATGAAGAGCGGGGCCACGCCCCGGCACTCTATCGGCGACGCCGGCGGGCCCGGACCCTGGCGCACCAGCGCCGGGCGCCGCCGCGTAACCTCACGGCGACGTCCCGAACGGCAGACCAAGGAGCGGCTGGATGCCCTACCCATTCCTGAGCGACGAGTGGATCGAGGAGGCCCACGCCATCCGGGCCGAGTACAAGGACGGGACGCCCACGCTCGACCAGCCCGTGCGCATGAACCTCGTGGTGACCGAGATCCCCTTCGCCGACGCCGACCTGCGGGCCCACCTGGACACGACGGGCGGGAGCCTCGTCATCGACAAGGGCCACGTGGACGAGGCCGACCTCACGGTCACCATCGACTACTTCACGGCCAAGGCCATTCTGGTCGACCGGAACCCGCAGGCAGGGATGCAGGCGTTCATGGCCGGGAAGGTGCGCGTCGAGGGCGACATGGCGAAGCTGATGACCATCCAGACCATGCCCCAGGGGGAGCGGGCGGACGAGATGGCCGAGCGCCTCCGGGGCATCACCGAGTAGGCGCCCTGCGCGGCCCCCGGCCTGCTCCGCTCAAACCTGCTCCGCTCAGGCCTGCCCTCCTCGGGCTTGCCCGTCGAGGGCGCCCATCGCCTCCGCCAGCTCCGCCACGGTCCAGCGGGCCGGGCGGTCGATCGTCTCGGTCATGGTCCAGTTCGAGAAGTTGCGGACGGTGCCCCCCTGGACGAAGAAGACCCGGCCGGAGAGGTCGCATCCGTCCGTGGCGAGGTAGGCGACGAGCGGCGAGACGTTGGCCGGGTCCCAGACGTCGAACTGGGCCTGGTCCCCCGGCGCCTTCACGATGTCCGACAGGCCCGGCGTCGTCTCGGTCATGCGGGTCCGGGCGGCGGGTGCGATGGCGTTCACCCGGACGCCGTAGCGGCCGAGCTCCTGGGCGGCGATGACGGTGAAGGCGGCGATGCCGGCCTTGGCGGCGCCGTAGTTGGCCTGGCCCGGGTTCCCGAGGAGCCCCGAGGTGGAGGAGGTGTTCACGATCGAGGCCCGGACCTCCTCCCCCGCCTTGCTGCGCTCGCGCCAGTAGGCGGCGGCGTGGCGGGTGGGCACGAAGTGGCCCTTCAGGTGGACGTGGATGACGCTGTCCCAGTCCTCCTCGGTCATGTTCACGATGACCCGGTCCCGCAGGATCCCGGCGTTGTTGACGAGGACGTGGAGGTCCCCGAAGGCCTCGACGGCCGCCTCGACCAGCCGCTTCCCGCCGTCCCAGTCGGCCACGTCGTCGCTGTTGGCGACGGCCTCCCCGCCGGCGGCGCGGATCTCGTCGACCACCTGCTCGGCCGGCGTGCGGTCGTCGCCCGAGCCGTCGAGCGCGGCCCCGAGGTCGTTGACCACCACCTTGGCGCCTTCGGCAGCGAACAGCAGTGCGTGCTCACGGCCGATGCCCCGCCCGGCACCGGTGATGATCGCCACCCGCCCGTCCAGTGCACCCATGCCCGAGTCCTCCGTATCCGGTCGATCCGTGCCGTTAGGGTAGCGGGCAACCGGATTCGGCGTCTCCACCTGGTCCGACGCGCTCCGGTCCGAACCGTGCCCTCCCCACTCGTCCCCCTCGTCCGCCACCAGCCTGGGACGGCCCCCCGCGGCGGCGGCCCCCGGTGACCCGCCTCGCCGACCGCACGGCGCTCGTGCGCCGGGTCCCCGCTCCCGCCCTGGTGGCGCTGAGCGCCCTGTCCAGCCAGTCCGGGGGCGCCATCGCCACCACGCTGTTCGCCAAGGTGGGGCCGGCCGGTGCCGTCACCCTGCGACTGGTGTTCGCCACGGTGGCCCTGCTCCTCGCCGTCCGCCCCGGACGCGCCGACCTGCGCCGACTGGGGGACCGCCGGAACCTGCTGACCATGGTCACCTTCGGGCTGGCACTGGCCGGCATGAACTTCAGCTTCTACGAGGCCATCGACCGGGTGCCGCTGGGCGTGGCCGTCACCCTCGAGTTCTCCGGCCCGCTCGCCCTGTCGATCGCCTCCTCCCGGCGCTGGGCGGACGCCCTGTGGGCGCTCCTGGCCGGCGCCGGCGTGGTGCTCCTCGCCGGAGGCAGCCTGCTCGGCACCGTCCACCACCTCGACGTGGCCGGTGTCGGCCTCGCCCTGCTCGCCGGCGGGTTCTGGGCGGCCTACATCCTGGCCAACAAGGAGACCGGCCGGCGCTTTCCCGGCACCTCGGGGTTGGCCGGCGCCATGGCGGTGGCGGCCGTCGTGATCCTCCCGTTCGGGATCGCGGGCGCCGGGGGACGGTTGCTCCACCCGGCCGTGGTCGGCGTGGGGATCAGCGTGGCCGTGCTGTCCTCCGCCCTCCCCTACTCCTGCGAGATGGCGGCGCTCCGGAGGGTCACACCCCGGACGTTCGGGATCCTGGTCTCGATCTCGCCTGCCGTCGCCGCGCTGGCCGGGTTCGCCATCGTCGGCCAGCACCTCTCGGTCCTCGAACTGGTCGCCCTCGTGCTCGTGGTGGCGGCCAACGCCGGCAACGCCTGGAGCGGCGGGCGGCGGGCGGCGCTGGCCCCGGGCCACGGCCCGGAGCCGCCGATGCCGGCGTAGGCCGGACACGCTCAGCCGGTGATCGCCTCCCCCGACGCGGCGTCGAAGAACTGCATCCGGTCGACGTCGACCGAGAAGCGCGCCGTCTCGCCCGGCTTCACGGCGGACCGGGGATCGACCCGGGCCACCCCCTCGCCGTGCTTCAGCAGCTGCTCGGCGTCGTCCTCGTGGGCTCCCTCGGCCAGCACGCGCCGGGCGTCGAGGGTGAAGTGCACCAGCTGCTCGCTGCCCAGGGCCTCGACCAGGTCCACGTCGCCGTGGAGCTCCGGGCCGTCCTGGCCGTCGACGGCCGGCAGGTGCTCGGGCCGGATCCCCACGACCAGGCTGCGCCCGCCGTACCCGGCCAGCGCCGGGCGGGCGGTGCGGACCTGGTCGGTCAGCGCGACGGTCTGCGACCCGATCCGGACCGCCGACGCGCCCTGCTCGAGGGTGCCCTCGTAGAGGTTCATGGCCGGCGAGCCGATGAACGCCGCCACGAACATGTTCCGCGGGTGGTCGTAGAGGGCCTGGGGGGTGTCGCACTGCTGGAGGTAGCCGTCCCGGATCACCGCCACCCGGTCACCCATGGTCATGGCCTCGGTCTGGTCGTGGGTGACGTAGACGGTCGCCACACCCAGGCCGCGCTGGATTCGGCTCACCTCCGCCCGCATCTGGACGCGAAGCTTGGCGTCCAGGTTCGACAGCGGCTCGTCCATCAAGAACACCGACGGCTCCCGCACGATCGCCCGTCCCATGGCCACCCGCTGCCGCTGACCGCCCGACAGCTGTGCCGGCTTGCGGTCGATCCATTCGGTGAGCCCGAGCACCTGCGCCGCCTCCCGCACCTTGCGGTCGATCTCGGCCTTCGGCATCTTGCGCAGCTTCAGGGCGAAGCCGATGTTCTCGCCCACCGTCATGTGCGGATAGAGGGCGTAGTTCTGGAACACCATGGCGATGTCCCGTTCCTTGGGGCTCAGGTCGTTGACGACGGTGCCGCCGATCCGCAGCACGCCGCCGGTGATGTCCTCCAAACCGGCGACCATGCGGAGCAGCGTCGTCTTGCCGCAGCCGGACGGACCCACGAGCACCATGAACTCGCCGTCGGCGATCGACAGGTCGAACTCGTGCACCGCCGTGAACCCATTGGGGTACACCTTGATGACCTTCTCCAGCGCGACGTCAGCCACCTGGTTCCCCCTTCAACGCTTCGTCTCGATCACGACGGCCTCCCACGGGCCGAGCACCAGGTCGCGTCCCGGCGCCCATGCGGGGCCCGTCCTTCCGTCCCGCCGGCTGGAGAGTGCGACCACGCCGTCTGCGACCGGGACGTCCGTCACGGCGTCGCCGTCGCCGAGGTTGGCGGCCACCACCAGCGGCCCGCTGCGGTACACCCAGCACGCACCGTCGAGCGACAGCGCCTCGTACCCCCCGACGGTGCCGCCGAAGGCGCGGCGGCGGAGCCCTGCGAGGCGGCGGGTGAGCCACAGCACGGAGCGGTCGTCCGCCTCCTCCTCGGCCACGCTCGACCCTCTCCGGTCGCCGAGCGGCAGCCACGGCTCGACCGTGTCCGGGCAGAAGCCGGCGTGCGGCGCCGTGGTCCACGGCATCGGGGTGCGGGCCCAGTCGCGCGTGAACTGCCCGGCCGGCGCCCGGCTCATCCGGTCCCGCTGGGCGCCGGGGTCCACGGGCACGTCGGTGAGCCCGAGCTCGTCTCCCTGGTAGAGCACCGTCGCCCCCGGCAGGGTGCACAAGAGCACGAGGGCCAGGCGCGCCCGTTCGGCGTCGCCACCGGCCCAGCGGGTGGGGAACCGGGAGACGTCGTGGTTGGAGCCGGCCCACACCGGACAGCTGCCGTCGCCCAGCGCGGCGACCGTGTCCCCCACCACCCCGGACAGCGCGCCAGCGTCCAGGGGAGCGAACAGGAAGGGGAAGTTGAAGGCCAGCTGGAGCTCGTCGTCCTGCCCGTAGAAGGCCGCCATGCGCTCGACGTCGAGCACCCACGTCTCCCCCAGCAAGAGCCGCGGCGGGTCGTAGTCCTCGGCCAGCTTCCGCCACTCGCGGTACACCTGGTGGGCCTCGGGCTGGTTCATGCTGTGCACCGGCGCAAGGCCGAACCGGGACCCCGGCCCGACGTCGGAGGGCGGGTCGTCGCGCAGGTTGCGGTCGTGGTACAGGGCGTGGGCGACGTCGATCCGGAACCCGGCCACGCCGCGATCGAACCAGTGCCGCAGGACCCGCGCGAACTCCTCCCGCACCTCGGGGTTCCACCAATTGAGGTCGGGCTGGCTGGGAAGGAAGTTGTGGAGGTAGTACTGCCCGCTCTTCTCGTCGAGGGTCCAGGCGGGAGCACCGGTGGCGTCCAGCCAGTTGTTGGGCGGGCCGCCGCGGGGCGCGGGGTCGGCCCACACGTACCAGTCCCGGCGAGCCGCGTCCCTCCCGCGGCAGGCGTCGAGGAACCATGGATGCCGATCGCTCGTGTGGTTGGGCACGAGGTCGAGCAGGACCCGCAACCCGCGCTCGCCGGCGTCGGCCACCAGCCCGGAGAGCTCGGTGGCCGTCCCCAGGGCGGGATGGACACCGTAGTAGTCCGACACGTCGTAGCCCCAGTCGGTGTCGGGCGAGGGCATGGTCGGCGACAGCCACACGGCGTCGACCCCGAGGTCGACCAGGTGGTCGAGACGCCGTCGCACCCCGGCAAGGTCCCCGGACCCGTCGCCGTCGGCATCGAGCCAGGAGCGGACGTACACCTGGTAGAGGGTGGCCCCCTCCCACCAGCGGCGGCTCATCCCTTGACGGCCCCCGAGGTGAGGCCCGAGACGACGGACTTGCGGAAGACGAGCACGAGCACGGCGATCGGCACCGACGCCACGCAGCTGACGGCAAAGATCTGCCCGAAGGGGGTGGCGTACAGGGAGCCCACCGTGGCGAGCCCCACGGGGATCGTCTTGTACGTGTTTGTGGTGTTGAACGAGAGCGACATGAGGAACTCGGTCCAACAGGCGGTGAAGGTGAAGATGCCGGCCGTGAACAGCCCGGGCTTCGCCTGCGGAAGCACGATCGACCAGACCGTCCGCAACGGCGAGGCGCCGTCGATCCGACCGGTCTCCTCCATCTCCTTGGGGATCCCGAGGAAGTAGTTGCGCAGGATCCAGATGGCGAACGGGAGGTTGAAGGCCGTGTAGGGCAGGATCAGGTCCTGGTAGCTGTTGAGCCACCCGATCTCGCGCAAGATGAGGAACAACGGCGCGATGACGGCGATGGCGGGGAAGACCGAGATCATGAGGAGCGACACCATGATCGGCAACTTCCCCCGCATCGGCATCCGGCCCAACCCGTACCCGGCCAACGTCCCGATACCGAGCACCAGCGCGGTGGAGCAGACCGTCACCAGCAGCGAGTTGAGGATGTAGCGATAGAACGGGTCCTGCGATTGGGCGGAGAACGCCGCCTCGTAGTTGGCGGCACTCCAGGGATGCGGCAGGACGGCGTCGGTGTTGATCGAGCCTGGGCCCTTGAAACTGCTCACGATCATCCAGAGGATCGGCAGGACCACGAAGATCACCGTGAGGGTGGTGGCCACCGTCATCAGGTTGACGTACCGGTGCCACCCCATCCGCCGCTTCGTGCGCATCAGGACTCCTCCCCCACCTGGGACCGGAACACTTTGAGGAAGACCAGGCACCCCAGCACGACGAGCAGCGCGGTGCTGGTGGCGATGGCCGCGCCCGGCCCGAACGAATAGTTTGTGAACATCGTCTGGTAGCTCAGGATGGCGAGCGGCGTGGTCGAGTGGCCGGGACCGCCTCCGGTGAGCACGTAGGGCAGGTCGAAGAGCCCGAATGCCTGGAGGATGCGGAAGAGCACCGCCAAGGCGATCGTCGGCCGCAGGAGCGGGAAGGTCACGCGCCAGAAGGTCGTCCAGCTGCCGGCGCCGTCCACCTCGGCCGCCTCGTAGATCTCCTGGGGGAGCATGACCAGGCCGGCCAGCACGATGATGGCGACGAACGGCGTCGTCTTCCACACGTCGGCCACCATCATGGCGGCGATCGCGGGTACCTGGGTCCCGAGGATGGTCGGATGGCCCGCACCGACGGCTTGGAGGAACCGGTCGGCGATGCCGTAGGTCGGGTCGTAGATGTAGTACCAGAGCTCGGCCGAGATCACCGTGATGAGCGACCACGGGATGAGGAGCAGCGCCATCATCATCCCACGTCCGCGCACCAGCCGCTCGAGCACGAGCGCGATGCACGTGCCGATGGCGAGCTCGAGGGTCACGGTGATCGCCGTGTAGACGAGGGTGAACACCAGCGCGTACTGCCAGACGGAGCTCCCCAGGACGAGCGAGTAGTTGCTCCACGTGAACCCGTTGAAGCTGAACCCAGCCGCCGTCTCGTTCACGTGCTCCAGGCTCATCACCACCGAGAAGATGATGGGGAAGATGGTGACGACGGCGACCACGGCGAGGGCGGGCGCGGAGAACGCCCACCCGAGCCGGCCGAGGCGTCGGCGGAAGGCGTCGGGCCGGCCGGCGAACTGGGACGCTCGCGGCGGTGCAGCACCCGGCCCCGGTGTGCTGACCGGCGGGATGCTCGTCACGGCCATACCGACTCCTCCCCGAGGCCAGCCACCTCGGCCGGCCTCATCGCACCGGGCGCTCCGTCGGCCGAGCAGACGTCACGATGCCACGGGTCCGCCGGCACTCCACGTGCAAGACGGCGGCAGCGGGCCCGACGCCGTTCGTCAGACCCGCCGCCCGCCGCCATCGGTTTGGGACTACAACCCGGAGCTCGACAGCGCCGAATTGACGCCTGTGCTCGCCTTCGAGATAGCTGTCTTGGTCGACTCCTGGCCCGCCATGGCCGCACTGACGTTCTGGTAGAGGGCCTTGCTCACCGCGGCGTAGTTCGGCGTGCCCGCGGGGCGGGTGATCAGCTTCGTCTTGGACACGACGGCCAGCACCGGGTTCTTCGACTTCACCGTCTTTGTCTTCTGGACCTTGGTGAGGGTCGGGATCTCCGAGAATGTGGTCGCCAGCGTCTTCTGCGCAGCCGGGCTGGTCATGAACTTGATGAAGGTCAGGTCGGCGGCGATGTTCTTCGAGTGGGGGTTGACGAACAGGTCCCACCCGCCGATCACCGAATAGCCCGGGTACTTGGCCTTGGAGAACGTCGGGAGCGGGGCGACACCCACCTTGCCCACGACTTTGGACCCTGTGCCCTGCGATGTGTTGTAGGCGTAGGGCCAATTGCGAAGGAAGGCCGCTGTGCCGCTCTTGAAGGCGGCCATGGATGTGGCCTCCTTGTACGTGGACTCGGCCTGAGGGCTGATGCCGTCCTTGACGAACGAGTCCATCGTTGTGAGCGCCTTGACCGCGGCCTTCCCGGAGGCGAGCTCGGACTTCGTGTACTTCTTGTTGGTCACCTTGCCGCCGGCGTCGGCCAGGTACTCCATGAAGTCGCAGGTGGCGCCCTCATAGTCGGCCGCCTGGAACACGAACCCGTACTTCACCTGCCCCTTGGCCTGCATCTCCTTGGACTCGCTCGCCAGCTGCGACCAGGTCTTGGGCACCGGCAGGTGATCGGCAGCCAGCAGGTCCTTGCGGTAGTAGAGGAGCCCCTGTGTCGTGTAGAAGGGCGCGGCGAGCACCTTCCCCTTGTACGTGGCCCCTGTCACCAGGCCCTTGGCGAACGTCTTGAAGTAGCTCTTGGGCTCGTACTTGGAGAGCGGCACGGCGAATTCGTGCGCCCCGAATTGCGCAGGCCACGTCACTGTGCCCATGTACACTGTCGGCCCCGCGCCGCCGCCGATCTGGGTGGTGAGGGTGGCGCGGTCCGTTGTCGTGTCCGTCGGTGCCGACTCCATCTTGACGTGGATGTGCGGGTACTTCCTCTCGAACGCCTTCAGGAGCACCTTGCGCGGATCGGGCGTGCCTGTCGTGATCGGGTTCGCCCACCACGTGATCGTCCCCTTGGTGGCGTTGCCCGGCGCCTTGGCGACCTTGTGCGCGGCCGCCGCACCGGCCGTGCCGGCCACGCCGACGCAGCACAAGGACGCCGCCATCGCCGCCGCCAGGCCGACGGCAGCGGAGGGTGAACGGCGGGTGGTCTTGGTCCGGCGGAACAGTGTCGAGATACGCGTCATGAAGTCATTACCCTCGCTTGTCGGTTGAGACGGTCGGTCGGGTGTTGCAGTCGGCGACCCCCTTGGGTGAACCGGAACTATTTGGCATCCCGGTGCAACGAATATGCGTCGAGCCTAGGTGTGTGTCAAGAACGTGACGCGACCGCGTCAGCTCGATGAACACCGCCGGCGCGACGGAACCGGAACCGATGCATCGGACCCTCCCTTGTCACACAGGGGGTGTACCCACCCGGGCGCGACTTCTACCGTTGGCGGCCATCTTTTGGGCTCGTCATGTCTGCAGCTTCTGTTGCAGAGGACATGACCCGTTGCAATCGACGTTGGATGGAAGCGCTCTACGAGCCCGCCGCTCGTCGGACCGCCTCGACCTCTCCCGTGGGGAGGACGACCCGCTCGTCGGGACGGTTGCGCAGCACATCGTCGACGAAGGAGGCGACGGCGCGATCGGCGGGCACGTCCGTTCCGGCGCGCTCGCTCAGGTACCAGCGATGATCGAGGTACTGGTGGTAGGCCTCGGCCGGCTCGAGGCGGCCGCGCAGGTCGGCGGGGATGGCGGCGACGAACGGCTCGAAGCACTGCGTGAGCCATCGATGGGCGGCCTCGCCCTCGGAGAGCGGTCGACCCACCTGGTGCTCCTGACGGGCGCGCACCGCGTTCAGGTCGTTCAGCAGGCGCCGCGCCTGGTTCTCCTGCACGTCGATCCCGGTGAGCCGCTTCAGCTTGCGGGAGTGGTGGCCCTCTTCCACCACCGAGGGACGGAGACGGATCCGCTGGGCGACGTCCACGGCGCGGATCTCCAGCTCGCCCACGTCGAAGCCCAACCGGTTGAGCCGCTCCACCCGCTCGTCGAGGCGCCACAGCTCGTTGGCGGCGTGCTCCTCTTCCACCGTGAGCTCGTCCCACAGCTGGTAGTAGCGGCGCTCGAGGCGGGCGGCAAAGGCGGTGGGGTCCGTCGTGCCCGGGAGGCGTCCGGCGGCCACGAGATCTGCGACGCCGCCGGCCACGTTCTCCATGGCGATCTCGGTGTCGGCGGTCCGGAGCCGCTCGGGGAGCGGCTGGCGGTGCTCGGCGGTCTCGGCGTCCACCAGGTAGGCCGCCAGCGCGCCGGCATCTCGACGGAACAGCATGTTGGCCAGGGAACAGTCACCCCACCAGATCCCGTCGAGGTGGAGCCGGACGAGCAGCACCGCGGCGGCGTCGATGAGCCGTCGCTGATGCTCGAGACCGTGCTCGCGAGCCAAAAGATAGGTGTAGGGAAGGGCGAAGTCGAGGTACCGGGTGATGACGGCGCCGCCAAGCGGTTCACCGTCGGGGGTCGTTCGCCCGGTCACGATGCCCACGGCTTGGACCGCGGGGAGCTCGGCCTCGGCGATCACGCGCAGCATCTGGTACTCGTGGCGGGCGTGCGTGTCGTCCGTCTCCTTCACCGCGAGCACGTGGACACCCAGCTCCACGAACCGGACGACGTGGCGCGCCGGGCCCCGCACCATTCGGACCAAGCGCGGGTCCTCCCACTGGAGCAGCGGCCGATCCCACGGAAGCTCCAGGAGGTCGGCCCGCGGCCTGGCGCCGGACAGCTGCACCTGCATGGTGCGTGCCGTTCTACCGTCTCCAGCGGTCTGCACGCGCTCCGAGGGTCGCGCCTGCGGCAGAGGTGGATGCTCCCGTACCCCACGGTCACTCTGGCGGGTAGTGCACCTCCGCCACCGATCCGCACGGCGTCGTCCTCACGGTGATCCCGCTCGGCAACGCCTGGTGCACGGTGTCTACGTGGCTCACGACGCCGACGAGCCGGCCACCGTCCTCCAACGAGCGCAGCACCTCCACCACCGACTCCAGCGACTGCGGATCGAGCGACCCGAACCCCTCGTCCACGAACAACGCACCCATCTCGCGGTTGGAACCGCCGCTCACGACGTCGGCGAGACCGAGCGCCAGGGCGAGCGCCGCCATGAAGGTCTCGCCCCCCGACAAGGTGGTCGCGGGCCGCACCTGGCCGGTGTAGGCGTCGAAGGCGGACAGGTCGAGGCCCCAGGCCTTGCGACCGTCGGTGACCCCTTCGCTCAGCTGCAAGGCGAACCGGCCCTCCGTCATCGACCCGAGGCGCTCGTTCGCCTGCGCCAGCACCTGGCGCAGGTAGTCCGACAGGACCCAGTTCTCCAGCGAGAGCCGGGCCGGGCTGGCCCCGCCTCCCGCACCGGCACATCGGTCGGCCATCGTGCGAGCCTGCTCCAGCGCGCGCCGGGCGGCGGCCACCTCCTTGGCCGCCGTCTCCACCATCGACGGGCCGGCAGCGAAGAACCCGGCGTTCTCCTCCATGATCGCCTGACGGCCGACGAGGTCCAGGTGCCGCGCTCGCGCCGAACGTGCCACCTCCTCGAGCGTCGCCAGATCCGGCCGTGCAGACGGGCCGCCCGCGGACTCGTACTCGGCGATCCGGCGCCGCACCTCGGCGCGGGCGTCCTCCCGCTTCTCCAGCGCTGCGGCGCGCTCGGCACGCTCGGCGGGATCGATGCGCCATGCCGCGAGCGCTGCGGGGTCCGACTGCCCCAGCTCGTCCAGCAGCGGTCCCAGCAACCCACGGCATTGACGTTCCGAGGCGCGGGCCCGCTCCAGGTGGCCGAGCAGGTCCGCCAGCCGGTCCAGGTCCTCGCCCACGGCATGCAGCCCGGCTGCCCGACCGGCTGGGGACAGCATGCCGCCGTGGCGCACCTCGTACTCGGCGCGCGCCTTGGCGTGCGCAGCCTCCTCGGCGTCGAGCCGGGCGGCGTCGACCTCGAGCCGGCGGGCGTCGGCGTCCAGCACGGTGCGGGAGCGCTCGAGCGACGTCCGACGCCGTGCCAGGTCGTCACGCAGCGCGACCAACCGCTCCGCCGCCGCTTGGCACTGCAGGCGCGCCTCCTCCGTGGCGATCAGCTCCCGCTCCACGACGTCGAGCGGCCGGCCGTCGGAGAGCGCGTCGAGCGCCCCGCGCGCGGCGGCGTGGCACCGCTCTGCGTCCCGGAGCGCACGCTGCGCCTCGTCGTTCGCAAGCTCCTCCGCTGCCAGGGCATCGTCGTCCGGAGCCTCGAGCGGCCGGCGGGCAGGGCTCGGATGGTCGAGCGCGCCGCACGTCGGGCACGGATCGCCGTCCACGAGGAGCGCCGCCAGCCGTGCGGCCAGTCCGTCGCGCCAGACCGCCCGCACCTCCTCCAGTCGTCTCTCGGCGGCGGCGGCGGCGGCCGCTCGGTCAGCCCGGGCGAGCGCCGACGTTTCCAGCGCACCCTCGGCGGCCGCCCGGCGGAGGGCGGCGGCGCGCTCTGCCTGCAACGCCTCCGTGGCGGCGATGACAGCGGCGAGGCCGGCGGCGCTCTCGGCCAGCACGTGCTCCTCTGCTCCATGCTGCTCGAGCGACCGGTGCTCGGCCTCGAGCTCGGCCGTCCGCCGCTCCACCGCCTCACGGCGCCCCGCCAGCCCGGACGCGCGATCGTCGAGCGAACGTCGTTGCTGGGCCAGCTCCTCGAACCGGGCCGCCTCGGCGCGTAGGACGTCCGACTCGTGGCGCACCCGCTCGGCGGTGCGGGCCACCGTGCCGGCGTCGTCGAGCGCGACGCCGTCGAGGCGATGGCCGAGCTCGGCGCACGTGGCGAGAAGCCGGTTCCGCACGTTGTCGTGCTCGGGCTCGACGCGCACGATCGTGGCCGCCGCCTGCTCCCACGCCCGGAGCGCGCCGTCGAGATCGGCCACGCGCCGTGCACGCGCGAGGGCCGCCGCCTCGACGGCGTCCGCCACCTCCTCGCGGGCGAACGTCGCCGCCCTGGCGACGTCCGCCTGCCAGCGGTCCCAGCGCCCGGCGATCGAACGCGCTTCTTCCAGCGTCCGCGCGGCGCCTTCGTGGTGCGAGAGCGCGGACGCGACCGAACGCCCGAGACCCAGGCGGGCCGACGACAGGGTCGCCAGGTAGGTGCCGAGCCGCTCCACGTCCAACCCCCCGGTCACGACGAGCTCGTCGTCGACCGGCGCCCCTGCTGCTTCGAGTGCCGCCACCAAGGCCGACCGCAAGTGCTCGACCACCGCGTCGAACGCCCGCGTGGCGTCGGCGAACGCCTGGTGGCGCTCGTCGGCCATGGCCTTCATGGCCGCGGTGACCCGCCCGTAGACCTCGACGGGGAAGAGCCGGCGCAGCAGGATGGCACGCGCCTTGGTATCCGCCTTGAGCACCTCCTCGAAGCGGCCTTGGGGTATGAGCACCACCTGCTCGAACTGCGACTTGCTCAGTCCGACGAGCGTCTCCACCCGGTCGGCCACCGCCGACTTCCGGCTCACGCCGCTCCCTGGGACCGGCCTGCCGTCGGCGTCCAGACGTTCGAGGACGACCGTCGACTTCCGCTCGATGGGGTCACCCTGTCCACGGCGGCGACGCACGAGCTGGGTGGGCGTCCGTTCCACCGCCCAACGCTCCCCCCGCACCTCGAGCTCCAGGCGGACCCGGGTCTCCACGTCGTCGGGGGCGTACTGGCTCCGGACGTTGCCGTCCACCCGGAACCCGGGCAGGTCGTCGTAGAGGGCGTAGACGAGGGCGTCGAAGATCGTCGACTTGCCCGCACCGGTCGGTCCGCTGATGGCGAAGATGCCGTGCCGCGCCAGGCGGGCGAAGTCGACCGTCATCGCGCCTGCGTACGAGCCGAACGCCTGGAGGCTGAGCCGCACCGGCTTCATCGGGCGACCCGCTTCGTCATTCCGCTCCCGCCTCTTGCGCCGCGGCCACGGCTTTGAGAGCCAGCTCGCGCTCCCACCCCTCGGCGTCGCGGCCGGACAGCTCGGCGAGGAAGGCGAGCACCACGTCCGCGGTCGACCGCGCCGCGTCCGGCGCACCTCCCGCCCCAAGGGCCCGCGCCACCCCGCCCGCACCGGCGCGCCCGGCCCACACCGGCGCGGCGTACGACAGGTTCACGGCGTGGGGGAACCGCCGGCGGAGCCGCTCCATCGGCTGGACCTGCGTGGTCGTGTCGGTGAGGCGGGCCGCCACCCAGTGCTCGGCGTACCGGTCGAAGGACGCGTCGGAGAGCAGCGTGTCCAGCGTCCCTTCGAGGGTGACGACCGGCCGCCCGACCGGGACCGCGAGCTCACCCGCCGTCGTGACCGTACCGTCGACCACCTCGAGCAGCCGCACCGACTTGGGGTGCGCCTCGCTGAACGAGTACGGAAGCGGCGAGCCGGAGTAGGCGACCCTGCCGTTGGATCCGACCGTCTGGGGCCGGTGCAGGTGGCCGAGGAGCACGGCGTCGAAGCCGTCGAAGCACTCGAACGAGACGGCGTCGGCACCCCCGATGGCCAGCACCTTCTCCGAGTCCGACCGGAGCGCCCCGGTGACGGTGGCATGGGCGACGGCCAGGCTGGGCACACCCTTCAACCGTTCGAGCGCCGCCCGCCCGTGGGAGAGCGCGTCGGCCAGGACGTGCTCGTGCGTGCGTGCCCGGGGAGCGCCGTCGGGGCCGCTGCGCGGGGCAGCCGCCGTCAGCGGGTCGAGGTAGGGGACGGCCACCACCGCCACCGCCTCGCCATCGGCCTCGAACAGCCACGGCTCCGGCGGGGCGAGCACGTCGGCGAACACGTGGACGCCGCCCTTGGCCTGTCGCCGGGCCCCGAACCCGAGGCGCCGGGCGCTGTCGTGATTGCCCGAGATCACCGCCACGGTGGCTCCCGCGTTGCGGAGCGCGTCCAGGCCCTCGTCCAGCACGGCCACGGCTTCCTCGGCCGGGAGGGCCCGGTCGTAGACGTCGCCGGCCACGACGACGAGGTCGACTCCGAGCTCCCCCACCTGCGCCGCGAGCCAGGTCAGGAAGGCGCGCTGGTCGGCGTCGAGCGGCTCCCGCTCGAACCGACGGCCGATGTGCCAGTCGCTGGTGTGGACGATCTTCACGGGCGCTTCCCCACGGCGACCACCATCGCGCAGGGGTGTGACACCGCCGCGGATGCCGCCGGGGCCGCCGGGGCCGCCGGGGCCGCCGGGGCCGCCGGGGCCGCCGGGGCCGCGGTGGACGCTCCAGCGACTGCTATTATAGCAATCGGTGGAACGGCCGCCCTACCGCTTCGGCGCCCCGGTCGAGCCGCCGTGGTTCTGCGACCGCGAGCGCGAGCTCGGCGTCGTCGTCGACCGCATGGAGGCCGGGATCCACGTCTTCGTGCTCTCGCCGCGCCGCTACGGCAAGACCTCCTTGATCCGCCGGGCGGCGGCGCGAGTGGAGTCGGCGGGCGGGCGGACCGCCCATGCCAACCTCCTGCTCGCGACGACCGAGATGGAGCTGGCGGCGACCATCCTCCAGGCGGCGGTTCGCGGCGTGCTCGGTCCGGCCGGGCGCGCCCGCCATTCGCTCGAGGCGGTCCTGCGACAGGTCAGGGTCAACCCGACGGTCTCCCTCGGCAGCGACGGATCGGTGAGCGTGTCGCTGGACCCCTCGCTGGCGGCGGGGCGGTGGCTCGACGTGGTGGCCGACGCCCTGGGGATCCTGCGCCATGCCGCCGAGCGTCGCCCCGCCGTGCTGGTGCTGGACGAGTTCCAGGTGGCGGCCACCATCGGCCGCACGGGCGTGGGCGGAGCGTTCAAGGCCGTCGCCGACGGTGCGTCAGGCGTGAGCATCGTCTTCGCCGGATCGCACCTGGCGGTGATGGAGCAGCTGACGAAGGGCTCCGGTGCGCCTCTCCACGGGATGGGCGAGCGGCTGGTCCTCGACGTCGTACCCGAAGAGCCCATGGTCGCCTACCTGCGGCGCCGGGCCCGCAGCGCCCGCAAGCGGCTGGGGGCTCCCACCGCCAGGCGCATCTACCGGCTGGCGGACGCAGTCCCCAACTTCGTCCAGCAACTCGCCCTGGCCACGCTGGAGGCAGCCGGTCCCGCCGAGGAGCTGACCGACGCCCACGTCGACACCGGTCTGTGGACGGTGGTGGAGCGCCAGGCGAGCACCTTCGCCCAGCAGTTCGAGGCGATGGCGGCGGCGCCCGCCCAACAGCGGATCCTGAAGGAGCTGGCACGGCGGCCCACGGCGTCGGTCTATGCCAAGGCGTTCCTCGACGCGGTGGGCGTGGCCAACGCCAACGCGGTCACCACCGCGCTCCACGCCCTCGACGGGAGGGAGCTCGTGGCGAGACGGGAGCGGGTGTGGGACGTGGCCGACCCCTTCCTCCGCCGCTGGCTCCTCGAGGGGTAGCCCCCGCCGCCGGCCCCACTGCCGGCCCCACTGCCGGCCCCGTCAATCTCGCCCCGGGTCAGCTCTGTCCGGGTGCCGTCCGGCTGGTTCGCCGGCCACGGCGCCCCTCCCGGGCTCCTCCAGGAGCCGGACGTCGTACCCCTCGCGATGCACCGCGTCGAGCACCCTCTGTGCATGCTCGGCGCCACGGGTCTCGATGATCAGCTGCACGCCGGTCTCCCGCACGTGCAGGTTGTAGCCCTCGCGCAGGTGGCCGACGTCGATCAGGTTGCCGCCCGCGGCGCCGATGACGGCGAGGAGCCGCGCGAGGTGCCCCGGGCGGTCCGAGATCCGGGCGAAGAGCGCGAGCCGGCGCCCAACGTTCGTCTCGTGGCGGCGGATGGCGATGGCCAGCACGTTGGTGTCCACGTTGCCGCCTGAGAGCACGAGCGCGGTCGCTCCACGGGACGGCGCCTCGACGACGCCGGAGAGCAACGCCGCCACGCCGACCGCACCGGCGCCCTCGACCACCAGCTTGCCCCGCTCCAAGAGGAGGACCATGGCCTCTGCGATCGTGTCCTCCTCGACCGTCACGACGTCGTCGACCAGCGCCTGCACGATCGGGAAGGTGATGGCGCCAGGCCGCTTCACCGCGATGCCGTCGGCGAGCGAGTTCGGCGCTCCCTCTGCGACCGGGCGTCCCACCCCCAGCGCGGCAGCAAAGGGCGCGCACACGGCAGCCTGCACGGCCACGACCCTGGCCTCGGGCACGCGGGCCTTGAGCGCGATCGCGATGCCCGACGCAAGCCCCCCTCCTCCGAGCGGGACGACGACGAGCGACAGGTCCGGGACCTGCTCGACGAGCTCGAGGCCCAACGTTCCCTGCCCGGCGATCACCGCCAGGTCGTCGAAGGGGTGGACGAGGACCTCACCGGTCGCGGCGACACGCGCCTCCGCCGCGGCGAGGCAGTCGTCGACCGAGTCGCCACCGAGCTCGGTCGTCGCCCCGTAGGACTCCGTCGCGTTCACCTTGGCGACCGGGGCGTCGCTCGGCATGAAGATGTGGCACGGGATCCCCGACTGGCTCGCACCGTAGGCGACCGCCTGGGCGTGGTTGCCCGCCGAAGCCGCGACGATGCCCACCGGGGCGGCGTCACCCAGCGAGGCGAGCTTCGACGCGACCCCGCGCACCTTGAACGAGCCCGTTCGCTGAAGGTTCTCCGCCTTCATCACCACCGTCGTCCCCGTGCGCGCCGACAACAGGCGCGAGTTGAAGACCGGCGTCCGGCTCGCGATCGCGTCGACGGGGGGGCGGGCCCGCTCGATCGCCTCGAGGCCGATGGGTGATGTCACGGGCCGATGCGCCGGGGCGACCGGCGCTCGTCCCCGGCCGGGTGGCCCGGAGTCCTCATGGGAGCACCACAGATACACCATGAGCGCGCGACCGGTCCACCTCCTCCCTCCACCGACCGGTGGAGGGAGAGATCGACCCCCCGACGGTTGCCCCTGGCCCGGCCGCCCGTCACGATGCGTCCATGGCGACGCGTGCGGCCGTGGAGGTGAGCGGGCTCACGAAGCGCTACGGCAAGGGTTGGGCGCTCTCGGGCGTGGACCTGCGGGTGGACGTCGGCGAGTGCGTCGCCCTCCTCGGGCCGAACGGCGCCGGCAAGACCACCACGGTGGAGATCCTCGAGGGCTACCGCCCCCGGACCAGCGGTCAGGTCCTCGTGCTGGGGGAAGACCCTGCCCGGGCGGCGGAGTCGTGGCGGGCGCGGATCGGCATCGTCCTGCAGGACGCCACCGACCAGGGCCTCCTCACGGTGGGCGAGGTCGTCCGCCACTTCGCCGGCTACTACCCCGCCCCGCGCCGCCCCGACGAGGTGATCGACGCCGTCGGGCTCACGGAAAAGCGCCGTGCGCGCGTCGTGTCGCTGTCGGGCGGCCAACGGCGCAGGCTCGACGTCGCCCTGGGGATCGTCGGCCGCCCGGAGCTCCTGTTCCTCGACGAGCCCACCACCGGCTTCGACCCCGAGGCCCGGCGGCTGTTCTGGGACCTGATCGCCCGCCTCCGCCGGGACGGGACGACCATCCTCCTCACCACCCACTACCTCGACGAGGCCGAGCGCCTGGCCGACCGGGTCACCGTGATCGTCTCGGGCACGGTGGCGGCAACCGGGACGCCGGCGTCGCTGCGGGCCGGACCGGCCGTGGTGTCGTGGCGGGAACCCGACGGCACCCGCCGCGTCGAGGAGACGACCGCCCCGACGCAGCTGGTCACGTCCCTCGCCACCCGCTTCGGTGGCGAGGTGCCCGAGCTGGGCGTCCAGCCCCGGACGCTCGAGGACGCCTACCTCCGGCTCCTCACCGCCGCGGGGACCGCCGCATGACCTCGATGTCGCTCACCCCGGCCGCCGGCGCGCCCAGCGTCGCTCCCCGGTGGCGGCGGACGGCGGCCATTGGCGCGAGCCGTGTCGCCATCGAGCTGAAGGAGCTCGTCCGCAGCCCAACGGCCCTGATGTTCACGGTCCTGTTCCCGCTGATCCTGCTCCTCATCTTCGGTAGCGTCTTCAACGGCGACGTCGCGCCTGGCGTCACCTTCACCGAGTACTTCGCCGCCGGGATGATCGCGTCCGGCGCCTTCTACTCCGGGTTCCAGAACCTGGCCATCGCCGTCCCGCTCGAACGCGACAGCCGGAGCTTGAAGCGGCTGCGCGGCACGCCGATGCCACCAGCGGCCTACTTCGTCGGCAAGGTGGGCTCGGTGATCGTGGTGTACGTGGTGCAGGTCGCCCTTCTGATGGGGCTCGGCAGCCTGCTCGCCGACCTCCACCCGCCGAGCAGTGCCGGACAGTGGCTCACCCTGCTGTGGGTGAGCCTCCTCGGCTTGAGCGCGACGAGCCTGTGCGGGCTGGCGCTCTCCAGCGTGCTCCGGCGCAGCGAAGGCGCCGCCGCCATCGTCTCTCCCATCGTGGTGGTCCTGCAGTTCGTCTCCGGGGTCTTCTTCCAGTACGACAAGCTCCCGGCCTGGATGCGCGACGTGGGCTCGGTCTTCCCGCTGCGCTGGCTCGCCCTCGGAATGCGCAGCGTGTTCCTGCCTTCCCGGTTCGCCCGGTACGAGCCCGGCGGTCACGGGTGGCAGCACGGCACGATCGCGGTCGTGCTGGCGGCGTGGGCGATCGCGGGGTTCGTGGTAGCGGCGCGACGCTTCAAGTGGTTCAACGAGGAGCGGGCGTAGCACCGGAGGTGGGACGATAAGGCGATGGGCGGAACCACAGCCACCACGACCGTTCCGGGGATCCCCGGCGACTTCTTCGCCCGCACCCGCTGGGCATGGCACGGCCTGTTCGCGGCCGTCGTCGTCGTCGCCGGCGTCTTTCTCGTCGTCGACGGGTTCGCCTGGGGGCTCGCCCTCCTCGCGCTCCTCTCGGCGGCGTACACGATCACCTACCACGGGCTCGGCGCCGCCGGCCCCGCAGCCTCCGCCCGCCCCGCCGGCTCCCGTTGGCGGTCCACGGAGCTGCCCGACATCGCCTACCTGGCGCTCGCCTACGCCGTCGTGGGCGTGCTGGCCTGGCAGGACCCGAACACCCTCGTCCTGTTGTTCATGGTCTTCCCGCAGACCTTCCTCGGCCTCCGCCTCCGCAACGCCATCGTGGCCACGATCGTCCTCACGGCGCTGTACACCACCGTGCTGCTCGCCCACGAGGGCTGGAGCCCCCGCGCCCTCGAGATCCGGGGGATCGGCTCGGTGGCCGGCGCCGTGGTCGCCATCGGCATCGGCGCCTTCATCACGGGCCTCGTGCGCGAGGGCGCGCAGCGCGCCCAGCTGATCGAGGAGCTCCGGGCGGCGCGCGACCAGCGGGACGACGCCCAACGGGCCGCCGACGTCGCCGTCGAGCGCGAGCGGCTGGCGCGGGAGATCCACGACACGCTCGCCCAGGACTTCACCAGCGTGGTCATGCTCACCCAGGCGGCCCAGGCTGCGCTCGCAGCCGGCGACCCCGAGGCCGCGACTTCGCGCCTGGCACAGATCGACGGCGCCGCCCGGGAGGGCCTCGCCGAGGCTCGCAGCCTCGTCGCCAGCATGCAACCGCCGGGCCTCGAGGGCCGGACCCTGGAAGGGGCGCTCGCCCGGCTCACGGAGCGGTTCGCGGCCGAGACCGGCGTCCCGGTGTCGTTCGAGACGCAGGGGAGCCCGGGGGGCCGCCGCTCGGCCGGTGCCGACGTCGCGCTGCTGCGGGCGGCACAGGAAGCCCTCGCCAATGTGCGCCGCCATGCCAAGGCGACCTCGGTGTGCGTCCGGCTGGTCCTCGGCGCGTCGGACGCCACGCTGGAGGTGGTCGACGACGGGCACGGCTTCGACTCGAACGTGCCCTCCGCCGGCTACGGCCTGCCCGGGATGCGGGCTCGGGCGCAGGACGTCGGCGGCACGGCCACGGTGGAGTCGGGGTCGGACGGGACGACGGTGCGCGTCACGGTCGGCGTGTGACGGGACGGTCGTGACCGTGGTGCGGGTCCTCATCGTCGACGACCACCCGGTGGTCCGCTCGGGCCTCGCCGGCCTGCTCGCCCCCGAAGAGGACATCACCGTGGTGGGCGAGGCGGGCGACGGGCGCGAGGCGCTGGCGCTGGCGGAGGAGCTGGCGCCCGATGTCGTGCTGATGGACCTCCGCATGCCGGTGCTCGACGGCGCCGGCGCCACCGGCGAGCTGGCACGCCGACTGCCGGAAGCGCGGGTCCTCGTGCTCACCACCTACGACACCGACGCCGACATCGTGCGAGCGGTGGAAGCCGGCGCCACGGGCTACCTGCTGAAGGACACCCCTCGCGACCAGCTGGTGCAGGCGGTGCGCCAGGCAGCCCGGGGCGAGACCGTGCTCGCGCCGCCCGTCGCCGCCCGGCTCCTGCGCCGGGTGCGCAACCGGGACAGCGAGCTCACGCCACGGGAGCTCGAGGTTCTCGCCCACGTGGCCAAGGGCCTCTCCAACGCCGAGATCGGGACCGCGCTCTTCGTCGGGGAGGCCACGGTGAAGACGCACCTGCTGCACGTCTTCGCCAAGCTCGGGGTGGGCGACCGCACGGCGGCGGTGACCGTCGGCATCGAGCGCGGGCTACTGCCGGCTCCTTCGCGCTGAGGGCGGCCGCCCGGCTCCGCCTACTGGGTGTAGAGCGTGACCGCTGTCCCCACCTTGGCCCGCTGGCCAGCCAACGGGACGGTGGTGAAGACCTTGCCTGTACCCGGGCCGTAGACCTGGCCCACGACCAGCCCCACCTTCTGGAGCGCCACGGTGGCCTTCTGCACTGTGTCTGTGACGAGGTTCGGGACCTTGACCGTCTGGGGCCCCTTGGAGACGGTCACCGTGACGGTGGAGTCCGCCGGGACCAGGACCCCCGTCGCCGGTGTGGTGGAGATGACCTCGCCCGCGGGCACTGTTGTGGAGAAGACCTTGACCTCCTTGGGGCTGAGCCCGTCCGAGGTCAGGGTGGCGCTGGCCTGTGTCCACGTGTAGCCGGCGAACGACGGGATGGCCACCGGCGGCTTCCCCTCGGAGATGGCGACGGCGATGGTGGAGCCGTACGGGGCGGTGGTGGGGTCCAGCTGCCCGTGGTACGACCAGTTGATGACGTCGCCCTGGGGGACGGTCTTTGTGTAGGCCGACAGGGCGGGGCACTGGGCCTTGAAGTGTGCCTCGGCGAGGAGCTGCCGGGCGACCACGCAGTCGATCTCTCCCGACAGGGACGGCACGTTCTCGATGGGCAGGCCCTTGGAGGGGACGACCGTGACCGTGCTCCCCTCCTTCAAGAGGGTGCCCCGGGCGGGTTGTTGGCTCACCACCGCCCCGGCCGGCACGTGGATCGACTGGACGGCAGGCTCCACCACCAGCTTGAAGTGGTCGGTCCGCAGCTGCGAGCGGGCCGCGGCCAGGCTCTTGCCCACCAGCGCGGGCAGCCGGTGGCTCGGCGTGAACAGCTTCGTCCTGTAGGCGTAGATCCCGCCCGCCGCAGCCAGCAGCGCCACGAGCACCAGGACGGCCACCGCCCACGGCCAGCGCCGGGGCTTGGCGTCGGCGGCGGGGCGACGACGGGCGGGGGGGGCGTGCGTCGTCGCCTCCCCCGGGATCAGCTGCAGCCCGGCCGTGGGCTCGCCGGTGTACGCCCCGTACACCTCGCCCACCGTCAGGCCGCCGGCGATCGTGGCGTCCGCCGGCGCGTCGAGGGGAAGGGGGCCAAAGGAGCCGCCCGGTGCGTGCGTCACCTCGGGGCGGCGGACCAGCGGCAGCGCAGCGGCCGGCGCCAGGTCGTCGGCCATCCGTTCCAGGCTGCGGGCCAGCGCGGCGGCGTCGGGGCGGTCCCCCGGCTCCGGGGCGGCGGCCTCGGTGAGCACCTCGCGCAGGGGTCCCAACGCCGTCGCCGCCGGAAGGGTGGCGCCGATCCGGGCGTTCAGCATGGCGATGGGCGTCTCGCCCTTGAACGGCGGCGAGCCCGTCACGGCCTCGTAGAGCACCAGGGCGAGGGAGTAGACGTCGGAGCGCCCGTCGAGCGACCCGCCCTGGGCCTGCTCGGGGGAGACGTAGCGGGCGGTGCCCACCACCGTGCCGATCGGCTCGGTGGCGGCGGCGCTGGCCAGTGCCCGGGCCACCCCGAAGTCGGCCACCCGCACCCGTCCCTCTTCGTCGAAGAGGATGTTCGCCGGCTTCACGTCCCGGTGCACGAGGCCGCGGGCATGGGCGTAGGCCAGGCCCTCTGCTGCCTGTGCCCCCACCCGCGCTGCCTGGGGCGGCGTCAGACGGCGACCGAGCGCCAGCATGTCGAAGAGGCTGCCACCCTCGAGGTACTCGAGCACCAGGTAGGGCCCGTCGTCGTCCTCGCCCCAGTCGAAGACCCGCAGCACGTGGGGATGGTTGAGCGAGGCGACCGACCGGGCCTCGGCCCGGAAGCGGCGGAGGAAGGCCTCGTCCTGGACGAGCGCCGGCTGCAGGACCTTCACGGCCACGCGCCGCTGGAGGACCATGTCCTCCGCCAGGAAGACATGGGCCGATGCGCCGGTACCGAGCGTCGTCAGGACCCGGTACCGGTTCCCAAGCACCCGGCCGAGTGGTTCGGAGACGATTGACATGATTTCTTCACAGGTTACCGGTGGACCGGCCGGAGGAGCGGGACACACCCTTCCGCCGCCCCGCGACCGGCCGCCCCGCGACCGGCCGCCCCGGCCGGGCGTCGCCGGCCCGGGCACCCTCGGGCGTCAGTCGGTCGGGAGCTCTCCGGTCTCGAGCAGCTCGGCGAACCGGGCGCCGTCCACCACCGGCACCCCGAGCGCCGCCGCCTTCTCCGTCTTCGCCGCTCCCGGCGCCTCGCCGACCACGACGGCGAACGTCTTCTTCGAGACGCTGCCGGGCGACTTGCCGCCCCGGGCGACGATCGCCTCCTCCGCCTCTTCCCGGGTGAACCCCTCCAGGGTGCCGGTCACCACCACCGACTTCCCGGCCAGCGTCCGTGGCACTCCGCTCTCGCCCCCCTCCAGGCCGGTCCCGCTCCCGGAGGCTCGGGGCGGCGCGCCGAGCCCCGCTGCCCCGGGCTCGGTCATGGTCAGGCCCAGCGCGCCGAGGCGGTCGAGAACCGCCGCGTTCAGGGGGTTGGCGAAGAACTCGGCCACCGCCTCGGCGATGACCGGTCCGACTCCTTCGACTGCGGCCAGCTCGTCCGCGGGCGCGGCCCGCAACGCGTCCATGGACCCGAACGCCTGGGCCAGCGCCCGGGCGCCGGTCGGCCCGACGTGGCGGATGCCCAGGGCGACGAGGAGCCGGCTCAGCGGACGCTCCTTGGATGCCTCGATGGCGGCCACCAGGTTGGCCGAGGAGAGGGCTCCCATCCGCTCGAGCCCGGCCAGCCGGTCGGCCTCCAGCACGTAGAGGTCGGCCGGATCGGCCACCAGTGCGGCCTGGAGGAGCTGGTGGACCCGTTCCTCGCCCAGCCCTTCGATGTCCATCGCCCCGCGGGAGGCGAAGTGCACCACGCGCTGCACGCGCTGCTGGGGGCAGTCGATGTTGGTGCAATAGGTGTCGCTCTCTCCCGGCAACCGGGTGAGCGGGCCGCCGCAGGAGGGGCAGACGGTGGGGAACGCCCACGGCGGCGGGCGCTCGCCGCCGTCGACCGGCACCGGCCCGACCACCTCGGGGATGACGTCGCCCGCCTTGTGGACGACGACCAGGTCGCCGGGACGCACGTCCTTCAGCCGGACCTGGTCCTCGTTGTGCAACGTGGCCAGCCCGACGGTGGAGCCGCCCACGAACACGGGCTCGAGCACGGCAAAGGGCGTCGCCCGCCCCGTCCGCCCGATGGAGACCATGATGTCGAGGAGCCGGGTGGTGCGGTCCTCGGGCGGGAACTTGAAGGCGATGGCCCAGCGGGGCGCCCGGGAGGTGGTGCCGAGCCGTTCGTGGAGCCCGAGGTCGTCCACCTTCACGACCACACCGTCGATCTCGTAGGGAAGGTCGTGGCGACGGCCCTCGAGCTCCCCGCAGTAGGTGAAGGCCGCGGTCACGCCGCGCACCGTCCTGGCGTGGGGGCTCACGGGGAACCCGGCCTTCTTCAGCAGGGCGAGGGAGCCGGCTTGCGTGGCCGGCGGCCACAACGGGTGGTCGTCGGCCGCGGCCGCCTGCTCGGGGACCGACCCGTCCACCTCGCCGATCTGGTACGCCCAGAACGAGAGCGGCCGGGAGGCCGTGACGGCCGGGTCCTTCTGGCGCAGGGACCCCGCCGCCGAGTTGCGGGGGTTGGCGAAGGTCTTGGTGCCCTCGGCCGCGGCCCGCTCGTTGAGCGCGGCGAAATCCGCAGTCCCCATGTACACCTCGCCGCGAACCTCGAGATGGTGCGGGGCGGGGATGGCGAGGCGGTGGGGGACGACCCCGATGGTGGCGACGTTGGCGGTGACGTCCTCGCCGGTCACGCCGTCGCCCCGGGTGGCGGCTCGGGTGAAGCGGCCGTCGACGTAGGTGAGCGACATCGCCACCCCGTCGACCTTGGGCTCGCAGCTGTAGTCCAGCTTCTCCAGGTCCACGTCGGGAAGGAGGCGCCGCAGCCGGTCGGCCCACCCCTCGAGCTCGGCCCGTTCGAAGGCGTTGTCCAGGCTCATCATGGGGATCCGATGGCGCACCGGGGCGAAGAGCTGGGTGACGGGGGCGCCGCCGACGCGCTGGGTCGGCGAGTCGGGCGTGATCAGCTCGGGGTTGTCCGACTCGATCTGGCGGAGCTCGCGCACGAGCGCGTCGAAGTCGGCGTCGGAGATCTCGGGTGCGTCGAGGACGAAGTAGCGCTCGTTGTGGTACTCGATCAGCCGGCGCAGCTCTGCCGCCCTCACCGCCGGTGTGGCGGCGCGCCGGGGCGCGCTCACGCCACCCTCCGCGATCCGCCGACGATGCCCGCCCCCACCACGGCGCCCGGGTCGCGCCCGTCGTAGAGGGCGAGGGTCTGTCCGGGCGCCACCGGGCGCTGGGGCTCGTCGAAGCAGCACCGCACCGCTTCCGCCGCTCCCGCGCCGAGGCGGACCGTGCAGGGTGCGGGCCTCCCGTGGGCGCTCACCTGCGCGAAGGCGGCCGCCCCGTCCTCGAGCGCCTCGTCCACCCAGGTCACGCTGCCGGGCTCGAGGATCGCCTCGTCCACCCGGGCGCGGGCGGCGGTGGCGACGGTCACCCGTCGGGACCCCACGTCCACGTCCACGGCGTAGCGTCGCTCCCCGGCCGCGGCCATGCCCCGGCGCTGCCCGACGGTGACGAGCTCCACCGCGTCGAGCGCGCCGAGCGTCTCACCCGAGCGCTCGTCGACCACCACGCCGGGGTGCAGCTCGAGCCGCTGGGCCAGGAACCCGCCACGCCCCTCCCTCCCGTGGATGAAGCAGACGTCCTGGCTGTCGGGCTTGGCCGCGGTGCGGAGCCCCAGGCGGACCGCCTCGGCCCGCACGGCCGCCTTCTCCAGGTGCCCGACCGGGAAGCACACCTGGGCGAGCGCGTCCTGGCCGAGCATCGACAGCACGTAGGACTGGTCCTTCAACCCGTCAGCCCCGCGGCGCAGCTGCCAGCGGGCGTCGGGCGTCGCCGTCACCTGCGCGTGGTGGCCGGTTGCCAGCTTGTCGAAGCCGAGGCGGCGGGCGCGGGCGAGCAGGCGCTCGAACTTGATGGTGCGGTTGCACTCGATGCAGGGGTTGGGGGTACGGCCGACGCGGTGCGCGGCCACGTACGGCGCCACCACGTCCCGGCCGAACTCGTCGGCGAGGTTGAAGACGTGGTGGGCGATGCCGAGCTGCTGGGCCACCCGCCGGGCGTCGTCCACGTCGGCAACCGAGCAACAGCCCGAGTCCGACGGTCCACCCCACAGCTTGAGGGTGGCGCCGGTGACGTCGTGGCCTGCGGCCACCAAGAGGGCGGCGGCCACCGAGGAGTCCACCCCACCGGACATGGCGACGAGCACCTGCACGGTCAGGCCGGCCCCGTCCGCGGCCCGTCCGACGATGCTGGTCCTGCGCGCATGCGGTCCCTCTCCTCCGCCCGTCAGCCGCGGAGCCGGGCCACGGCCTCGGGGACCACGGCCAGCGCCCGCTCGACGTCCGCCGACGACGACGTGTGCCCCAGGCTGAACCGGATGGCACCCCGCGCATCGGCGTCCGGCACCCCCATGGCCGCCAGCACGTGGCTCGGCTCGAGCGCCCCGCTGGCGCAGGCGGCCCCTCCCGAGACGCACACCCCCGCCTGGTCGAGGAGGAGCACCAGCTCCTCCCGGTCCACGCCCGAGAAGCACAGCAGGCAGTGCCCGGGCAGGACGTCCTTGCGGTCGGCGGCCTCGACCACGGCGGGCACGGCTGCCTGGATGCCGTCGGCAAGGCGGTCCCGCAGGGCCGCCACCCGAACCGACTCCTCCTCCCGCTCGGCGGCCGAGGCCGCCAGGGCGGCGGCCAGGCCGACGGCGCCGGCCACGTCGTGCGTGCCCGCCCGGCGCTCGCGCTCCTGACCACCCCCCACCATGAGCGGAAGGAGCGGGGTGCCCTTCCGCACGACCAGGGCGCCCGCCCCTTTGGGGCCGCCCAGCTTGTGGGCCGAGACCGACACCAGCGCCGCGCCGGCGGCCGCCTCGGCCAGGTCGAGCCACGGCGCGGCCTGGACGGCGTCGGTGTGGACAAAGGCGCCCGGGGCCCTGCGAGCGACCTCGGCCACGACGTCGGACAGCGGCTGGACGGTCCCCACCTCGTTGTTGGCAAGCATCACGGTCACGAGGGCCACGTCCTCGTCCAGGGCGTCGGCCAGCTGGTCCAGGTGGAGCACGCCGCGGGAGTCGACCCCCACCTCCTGGTGCTCGACCCCGGGGAGCCGCGCGGCGGCGGCACGGCACGAGGCCAGGACGGCGGCGTGCTCCACCGCCGAGCTCACCACCACCGTCGGCCGACCGGGACGCTCGAGCGCCGCCGCCCCCAGCGCGCCGAGGACGGCCAGGTTGTCGGCCTCGGTGCCTCCAGCGGTGAACACCACCTCGGCCGGCGCGCACCCGAGCACCTGGGCCACCTGGTCCCGCGCCTCCTCCAGCGCGGCCCGGGCGGCACGAGCCTGGCGGTGGCTGCCCGACGGGTGGCCGAAGACGTGCGCCGCGAACGGTGCCATGGCCTCCACCACCTCCGGCCGCATCGGGGTGGAGGCGGCGTGGTCCAGGTAGGTGAGCGGCGGCTCCGGCGACCGAGCGCCCGGGCCGCTGCCGGGGACGGGGGCGGCGCCGGGGACGAGGGCGGCGGCCGTCGCCTCGCCGTCAGGCACCCTGCCGCACCGCCTTGGCGTTGCAGAACTCCTTGATGCCGAGCCCGCTCAGCTCGCGGCCGTAGCCGGAGCGCTTGATGCCGCCGAACGGCAGCTCGGGCGACGACGCGACCATGGCGTTGACGAAGACCTGCCCGGCCTGGATACCGGCAACCAGCCGGTCGCGCTCCTCGGCGTCGGTGGTCCACACGCTCGACCCGAGCCCGTACTGCGTGCGGTTGGCGATGCGGATGGCGTCCTCCACGTCGGCCGCCTTCTCCACCGTCGCGACCGGTCCGAAGACCTCCTCCTGCAGCACCCGCATCTCGGTCGTCACGTCCAAGAGAACGGTCGGCTCGTAGTACCAGCCCGGGCGGTCGGGCGCGGCACCGCCGCAGGCCACGGTGGCCCCCTTCGCCCTGGCGTCCTCCACCTGCGCCGCGATCTCGTCCCGCTGGGTCTGCGACACGAGGGGGCCCACGTCGGTCCCCGGGTCCATCGGGTCCCCGACGGTCAGGGCCGCCATGCCGGCCACAAACCGGTCGCACCACTCGTCGTAGGCCGAGGCCTCCACGATGAAGCGCTTGGCCGCGATGCAGGACTGGCCGTTGTTCTGCACCCGGGCGGTGACGGCCACCTGGGCGGAGCGCTCCAGATCGGCCGAGGCCATGACCACGAACGGGTCGGAGCCGCCCAGCTCGAGCACGCACTTCTTCAGCACCCTTCCGGCCACCTCGGCGACCGCCGCCCCCGCCCGCTCGCTCCCGGTGAGGGTCACCGCGGCGATCCGCTCGTCCTCCACGATGGCGGCCACGTCCGTGGACGCGACGAGCAGCGTGCTGAAGGCGCCATCGGGGTAGCCGGCCCGCCGGAACAGCTCCTCGATGTAGACGGCGGTCTGGGGGACGTTGGCGGCGTGCTTCAGCACGCCGACGTTCCCGGCCATGAGGCCCGGGCCGGCGAAGCGCATCACCTGCCAGAGCGGGAAGTTCCACGGCATCACCGCCAGCACCGGGCCGAGCGGGTCGTAGCGGACGAAGCTGTGGTCGTCGATGCGCTCGTCGGTCAGGAGCTCGGCGGCGTGGTCGGCGAACCACCGCAGGCCGAGCGCGCACTTGCTCACCTCGGCTTTGGCGGCGGCAAAGGTCTTGCCCATCTCGGTCGTGAGGATCCGGGCGATGTCGGGGTTCTCGGCGTCCAGCAGGTCGGCGGCCGAGTGCATGAGCCGTGCCCGCTCGCCGAAGCTCATGGAGCGCATGGTCCCGAAGGCGGCGTGAGCCCGGGCGAGCCGGGTCTCCACCTCCTCGGGGGTATGGGCGTCGAAGGACTTCTCCACCTCGCCGGTGGCCGGGTTCGTGGTCGCAAATGCCATGGGGAGATTCTCGCGTGCGCGCCGGTAGCCTGCGCCACCGATGGACCGGGCGCCCGACCCCACTGCCGAAGCCAGGCTGCTCGTCGCGTCGGCCAAGCGGGTGGTGGCCCTCACCGGCGCCGGGATCTCCACCGGCTCGGGGATTCCCGACTTCCGGGGTCCCCAGGGAATGTGGACCAAGGACCCCACCGCCGAGCGCCTGTCCACCCTGGACGCCTACATGGGCGACCGCTCGGTGCGGGAGCGGGCGTGGCAGGGCCGGCTCCGCTCCCCGGCGTGGACGGCCGAGCCCGGACCGGGGCACCGGGCCGTGGCCGCCCTGGAGCGCCGGGGGCAGTTGCACCTCCTCGTCACCCAGAACACCGACGGGCTCCACCAGCGGGCCGGCAACGATCCCGCCCGGGTGGTGGAGATCCACGGGACGATCCGGGACGTGGTGTGCATGGCCTGCGGCCGGCGCTCGCCGGCCGGACCCACCCTGGAGCGGGTGGCAGCCGGCGAGGCCGACCCGGCCTGTCTGGACTGCGGCGGGATCCTCAAGTCGGCGACGATCAGCTTCGGCCAGTCGCTCGTGCCCGAGGACCTGGCCCGAGCCGAGGCAGGCGCCCGAGCCTGCGACCTCCTCCTGGCGGTCGGGACCACCCTCGCCGTCCACCCCGCTGCCGGACTGGTCCCCCTGGCGGCGTCCCACGGCGCCGCCGTCGTGATCGTGAACGCCGAGCCGACGCCCTTCGACGAGCTGGCCGACGCCGTCGTCCGCGAGCCGATCACAACCTCCCTGCCGGCGATCGTGGGAGCGGCGGAGGACCGGGCGCCGGGAGCGGCGGGCCCGGCAGTGTGACCGCCGCCCCCTCGCGGGCGGCAAAGAAGGGAACGGCGGCGTCCCGCGCGGCGGCCGTCACGATGGTGGCGGTGCCGTAGCGCTGGAACGAGGGGCCCGACACGGGCGTCGAGCCCCGGCAACCGCAGAAGGTCAGGTGTGTGGGCCCCGGAGACCGTACCGCCCGCCGACCGTGACCCGCTCGGCGCCGGGAACCCGGCTGCCAAACGCGCCTTGCGTGTCGTTCGCCGTACTGCAATACTGCCGCTACGCAAATCGCAGCGAAAGGCTCCGATGGCGATGGGGAACAACCCCTCCACGCCACCGAAACGCCGGAATGCGTCTTCGCGGGGGCCCGGAGTGGACTTTCGTGACGCACGCTGCAAGGTGATGGATCCGAGGAGGTATGGCATGGGGGGGCGCACCTCGCGCGTGGTCGCGGCGTTGGCCACGATCCTGACGGTGGGAACGCTGGCCACCGGGCTCGTCGCGGTCGGACCGGCTGGAGCGCACGAGCGGGCGTCAGGCGGCAACGGCGCCACGTTCGCCGAGATCGTCGGCGAGCCGCCCACCTACTTCTTCCCGATGTACACGGCGTCCTTCTGGACAACCGCCTACGTGCCCTGGGTGTCCTACCTCATGTGGCCCCCCCTCTACCGATGGGGCAAGAACGGCCAGACGAAGTTCAACCCGACAAATGCCCTGGCCGACCCTCCGGTCTTCTCGACGAACGCCACAGGGCAGACGGTCGTCACAATCACGCTGAAGAAGCGCACATGGTCGGACGGCCAGCCGGTGACCACGCGGGACGTCCAGTTCTGGATGAACCTGCTCGAGGCGAACAAGACAACATTTGCGGCGTACGTCCCGGGGTCCTTCCCCGACAACGTGAAGCAGATCAACTACACGTCGACGACAAAGTTCCAGATCGTCTTCGACAAGAAGTACAGCACATACTGGCTGCTGGGCAACGAGCTCACCCAGATCACGCCGATCCCCCAGCATGCGTGGGACAAGACGTCGGCCACCGGTGCCATCGGCAACTACGACATGACACCGAAGGGTGCGAAGGCGGTCTACAAGTTCCTGCAGGGTGAGGCCAAGAAGGCGTCGACACTGGCGACCAACCCGCTGTGGAAGGTGGTGGACGGCGCATGGCAAGTGAAGACGTACGACTCCACCAACGGCCAGATGTCGATGGCGCCCAACCCCAAGTACCCCTGGCCGCAGTCCCAGAAGTTGTCCTCGTTCACCGAGGTCCCCTTCACCAGCACAACGGCTGAGGTCAACGCGCTCGAGACGGGACAGCTCAGCGTGGGGTTCGTCCCCTTCACATCGCTGAAGGTGATCCCCCACCTCAAGTCGGAGGGCTACAAGATCGCCTACTGGACCCAGGCGGCGTTCGGCGGCCTGATCCTGAACTACGCCAAGAACGACGCGGCCACGCCGATCCTCTCGCAGCTCTACGTCCGACAGGCGCTGACCCACCTGATCGACTTCAAGTCGATCATCCAGAAGATCTACCACGGGCATGCGTCCTACGCCCCGAGCCCGATCTCCAACCCCAACGGCCTCGGGTCGAACGTGACGGCGCTGGACAAGAAGGACCCGTACCCCTATAGCGTCTCGGCGGCGACGAAGCTCCTCACCAAGCACGGGTGGCACGTCGTGCCCAACGGCACGTCGACGTGCACAAAGCCAGGGACGGGCCCGACCCAGTGCGGGAAGGGGATCAAGAAGGGGGCCAAGCTCGACTTCCGCATCGTCGGCACCCAGTCGTCGACCACACAGTACGCGTTGCTCCAGTACATCGTCTCGCAGTTCGGCAGCGTCGGGGCGAACATGAAGGTGAAGCTCGTCCCCGAGGCGAACCTGCCGAGCCTCGCGGCCCAGTGCGCCGGCCAGGCAAAGACGTGCAGTTGGGACATGGAGCTGTGGATGGGCGAGTGGCCGCTCGGGTGGACGCCCTATGTCGAGACGGGCGGTAACACCTTCTACTGCGGCGCAACGTCGAACTACGGCAGCTACTGCACACCGAAGATGGACGCCATGATCAACGCCAACCACAGCAGCGCCAACCCGATCGCTTCGCTCAAGAAGTGGGAGAACTACATGGTCAAGGCGCAGATCCAGATCTACATGCCCGAGCCGGCCTACCGGGTTGTCGCCTACAAGGGGAACCTCCACGGCGTGACGCCGCTGGACCCGTACCTGCAGATCTACCCCGAGGACTGGTACTTCTCGAAGTGATCGGCACCCACGTCAGCAGGTCGTCGGCCGGCCCACTGCCGAGCGAGCGGATCCGCTCGGCAGTGGCCGACCCCGGCCGGCGGCACCGGCTACGGTCGGTGCGCTAGGAGGCAGTGGGAAACGATGCTCGCCTACATCGTGCGCCGGCTCATCCAGGCCCTCATCGTCGTCATCGGCGTGACCCTGGTCGTCTTCCTGCTGATCCACCTGCTCCCCGGCGGCCCGGCCCGCGCCGCGCTCGGCGCCCGGGCCACCAAGGCGGAGATCCACAACTTCAACGTCGCCAACGGGTACAACCGGGCGATCCCCGTGCAGTACGGCCTCTACATCTGGCACCTGCTGCACGGCAACCTCGGGTACTCGTACAAGTACAACCAGACGGTGCTCTCGCTCTTGGAGACCAACCTGCCGAAGACGGCGGTGCTGGTCGGTCTCGCGTACGCGCTCTCGCTGGTCGTCGGGGTGCCGCTCGGGCTCTACCAGGCCGTCCGGCGGAACAAGTTCGGCGATCATGCGGTCACCGCGTTCGCCTTCGCCGGCTACGCCATGCCCAACTTCTGGGCCGGGATGCTCCTGATCCTGGCCTTCGCCGTGGGCCTGCACGTGCTCCCGGCGGAGGCGCCGCAAGGGGCGACGGTGGGGGCGATCTTCACCGACCCCCGCGCCCTGGTGCTCCCGGTCGTGACCCTCGCTCTCGTCAACTTCGCCCAGTTCAGCCGGTTCATGCGCTCGTCGGCGATCGAGAACCTGGTGCAGGACTACATGCGGACCGCCCGGGCCAAAGGCATCTCGACGGGCCGGGTGATCTTCCGCCACCTGCTGCCCAACTCGGTCACCCCCATCATCACCTTGATCGGCTTGACACTGCCGATCGTGCTGTCGGGAGCCATCGTCATCGAGGCCGTGTTCAACTATCCGGGCATGGGGCTCTTGTTCTGGAACGCCGCCCTGAAGCAGGATTACCCCTTGATGATGGGGGTGACGGTGGTCGTCGGCGTCGCCACCGTGGTCGGCAGCCTCCTCGCCGACCTGCTCTACGCCGCCATCGACCCCCGGGTGCGCTATGTCTGACACCGAGCGGGGGCCGACACCCGGCGCCGTGGCTACCGGGCCTGTCGCGACCACCGTCGCCGAGGCTCCCCGCGTCCAGGCACCGCTCGCCGGGACAGCGATGGCGGAAGGCGGCGAGGTCACCTCGTCGGCGAGCATGCTCCGGCTCTTCGTCTCGATCTTCGCCGAGAACCGCCTGGCCATCGTCGGCCTGGTGACGATCGTGCTGATGGTCCTCTTCTGCTACCTCGGCCCGGTCATCTACCACACCACACAGGTGCACACGGCGCTGCTCACAGCCAACCTGGCGCCGAGCAGCGCCCATCCGCTGGGCACCACAAACGTCGGCTACGACGTCCTGGGCCGGCTGATGGTGGGGGGCCAGGTCTCCTTGGAGGTCGGCCTCGGCGCCGCCCTGCTCTCGAGCCTGTTCGGCGCGGCCTGGGGGGCCGTCTCCGGCTTCTTCGGGCGGTGGGCGGACTCGCTGATGATGCGGATCGTGGACTCGATCTACGCTATCCCCCCGCTGCTCCTGATGCTGCTGATGGCGACGATCTTCTCCCCCACGACGTTCATGTTCATCGTCGTGGTGGCGATCGTCTCCTGGCTGCCCACGGCTCGCCTGGTCCGTGGCGAGTCCCTCTCGGTCCGCACGCGCGAGTACGTCGAGGCGGCCCGCGGCGCGGGGGTGACACGGGGCAAGATCATCGTCCGCCACATCATCCCGAATGTGATGGGGACGATCGTGGTCCAGACGACGCTGCAGGTCGCCAATGCCATCCTGCTCCTGGCCGCCCTCAGCTACCTGGGGCTCGGGCCACCGCCGCCGGCCACGAGTTGGGGGGCCATGCTGAACAACGGCCTCAACTACATCTACGACGGTTACTGGTGGCTGATCTACCCGGCCGGAGTGGCCATCGTGATCGTGGTGCTGGCGTTCAACTTCGTAGGGGACGCGCTCCGTGATGCGCTCGACGTCAGGCTGCAGCGACATTGACGGGGCCGCACGACGCCGACAAGGCCCGCCGCACCGAAGGAGGGCGTCTCGTGACCGATGAGCTCCTCCGGATCGAGGACCTCCGGGTGGAGATCCCGGTCCGCAGCGGCACCGTGCACGCCGTAGGCGGCGTCTCGCTCAGCGTCCGCCCCGGCGAGACCGTCGGGGTGGTCGGCGAGTCCGGCTCGGGCAAGACCATGGTGGCGATGTCGGTGATGCGTCTCCTGCCGCCGGGAGCGCGCATCGCCGGGGGCTCGATCACCATCGCCGGCACCGACGTCACCTCGCTGTCCGAGAAGCAGATGCGCCAGGTCCGGGGCAGCGATGTCGGGATGGTGTTCCAGGACCCGATGACCTCGCTCAACCCGCTGATGACCCTCGGGGCCCAGATCGCCGAGCCCGTGCGGGCGCACAAGGGGGTCTCACGGGACGAGGCGATGGCCCGGGCCGAGGAGGTGCTCGGGCTCGTCGGGATGCCGCGCCCTGCCGAACGCCTCCGCAGCCACCCCCACGAGCTCTCGGGGGGATTGCGACAGCGCGCCATGATCGCCATGGCGCTCGCCTGCTCCCCCAAGCTCCTGATCGCCGACGAGCCGACCACGGCCCTCGACGTCACGATCCAGGACCAGATCCTCGCCCTCCTGGACGACTTGCGTGGCCGCTTCGACATGGGCCTCCTGCTCATCACCCACGACATGGGCGTGATCGCCGACCGGGCCGACCGGGTGGCGGTCATGTACGCCGGGCAGCTCGTCGAGACCGGCGACGTGCAGACGATCTTCACCGAGATGCGCCACCCCTACACCCAGGCGCTCCTCGAGTCGATCCCCGGGCTCGAGTCCGACCGCTCGAAGGCGCTCTACAGCATCCCCGGCGCCCCGCCCGACCTCACCCGGCCGCCCACGGGCTGCCGCTTCGCAGCCCGGTGCCGCTACGCGCAGGATCGGTGCGTGGAGGAGGCGCCCGAGCTCGTGACCGACGCCGGCGGGCACCGGTTCGCCTGCCACTTCCCCGTCGACGGGCGGCGGGCAGCACACCTGCTCGGCGTCGGCATCGACCTCGTGCGCAGCGAATCCCGGCGCGGTGGGGACAGCGCCTCGAGCACCTCGAGGGCGGCGGCCACGGCGGCCGGCGGCGCAGATGCCTCCGAGCCTCCCGGCGAGCGCGTGCTCCTCCGCCTCGAGCACATCGTCAAGGAGTTCCCGATCCACAAGGGGCTGCTGCGCCGCACCGTCGGCTCGGTCAAGGCCGTCTCGGACGTCTCGCTCTCGATCGGCGTCGGGGAGACCTTCGGCCTCGTCGGCGAGTCGGGCTGCGGCAAGACGACGTTGGGCCGGCTCATGGTCGGCCTGACCGAGCCCGACTCGGGAACGGTGACCTTCGACGGCGTCGCCGCCACCTTCCGGGGAGCCGCCCTCAAGCGGCACCGCAAGGACGTCCAGCTCATGTTCCAGGACCCCTACGCCTCGCTCGACCCCCGGATGCGGGTGGCGTCGATCCTGCGCGAACCGCTCAACGCCCAGCGGATCGGCGACCGCAAGCAGCGCACAGCCCTGATCCGCCACCTCCTCGACGAGGTCGGCCTGCCACGACGGGCCCTCGAGCGCTACCCGCACGAGTTCTCCGGGGGCCAACGCCAGCGCATCGGGCTGGCGCGCGCCCTCACCGTCGAGCCGCGGCTCGTTGTCGCCGACGAGCCCGTGTCGGCGCTGGACGTCTCGATCCAGTCCCAGATCCTCAACCTCATGCTGCGGCTGCAGACCGAGCGGGAGCTGAGCTACGTGCTCATCTCCCACGACCTGTCCGTCGTGCGCTACCTGGCCGATCGGGTGGGCGTCATGTACCTCGGCAAGCTGGTCGAGGTCGGGCCGGTGTCCGACGTCTACGAGCACACGGCCCACCCGTACACCGCCGGTCTCCTCGAGGCCATCCCGACGCCCGATCCCTCGAGGCGCGGGACAAGGACGGCAAAGGTCCGGGGCGAGCTGCCCTCCCCGGCCAACCCACCCTCGGGGTGCCGGTTCCGGACCCGGTGCGCGCTGGCCCAGGAGATCTGCGCAGCCGAGGAGCCACCGTTGCGGCCCTTCGGGCACCTGGGGCACCTGGCCGCCTGCCACTTCCCGCTGGCCGAGCCGCTCGCCGTCGACGCGCAGGCGAGCGGTCACGGTGCCGGCGCGCCGTCGAGCATCGCCGGCGACGCCGTCAGCTCGACCGACGCGCCGGCCTGACGGCGCCGGCCCGACGGCGCCGGCCCGACGGCGCCGGCCTGACGCGCCGACCGGCGCCGTCAGCCCATCGCCATGGTCGCCGGCCGGCGGCCGAGCGAGCCCGTGCGATGCCCGGCGCTCACTTCAACGCGCGCTCGAGCGCCTCGAACAGCCGGTCCGTCTCGTGGAGCACGTTGTAGTGGGCGAACCCGATCCGGAGGACGCCCTCCTCGAGGTCCAGCCCGAGCGTCTCGATGACCCGCTTGGCGAAGAAGTTGCCGTCCCAGGCATAGATCCCCGCATCGTCCAACGCCTCGGCCAGCTGCCGGGGCGTGGCCCGCTCGGGGACCAGGCCGAAGGTCGGCACCCGGGCGGGGTCGCCGCCGGACCGACCGACCATGCGCACTCCCTCGAGCTCCCCGACCCTCGTCCCGAAGGCCGCAGCGAGCTCGGACTCGTGCCGGCGGATCAGGTCGTACGCCGTGTCCAGTTGCGACGCCAGGGTGTCGCCCGACCCCAGGGACGCGAGGTAGTCCACCGCGGCGACAAACCCGGCGAGGGCCTCGTGGCTCAAGGTGCCCGTCTCGAAGCGGTGGCCCGGCGGCACCTCGGCTGCCGGGCGGACGCGCTCGGCCGGCAGGTCGCGGGCGAGGTCCGGGCGCACCCAGGCCATCCCGAGGTGGGGCCCGAAGAACTTGTACGGCGAGCAGAGCAGCACGTCGACGCCGAGCGCGCCCACGTCGATGCGGCGATGGGGTGCGTACGCCACCGCGTCGCCCCACGCCAGCGCACCGGCGTCGTGCGCCAGCGCCACGATCTCCTCGGCCGGCGTGACCGTGCCGACGGCGTTCGACGCGAGGCAGAACGCCACGACACGGGTGCGGTCGCTGAGCTTCGATCGCAGGTCCTCGAGGTCGATGTCCAGGTCGGGAGTCAGGCCGACCTCCCGCACGACCAGCCCCCGGTCCTCCGCCATCAGCAGCCATGGGGAGATGTTGGCGTCGTGGTCCAAGGCGGTGGTGAGGATCTCGTCGCCCGCCCGCATCATGCGCCCCACCGCCCGGACGAGGTTGAAATTGAGCGTGGTCATGTTCTGGCCGAACGCGACCCCGTCCGGGTCGCCCCCGGTGAAGGCGCCGCCGTACCGGCGCGCCTCGGCGATCAGTGCGTCGGTGCGCCGGCTGAGCTCGAAGGCGCCGCCTGTGTTGGAGTTGGACTCGACCAGGTAGGCCGCCATGGCCGCCACGACCCGCTCGGGCACCTGCGTCCCGCCGGGAGCATCGAGGAAGAGCGGCTGCTCGGGCGCCGGCCGTGTGGCGCGGAGCGCCGGGAACTGCGCCCGGACCCTGTCCGTGTCGAGGGCGCGCGGCATGGGGCTTGTCTGGATCATGGGACCCGACTGTAGGGGGCCAGCGCCGTGTACTCGCGCCGGAACGGCTCGGCATCCGACGGTTGCTCGTCGAACTCCTCGGCGTAGCGGCGACCGGCCCACACCGCGGCGGCGATCGTCCCCGGGGCCCACGCGTCCCCGATGCAGCGCACGGACCGAATGCCGTGCCCGCTCCATTCGGAGCGACGCGCCTCGAGACCTGCAACGAGGCCGTCCACAGGGAGCCGGGCCGTCACCAGCACGACGGCATCCGCCTCCTCTGTCTGCTCACGGCCGGTGAACACGCAGCACGTCCTGACGGCACCCGCGCCCACCGCGACGACGGCACGGCTCGGCGCCACGTCCACGCCCGCGAGGAGGAGCCGGCGCTGGATGGCGTCGATCTCGAGGGTGTGCGCGGTCCAGGCCGAGGCGAGCGGCGCCGGCGTGACGAGGCGCACGCGATGACCCCGCCCCGCCAGGAGCTCCGCGACGACACCGCCCAGGTAGTAGTGGTCGTCGTCGAAGACCACGATGCGGCGCTCTCGGCCAAGGTGGTCGACCGCTGGCCCGAACAGGTCGTCGGGCGTCAGTACGACCGCCCCGGGGTCGATGGGCACCGGAGCAGCGTGCCAACGACCCACGCCGTCGGCGCGCCACGTGGCGCCCGTCGCCACCACCACATCGGTCACGTCCGCACCGAGGACGTCGTCCGGTTCGATCTCGCTCTCCCGGTAGACCTCCACGTGCGGGTAGCCCGAGATGCGGAACAGCCGGTGGTCCACCACTCGGCGCCAGGTCGCCAGCGAGGGAAGCATCGCCTCCCGGGCGACACGGCCGCCCAGGGTGCGTCCGGCCTCCGCGAGCACGACCCGGTACCCCCGCCGCCCGAGGGAGCTCGCCGCCTCGAGCCCGGCCGGCCCGGCCCCGACCACCAGCACCGAGGCGTCCGACGTCTTCGGCCGGATCCGTTCGGGGTGCCACCCGCGCCGCCACTCCTCCCCCATCGACGGGTTCTGCGTGCAGCGGATCGGCGACATCGTCATGTCGCCCGACACGCAGATGTTGCATCCGATGCATTCACGGATGTCGTCGACCAGCCCGTGCTCGATCTTCCACGGGAGGAACGGGTCGGCGATCGACGGGCGTGCCGCGCCGATGAGGTCGAGCACCCCGGAGCGCACCTGCGCCACCATGGTGTCCGGGGACGTGAACCGGCCCACGCCGATGACCGGCTTCGCCGAGAGCGCCTTCAGCCCGGCAATCAGCGGCTCCCGCTCGTTCTCGGCACTGAAGCGGGAGGTCGTCGAGTCCGACTCCCAGGTCCCGAGGACGAAGTCCCAGGCGTCGGTCAGGTGGTCGAGGCGCGCCACCGCGTCCTCCGTGTCGCCGCGACCGATGCCCCCCTCCCGGTCGTCGGCCACGGTGAGGCGGCAGACCACCGCAGCCCTGCCCTCACACTCCTCACGGGTGTCTGCCAGGATCTCGGCCAACAGCCGTGAGCGGTTCTCGCTGGACCCCCCGTACTCGTCCGACCGGTGGTTGAAGCGGGGCGAGAGGAAGTGGTGCAACACGCTCAGGGTGTGGCCGGCATACACGTAGACGACGTCGTAGCCGGCACGAATCGCCCGCCGGACGGCCGCCCGGTGCCACCCTCGCAGCTCCGCGATGTCGGACTTCGACATCATGCGCGCCTGCACCGGGTCGTTCGCCCAGGTCGTCACCGGGAGGTGGTGCGGCCCCAGCGGGGCTTCCCGGGAGGTCAAGTTCGGGGCGTTCATGCCGTTGTGCGCAAGCTCGATGGCGGCGAGGGCGCCGCCGTCGTGGATGGCCTCTGCGATGCGTGCCAGTGCGGGGATGTCCCCGTCGTCCCACAGTCGCAGCTCGATGAACGGCGTGATGTCCGACGTCGGGTGGATCTCGACCTGCTCGGTGCAGATCACCGACCAACCGCCCTCAGCCTTGATCCGTCGCATCTGCGCCTGGGCGGTGGGGTCGCGGTAGCCCATCCCGTTGCAGTGCGGCACCTGGACGAACCGGTTCTTGGTCTGGACAGGGCCGAGCCGGACCGGCTCGAACAGCACGTCGAACCGCCGGTCGTGCACCGTGCCGGCCGGTGGCCACGAGTGGCGAGGCGGCGGCTCCGCCGCCCGCGTCGCACCCCCGTCGCCGGTCACGAGCTCGTCTCGTCGGCGACGGCGTCGGCGGCCGCGTCGGCGACGATGAGGTCCAGCACCCGCTCCGGCGTGAGGGGCAGCCGGGACGGCCACTCCCCGACCGCGTCGGCAACCGCGCTCGCGATCGCGGCCGACGGAGGCCCGATGGGCGGTTCTCCGATGCCCCTGGCCCCGAAGGGCCCGAGCCCCTCTCCGGACTCGAGGACGATGGTCTCGACGTCGGGCACATCGGTGAAGGTCGGGATGAGGTACTGGAACAGGCCGCCCGTCAGGTTCACGCCCTCTTCGACCTGGACCTCCTCGAGCAGGGCCATGCCGATCCCCTGGACGGCGCCACCGCTGATCTGGCCTTCGACCGACAGCGGGTTGATGGCACGACCGACGTCGTGGGCCGCCACGTACCGCAGCAATCTGACCGTGCCGGTGTCGAGATCGACCTCCACGTCGCAAAGATGCGTGCCGAAGGTGAAGTCCGGGAACACGCGGTCGGTGGCGAGGCGGGTGTCGACCGCCGTGCCATGCGGCCCGAAGAACGTGCCGATGGCCTCGGTGGGGACGCTGCGCCGCCGACATGCGGCCAGCGCGTCGACCAGGGCGACGGACCCGGAGGGGCCGACGACCTCCGCTCCCTCGAGCCGCAACGACTCGACGGGATCGCCCAGCTCCTCCGAGACCACGCCGTACAGTTGCCCTCTCACCATCATGCTGGCCACGTACACGGCGTTGCCCGACATGAGGAGCTGGCGGGTGGCGGTCGTCGTTCCAGCCAGCGGCGTCAGGGAGGAGTCTCCGAAGTGGACCGCCACGTCCCCGAGGGAAGTCCCGAGCACCTCGGCGGCGATCTGGGCGAGCGAGGATGCCTGGCCGCCGCCGATGTCCGGTACGCCGCAGCGGACGGTCACGGACCCGTCCACCTGGAACCCGACCCACGCCGCCGCCGAGTCGTTGAGCCAGACGAGGCGTCCGTAGGACTGCATGTTGGACGCCATGCCTCGTCCGACCGCCATGCGGGGTCCCGAAGGCTCGGGCTTCGGCCCGACGCGCTCGAGCACGGCGTCGATCGTCTCCGGGAGGAGCACCTCGGTCTCCACCCGCTGGCCGATCGGGAGGACGTCGCCCCGGCTGAGGGCATTGCGCTTGCGGACCACTTCCGGGGGGAGACCGAGCCGGGCGGCGAGGCGGTTCACCTGCGACTCGTACGCGAACACGACCTGCATCCCGCCGAACCCTCGGAAGGCGGACGTGGGCGGATTGTTCGTGTAGGCGCAACGGGCCCGCAACCGGACTGCGCCGCTTCGGTACGGACCACAGGCGTGAACGGAGGAGTACAGGAGGACGAGGGCCGACAGGTAGGCGTACGCACCGCCGTCCGCGAGGATCTCGATCTCGTGACCGACGATCGTGCCGTCCCGGCGCGCCGCCGTCCGGTAGGCCATCTGCATCGGGTGCCGCTTCGCCCGTGCGAGCAGTGACTCGTCGCGCGTCCACTGCATGCGGACCGGGCGGCCCGTGCGCCAGCACGCCAGGGCGACGTACGGCTCCACCGTCATGTCCTCCTTCCCGCCGAACCCGCCTCCGACGTACGGCGCGACGACGCGGACCTTGGACTCGGGAAGGCCGAGGATGCGAGCGACGTCCCGATAGTGCTCGATGACCTGCGTCGCGACCCGGATGGTGAGCACACCCTCGTCGTTCCACGCGACGCCCGCCTCCGGCTCGAGATAGGCGTGGTCGACGAGCTGCGTGCGGTACTCGCCCTCGACCACCAAGTCCGCGCCGGCGAACGCGGCGTCAACTCCGCCGGTGTCGATCTGCCACTCCGCCAGGAGGTTCCCGCCGGGATGGATGGCCGGAGCTCCCTCCGCGAGCGCCTCCTCGGGCGTCGTGAGCACCGGCAGTGGCTCGGTCTCGACGTCCACGAGCTGGCACGCCTTGGCCAGGACGTCCTCGCTCTCTGCCACCACGAGGGCGACCGGCTCTCCGTGGAACCGGACGCGCTCGGTGGCGAGGACCTCCATGCTGGCTCGCAGCGCAGCCACCTGCACCGCTTGCCCCGGGACGTCCACCCAAATGGTGTTGTGCGGCACATCCTCACCCAACAGCACGTCGACGACTCCGGGCACGGCGCGGGCTGCGGAGACGTCGCGCCGCACGATACGGGCCGAAGGCACCTGGGCCCGTACCAGGCGCGCGTGCAGCATGCCGGGCTGCGAGAAGTCCCCGGCATAGCGGGTCGTCCCGAGGATCTTCTCCAACTGGTCCTGCCGGGGGAGCGGTTGATGGACGACACGCAGCTCGTCGAGCTTCGACGTCCGCACCTCTGACCGATCGAAACCCTCAGCCGACACCGGCCTCGCCCCCTTCCGCGTACGCCGCCTCGATGGCGTCGAGGATCGGCCCGTAGCCGGTGCAACGGCAGAGGTTCCCGTGCAGCGCCTCCCGGAGCTCCGTGCGCGAGCGGTTCCCCCCTTCAGCCAGGAGTGCAGCGGCGGCGACGATCATGCCCGGCGTGCAGAAGCCGCACTGCGCAGCGTGGTGCGCGTGGAAGGCGCGCTGCAGCAGGGAGGGGCTCCCGTCCTCATTCGAGAGCCCTGACGCGGTGACCACCGAGGACCCTGTGACCTGCGCCGCGAGGAGGATGCAGCTCGAGACGGGTTCACCGTCCACGAGCACCGTGCAGGCCCCGCAGATCCCCTCGCCACACCCGTACTTGGGGTCGGTCACGTGGACCACGTCTCGCAGCCACCGCAGCAACGTCAGGTGTGCACCTCCGCGGGCGGTGACCGGGCGCCCGTTCACGGTGAGGGTGAGCACAAGCTCGTCGGTCATGGTTCCTCCGATCGGGCGAAGGCCTCGTCGACACCCCGCCGGACGAGCGTGGCGAGGAGGCCACGCCGGTACTCGGCCGACGCCACCGCGTCGGAGGCCGGGTCCACCTCCCGGACCGGCCCCAGACGTTCCGGGAGCTCCAGGCGCGTCGCCCCCGAGAGCGCCGCCTCCACACCGCCCAGCCGGACCGGCCGTTCGCCGACACCGGCGGCGGCCACCCGGGCCTCGAGGACGTGGCCATCGGCGCAACGAAGGAGGACGGCGACCGCGACGATGGCGAAGTCCCCGCTCCGCCTCGAGAGCTCGGTGAAGCTCCATCCCCAGCCCGGTCCCAGCAAGGGCACACGGAGATGGGCGACCAGCTCGTCGGCCCGAAGCTGGGTGGACAGGTAGGACAGTGCGAACTCGTCGGCCTTGATCTCGCGCACGGTGCGACCGTCGGTCGCGACGACCGTGGCGCCGAGCGCGGTCAGGGCGAGCGGCAACTCGGCTGCCGGGTCTGCATGCGCGAGGGAACCCCCGATCGTGCCGCGGTTGCGGATGCGCGGGTTGCCCACGTGGCTGGCGGCGCGTGCGAGCAGTGGCTGGCCGGCGCGTACCTCGGCGTTCGACGCCAGCTCGGCGTGGCAGGCGAGTGCGCCGACCTCGAGGTACCCGTCGCTTCGCGCCACGCCCTGCATGGCTGGGACGTGGGCGATGTCAACGAGCAGGCCGGGCTCGAAGAGGCCGGCGTTGATCAGCGGGAGAAGGCTCTGGCCTCCCGCCAGGACCTTCGCCTCCTCCTCGTCACGGAGTAGGTCGCACGCCTCGGCGACATCGTGGACTCGGACGTAGCGGAACGGCTTGACGAACATGACCGGTCGTCATCCCCGAGGAGATGCGGAGCCCTCCGGCCCCGCCGGGGACGGAGGGGTCACAGCGGCGGGCGCGACCGGCGACCAGTTGGGCTCGAGGCCCAGGACCTGCTCGCAGTTGTGGGTCGTCATCTTCTCCAGGTACTCGTAGGGCACGTCGAGCTCGAGGAGGGCGGCGAGGAGCATCCGCAGCCCCTCGGGGTGCGGGGGGCCGGCGTACTGGCCGAGATCGGAGCCGAGCACGAGGTGCTCACCCTTCAGCTCGACGATCCACCGGGCGAGCTCCTCCGGCTGCTGCTCCCAGAAGATCGGCGAGACGCAGGAGGAGGCGACGTACTCGATGGTGGCACCGTCGGCGATGAGCCGTTTCTGGACTTCGAGGTCCAGCTTGCAGAGCGACCAGTTGGCGTGGGTGACGATGAAGCGAGTCACGCCTGCCTCGCGCGCCGCGTGGTGGAGTGCAGTGATCTCGGCCAGCGAGAGATGGCCCGTCGCCAGTGCGACGTCGTTCTCGGCGACGATCTCGCAGATGGTGCGGGCTTCCGGTTTCAGGGTGCGGCCATCCTCCTCGAACACGGTGACACCCTCTCCTGGAAGCTGCTTCTGCAGCCGGCCGAATTGCGGGTAGTCGGGCATTGCGAAGTACTCGGCGTGGTGCTTGGAGTGGTTGGAGGGCATCCACACGACCCTCGCCCCGTACTGGATCGCCGCCTCAGCGACATAGGGGTTCAAGCCGCCGACCGACCGGTTCAGCACCACCGCGCCGATCGACTGGACGCCGGGGTACATCCGGTTCACGTAGTAAGCCCGGCCCGTGGTCGAAGAGTCGTGGTCCTTCAGGACGAAGCCGCGCATCCCGTAGTCGGAGGCGCTCTCGGCCAGGGCAGCGTCATCGATGTGGCGCTTGAAGAGCGCAGGCGAAGTGTGCGCGTGCATGTCGATGGCACCACGCAGGAGTGCGAGGTCGGGCCGCTCCATAGTCCCCTCCAGCCGAATCGGCGTTCGTCCGCTTCTCACTCAGCGAAATTCGCTTTCGCCAGTCGAGATGGCCTGTTATAACATGCATGACAACGCTTCTCAAGAGAGGTCGCACATGCCCTACATCGAGGTGAAGGCCGTCGACAAGCGGTTCGAGAACCCGGAGGCTGCAAAGGCGCTCATCACCGCGCTCACGAACGCGGCGTGCTCGGTCTTCGGAGAAGAGGCGCGGTCGCAGATCTGGGTCGTCGTCGACGGAGTCCCCGCGTCCCGCTTCGGCGTGGGTGGCCAGCCTCTCGGTTGAGCGGCACCGTGCCGAGCCATCTCCTCTCCACCAGCCTCACCTCGGGCGCGGCCGCCGTCCCGACGATCGTCGGAGGATCGGGCGCGTGGTTCGAGCTCGCCGACGGCCGCAGGGTCCTCGACGCGAGCAACACCGCCGCGCCCCTGGGGCACGGGCACCCCGAGATCATCGAGGCCATCAAGGACGCCGCCGGGGCGCCCGTGGTCAACGAGGGATGGACATGGCCGGCGCGTGGCCTGGCGGCGGACGAGCTCCTGGGCACCGCTTTTGCTGGGGAGGACTGGGTCGGAGCGGTGCGATTCTTCATCAGTGCAGGAGAGGCAAACGACGCGGCATTGGCCCTCTGCCAGGCACTGACCGGCCGGGCGCCCCTGGTCACCCGGGAGCGTGCGTACCACGGCGGCGTCGGATTGGCGCGGGAGATGACGGTCCAGCCCCAGTGGCACGGGGGACTGTCCTCCGCTGCAGGCGTGGCCTCCCCACCGCATCTCGCCGAGGTCCGCACGCTCTCCTGCCCCCTCGGGTCCCGCGTGAACGGCGATCCGGGCGCTCCGCTCGACGAGCGGTGGCACGCCGAGAGCGACCGGATCCTGGCCGACGCGGCAGCAGTCATCCTCGACTACAGCCAAGGCGGCACCTACCACGTCCCGCAATTCCAGGATGCCGTGGCCGACATCGCGCATCAGCACGACGTGCTGTGGATCGCCGACGAGACGGTCACCGGCTTCGGGCGCGTCGGCGGGTGGTTCCAGTTCCAGCAAGCAGCAGCCAGGCCGGACTTCGTCACGCTCGGCAAGTGCATGACCGCGGGTGGGGCTGCCGCCGGCGCCGTCGTCCTCTCGCGCCAGGTGCTCGAGCGGATCGAAGGCACCAGCTGGCAGAGCTACTCCACCTTCCGGGCCCATCCGGTGGCGATGGCGTCGCTGCGCGCCCATCTGCGCGTGTCGGGTCGGGAGGGCTTGGTGGAACGGGCCCGGCAGCTGGACCCCGTCCTGTGCAAGCGGTTCACGACGCTCGCCACCGACCACCCCAGTGTCGCCCGAGTCGACGGTCGCGGTTTGCATTGGACGGTGGAGTTGCACGGCCCGGACTGGCGGTCGTGGCGCGGCCAGGAGCCCGAGCCCCTCGCGAGCCGTGTGGCGGCGGCTGCACTCGGCGCCGGCGCGCTGGTGGCCACCAGCGGGGAGCAGACGTCGCTGTTCGTTGCACCGCCGCTGATCGTCAGCGACACGGAGCTCGACGTCATCTTCAGCGCGCTCGACGCCGGGTTGGACGTGGCCGACCGGGTGGTCCTGGCTGCAGGGACGCCGGGATGACGAGCCTCGTCGACCCGTCGACGCGCCAGCCCGACCCCCCGGGCCCGGCGCCCGACACGGGACGTCCCGTTCTCCAGGTGCTCGAGCGAACCTTCGCCGTCCTCGAGGCCTTCGACGAGACACGGTCCGAATGGGGCGCGAGCGAGCTGGCTCGCGCCGTGGACCTCCCCGTCCCCACCGTGCACCGCCTGCTCATGGCGCTTCGCCAGCTCGGTTACGTCACGCAGGACCGTCAGACCAAGCGCTTCCGCTTGGGTCCCTCGGCCGTGCTCCTCGGCTCACGGGCCAGGGCGGTCGCCGATCTCCGGACTGTCGCGCTCGAGCCCGTTCGGCATCTCTCCCGAGAGCTGGGCGAGACCGCCTTGCTCACGGGCGTCAGCCCGGACCGGTCGGCGTCCGTCTGCCTCGAGCGAGTCGAGAGCCCGCAGCCTCTCCGCCTGTCGGTCGAGCCGGGACGTCTCGTCCCCCTGCACGCCGGAGCTTCGCAGAAGGCGCTGCTGGCCTTCATGCCGGAGGAGGAGGCGGAGCGGGTCATCTCGGGGCGCCTCGCCAGGCTCTGCCAGTCGACCCTTACCGACAAGCGCAGACTGCGTGCCGACCTCGATCTCATCCGACGTCGCGGGTTCGCCACTTCTCTGGAAGAGACCAATGTCGGAGCGTGGGGAGTCGCGGTGCCGATCCTCTCGGGGACGGACGTGGTCTGCGCCGTCGGCGTGGCGGGACCGAGCGTGCGCCTGAGCGGGGACGTCGTCCGCCGTTCGGTCCGGCGCACGCACGCTGCGGCTGCGGAGATCGCACAGAAGCTTGCCTACGAGGTACCCCGGCTCTCGCTCGTCTTCGAAGCGGCCGAGCTCACACAGGAGGCGGCAAGTGCATGACACCTTGACGGGAAAGGTGGCGGTCATCACCGGCGGCGCAAAGGGGATCGGCGCAGCTGTCGCCGACATCTTCGCCGCAGACGGCGCCGATCTGGCGATCATCGGACGCGACGCCAAGACTCTGGACTCGCACGCGTCGCAGCTCGACGAGCGCCACGGCGGGAGAACGACGCTTCCCTACCGCTGTGACGTCACGGTGGAGGACGACGTCGCACGCATGGTGGCGGCTACCGTCGACCGGTTCGGTCGCATCGACATCCTCGTGAACACGGCCGGAGGAACCGGCCCGATCGAGACGCCGGCCGAGCAGTACCCTGTGGACGAGTTCGTGGGCATCCTCTCACTCAACGTCCTCGGCACGTTCCTTCCCTGTAAGCACGCGATCCCTCACCTGAAGACCGCCGGCGGGGGCTCCATCGTGAACATCGCCGGGACGTCCGGGTTACGCGGCTATCGGAACCGGAGCGGCTACTCGGCGTCCAAGTGGGCCGTGCGCGGGCTCACCCGCACGCTGGCGCTCGAGCTCGGCCCACACAACATCACGGTCAACGACGTCTGCCCGAACGTCACGAACGGACAGCGCATGGAGCGCATCGTCCGGCGCAAGGCGGAGGTCTCGGGACGGACCCCCGAGGACGTGTACGCCGACTTCGCGTCGCAGACCGCCCTGGGGCGCTTCGTCGAGGAGCAGGACGTTGCCGCTGCGGTCCGTTTCCTCGTCTCCGACGGGGCCCGCAACATCACCGGCCACGATATTCCCGTGGACGCCGGATGGGACGTATAGCAATGGCGTCGTGGATCACAGGCAGAGCACCGACGCCGGTCAGTGAGCAGCAAGCGGTAGGTTGATCCGCACGATCCTAGGGGGGTTCGGAAGTGAAGCCATTCATTCGTCGGGTGCTCGCCACCATGGCCGCCGCACTCACGGTCGCCCTGGCTGCGTCCGGTCTTGTGGGCGTGTCGACGGCTGCGGCGGCGACAACGGGCAACGCCACGTTCGCCGAGCTCGTGGGCGAGCCGCCGACCTACTTCTTCCCGATGTTCATCGCGTCCAACTGGACAGTGGCCTATGTGCCGTGGGCCTCGTACCTCATGTGGCCACCCCTCTACCTGTGGGGGAAGGACGGCAAGACGCAGTTCAACGCCTCCCGCTCGCTCGCCACACCGCCCACCTTCTCCACGAACTCCGCCGGGGACACGGTCGTGACAATCACCCTCAAGCCGAGGTACTGGTCGGACGGGCAACCGGTCACCACGCGCGACATCCAGTTCTGGATGAACCTCCTCCAGGAGAACAAGACAACATACGCCGCGCACGTTCCGGGCGAGTTCCCCACAAACGTCAAGCAGGTCAATTACCTGTCGCCGACGAAGTTCCAGATCGTGTTCGACGCCAAGTACAGCTCGCTGTGGTTGCTCGGGAACGTGCTGACCAACATCACCCCCATCCCGCAGCACGCATGGGACAGGACGTCGGCGACCGGGCCCGTCGGCAACTACGACATGACGCCCAGCGGCGCCAAGGCGGTCTACAAGTTCCTGCAGACACAGGCGAAGCAGGCCACGAACCTTGCGACCGACCCGCTCTGGAAGGTCGTGGACGGCGCGTGGCAGGTCAGTTCGTTCGACTCGACCGACGGCCGGATGTCCTTCGTCCCCAATCCGAAGTTCCCATGGCCGCAGGCGCACAAGCTGGCGACGTTCACCGAGCTCCCGTACACGAGCACAGTTGCCGAGCTCGACGCCCTCGAGAGCGGGTCCCTCGACGTGGGGTTCGTGCCCCTGACATCGCTCAAGGCCATCCCCGCCCTCAAGGCCAAGGGGTACAAGATCGCGACATGGGTCCAGGCGGCCTACGGGGGCCTGATCCTGAACTACGCCAAGCACGACGCGTCCACGCCGATCTTCGACCAGCTCTACTTCCGCCAGGCCCTCACGCACCTGATCGACATGAAGCAGATCGTGACAAAGATCTACCACGGGAGGGCCTCCTACGCCGCCAGCCCTGTCCCCAACCCCAACCAGCGCGGGGAGTACGTCACGGCGCTCGACAAGAAGGTCCCGTACCCCTACAGCGTCTCGGCGGCGAAACAGTTGCTGACCTCGCACGGTTGGCACGTGGTGCCCAACGGCACCTCAACCTGCACGCGGCCGGGCACGGGCCCCTCCGACTGCGGAAAGGGCATCAAGAAGGGGGCCAAGCTCAGCTTCAAGATCGTCGGCACCCAGTCGAACAACTCGGAGTACGAGATCCTCCAGTACCTCATCTCCCAGTTCAGCACGGTCGGCGTCAACCTGAGGACCAAGCTGGTCACCGCCTCCGGCCTGGTCTCCGACGCTGCCAGCTGTTCGGCGACGGCCTCTCGGTGCAACTACGACATGGAACTGTGGATCACAGGGCAGTGGCCGTGGGGATGGCCGACCAACGTCCCCATCGGCACAGAGAACTTCTACTGCGGGGCGACGTCCAACTACATGGCGCTCTGCAATTCGCAGAACGACGCGCTCATCAAGGCCACCACCACGAGCTCCGACCCGGTCGCAGCCATCAAGGCCTGGGAGAACTTCATGGCCAAGGAGCAGTTCCAGATCTTCCTGCCCGTCCCCGCCTACCGGGTGGTCGCCTACAAGTCCAACCTTCACGGCGTGGAGCCCTTGACACCGTACCTGTACATCTATCCGACACAGTGGTACTTCACGAAGTGACGCCAGGCGGGACGTCGCTCGTTCGAAGGCCCCCCCCGTTCCCCCGAGTAGGGCTGATCGGCGAACAGCGGCCGGACGGTCGGGTCGCTCACCCAGGTAGCCCGGCGCCCCCTGGGTGAGCGCCACCACTGTCCCGGGAACCAGACCGCTCCACAGCGTGGGCGGATCACCGCGATGGAAGGCCATCTCCTTCTTGGCGAAGCGTCGACGGTGCGCGGCGGAGAGCAGCCGGCGGCGGGCGTCCATGAAGCCCCCTCGAGGAGCAGCCACTCCACCACCGCTGTCCCCTGCCTGAGCGTCTGAGCCCTTCTTGCGCCGGGGTTTCAGCGCGCCTCTTTGCGCCGGGGTTTCAGCGCCCCTTCTTGCGCCGGGGTTTCAGCGCCCCTTCTTGCGCCGGGGTTTCAGCGCGAACCACCACACGCTGGCCATCGTGCCCACGATGCCGAGCGCGGCCGCCACGCGCGTCACGAGCTTGTGCTTCGCCATGGCGCCACCCTACTGCCATGCCTCGCGCCCCGGAGCCGGCCGGCCGGGACCACCGCCCGTCCAACCGCCCGGCCCCCCGTCCAGGCGGACCGGCAGGGCCTCGAGGCCGCGGAGGAAGAGACCCTCCCGCCACCGCAGCGCCTCGGGCGGCACCGCGAGGGACAGGCTCGGGAACCGCTCGAGCAGCAACGAGAGGGCGATCCTCCCCTCCATCCGGGCCAGCGGGGCACCGAGGCAGAAGTGCGGGCCGTGACCGAACCCGAGGTGGGCGTCGCGCCGGCCGACGTCGACTGGGTCCGGCGCGGCAAAGTGGCGGGGTCGCGGTTGGCGGCCGCCAGGGAGACCAGGACGACGTCACCGGCGGGGACGGTCACCTCGCCCAGGGGGACCGGCTCCATGACGAACCGGAGGGTCGGGTGGTGGACCGGGCCGTCGAAGCGGAGGAGCTCCTCGACCGCCGGCCCGACGAGCGACGGATCCGCCCGGACCCTGGCCAGTTGACCTTGGTTGCCGAGGAGCGCCGCCACGCCGTTCCCGATGAGGTTGACGGTCGTCTCGTGACCGGCCAGGAGCAGGAGGAACACCGTCGACACGAGCTCTCGGGCTCGGTCAGCGCCTGCCCGTCGTCGCGGGCGGCGACGAGGCCGGAGACGACGTCGTTCGCCGGTGCGGCCCGCTTGGCGGCGAGCAGCTCGGCCAGGTACCCGGCCACCTCGAGCGCCGCCGCTTGGGACGCCCGGCGCGCCTCGTCGTTCGGCCCGACGGTGACCATGGCACGGAACCAGCGCCGAAAGCCCGGCTCGTCGCTGGCGGGCACGCCCAGGAGCTCGGAGATCACCCGGATCGGCAACGGGAAGGCGATCGCGTCGATCAGGTCCACCTCGCCGTCGCCGGCTCCCGGACCCGGGCGCCCAGAGCGTGCCTCGGCCATGGCGTCGGCGAGGGTGGCGGCGATGGCCGCCACCCTGGGACGCAGGGCCTCGACCCGGCGGAGGGTGAACGCCTGGGACACGAGCCGCCGGAGCCGGGTGTGGTCCGGAGGGTCGGTCCTGAGCATGTGCTCGGCCAACGACATCTCGTCCAGCCCCGGGTCCCCGGTGGCGGCGGCTTGCGACCAGTACCGCCGCAGGACGCGGCGGGGGTCGGCCAGCGCGGCCCTGGCCTCGGCATAGCCCAGGACGAGCCAGACCGGCCGCCCGTTGCACAGCCGTCCCCGGCGGACCGGGCCGCCGCTCCGGGCCAGCCGGTAAGCGCGGTAGGGGTCGTCGGGCCAACCCAGGACCTCCGTTCCCCAGGGGAGGGCCCCGTCGTCTGCGGGACCGGGATCGCCGCGCACCGGTTCATCATCGACCACGGTGCGCCGGCCCGCACCGCGGCACCGCGGCACACCGAGGCCGCGATGGGCGGACCACCCGGCGGGGTTCCTGGCGGGGTGGCCGGCGCCGAGGGCGCGCTGCGAGCGCGAGGGTGCGGCGACCCCGACGGGATCGCCGCACCGTGCACACGACCGACATCAGATCGGGCCGGCGACTACTCCTGGCGCCCGGCCTCGACCTCGAGCTCGATCGTGACCTTGTTCCCGACCACGATCGCCCCGCCCTCCAGCACGCCGCTGAAGGCCACCCCGAAGTCGCGCCGGTCGACCTCGGTCGAGGCCGACAGGGCGAGAACCTCGGAGCCGGGCTGCATCCCCGGACCGGCGCCGTGGTACTCGACGTCAAAGGTGACCGACTTGGTCACGCCACGGATGGTGAGGTCGGCCGTGAGGTTCCACTCGGTGTCGCTGACCCGAGCGAGGCCCGTGCTCTTGATCGACAGGGTGGGGAACGTGGGCGCGTCCAGGAAGTCGTTGGTGCGCAGGTGGTCGTCGCGCATCTGGACGCCGGTCTCGATGCTCGCCGTCTCGGCCTTGGCCTCGACCGAGGACTGCTCGACCGGGTCGGCGATGACGATCGTGCCGTCAAAGGCGGTGAACCGCCCGCGGACCTTCGAGCCGATCAGGTGGCGGGCGACGAAGCCGACCTCGGAGTGGGCCGGGTCGATGGTGTAGGTGCCGGGGGTCGGGAGTTTGACCGCCGTGCTCTGCTGGGACGTGACCATTGCTCTTCTCTTTTCTCTCTGCCTTGTCTGCGGGTTCTCTCCGCGGTGTTCTCTGCCGGCTGCGCTGCAGCAGGGCTGCCGGTCGGCTTTCGCCTGGCCCGGCGACCCTCGGGAGCCGGATGACACACTCTATCTGCTTAGTCAGATACTTGTCAACATCTGATCCTCTAGAGGAGTATAGAATGCACCCATGGCAACGGAGGCAGTGGACCCGGGGCGGTCGGTCGTGGACGCTCCCGCGCCGGACGCCCCCCGCGCCGCCGATGGCGGAGCGCACGGGGGCGCCGCCCCTCCCCTGCCGCCGCTCGACCCGGCGGACGAGTACGCCATCACCCTGATGGGCCTGCTGGTGGAGGTCCACGCCCGGATCACGCGGGTGCTCGGCGCCCAGATGGAGGAGGCGTGCGGACTCCCCCTGAGCTGGTACGACGCCATGATCCGGTTGCGTCGGTCCCCCGGCGGCTTCACCACCATGACCCGGCTGGCGGCCGAGGTCTCGCTCACGTCCGGCGGCATCACCCGGCTCGTGGACCGGCTGGTTGAGTCCGGCTACGCCGAGCGCTCGAACTGCCCGACCGATCGCCGCAGCGTCTATGTCCGTCTGACCCCGGCCGGCGTGGCCAAGGTGGACGAGGCGACCGCGTCGCACCGCGCCGTGCTGGAGCAGCACCTGCTCGAGCCGCTCAGCGACGGCGAGCGGGGGGCGCTCGAGTCGGCGCTGCGGAAGCTCCGGAGCGCCTGACCCGGGGGGTCCTATCCCTGACGTGGCGCCAGGCTGGCCGCCAACCGGTCCACGATCTCGTCGAGGATCCGCACGCCCGTGCCGAAGTTCAGACTGGCGTGCCCGGCGCCGCCCGCGCCGAATTCGGAACCGGGCACGAGCTCCACCCGGGCCTCCTCGAGGAAGAACCTGGCCGGATCGTCGCCAAGCCCCGTGCCCCGGCAGTCGAGCCAGGCGAGGTAGGTGGCCTCGGGCGGGCGTAACGCGACGCCGGGGAGCGCCTCCACCCGCGCCACCAGGTGGTCGCGCATCGCCGTCAGGTGGCGGCACGTGGCCGCGAGCCAGGTGTCACCCTCCCGCCAGGCGGCGAGCGTGGCCTCCACCCCCACCACGTTCAAGGACCCGAAGTACTCCGGCGGCAAGCGGTCCCAAGCGCTGCGCACACGGGCGTCCCCGACGTGCGCGACCGCGGTGCGCAACCCGCCCAGGTTGAAGGACTTGGTGGCGGACGTGATGGTCACCGTGCGCGCCGCCACCTCGTCGCCGAGGGAAGCGAAGGGGACGTGGCGTGCGCTCCCGTGCAGCAGCTCGGCGTGGAGCTCGTCGCTCACCACCACCATGTCGTGGCGGGAGGCGATCTCGGCCAGCGAGGTGAGCTCCTCGCGAGACAAGACGCGGCCCGTCGGGTTGTGGGGGTTGACCACGAGCAGCACCGACGCGCCGGTCTTCGCCACCGCCTCCTCCAGCCGTTCGGCGTCGAACACCCACCCACGAGCGCCACCGCTCCCACCGGCGCGGTCGGGATCAGCGGGGACGAGGGGGCATCCGACGGCGCGCCGTCCCGTCGCGTGGAGGCTCCGCAGGAACGGCGGGTAGTTCGGGACGTGCAGCGCCACCGCGCCACCGGGGGGGCAGGCGAGCTCGACCACCACCTGGAACGCCTGGATCAGGTCGCACACATGGCGGACGTGGGCGACGTCGGGATGCCAGCCGTGCCGGCTCCCCATCCGCCCGCAGAACGCCTCGGCCAGCGGCTCCACCGGCCAGTCGGGGTAGCCGAGGTCCCCCCGCTCGAGCATGCCGTGCACCGCCTCCGTCACCGCCGGGCAGGGGCCGAAGTCCGTCTCGGCGATCCCGGCGGGGATCACGTCCGGCCCCACGTGGTGCCACTTGAACCCGCCCGGCCTTGGAGCCTCGCAGGAAGTCGGGCGAGGGGTCGAACGACCCTGTCACGGTGTCCACCATCCGGTTCTACACGGTCTGGGCTGCGCGGTCCCGGGTCGGGCCGCCCCAGGCCGCACGGTCCCCGACTGCACGGTCCGGGGCTCGGACGCGGCACGGCCGGCGCCCGAAGGCGCCGGCCGCGTGCCGTCCGTCCGGCCGGTCGGCCGCCCCCGCACGTGGCGGCTGCGGCCCTCCCGTTCGAGCTGCTAACGCCGGTGATGCCCCCCACCGGGTCCGCCCGGACCGCCGGGTCCGCCCGGACCGCCGGGTCCGCCCGGCCCACCGGGTCCGCCCGGCCCACCGGGTCCGCCCGGACCGCCGAAGTCGGCCGCCAGCGCGGTCAGGTTCGGGATCCCGAGCCCGGTGGCCGGGTTGTACACCGTGCCCGGCGTGCCCGTGTAGAACCAGTTGTCGTTTGTCGTCCCGGGCTGGTTCAGCGGCGTGAACGGTGAATTGCGCCCGGTGGCGAACCGATAGATCGACGGGTTCCAGAACCCGATCCGATGCCCGGCCGCAGATTCGATCACCGCGTCGGAGCCGTTCAGCTGAGGCGCCACGAAGCTCGTGCCTCCCCAACCTCCCTGCAGCGGCTTCCCTGTTGTGGCGCTGGGGTTGTAGAGCAGGTAGCCCGTGAACGGGTCGGCGTCGGCCGAGACGTCAGGGACGGCCCGTCCACCGCTGCTCGTGCCCGGAGCCACCGCAGGTGTCGGTGTGACCGACACTGTGGTCACGACCTTGAAGCCCTTCAGTTTGTACTTGTGGCCGTATGTGGTTGTAGCGACTGTCTTGGTTGCCGTCGGCATGAAGTACTGCACGTCGCTGTACCGCTGGACACCCGGCACGCCCCGCTGGTAGCCCGGCATCGGCTCGAGCGTGCTGTACCCGCCGGTGCTCCCGAGGATGAAGCCGGGGGCGAATGTGGCGAAGGCAATTGTCGGGTTTGTCGCGTGCAGGGCCTTGGCGAGGTAGTCCCATCCCCACGCTCGCTGGGCGGTCACCGTGGCCGACCCGGTGAGGGGGAACGGTGCGGTGGGCGTGCCGAATGTGAAGGTGGCCTTGCCCGCCCAGGGCAAGGTGGTGCCGCCGGCAGCCGTGGTGTATGGGCTGCTCGCCGGTGCCCCGACCCCCAGTGTGGTCCACTGGCCGCCGGTTGTGCGGTTGTCGGCATAGGCGGCCGAGTCGCCGGAGGCGACGAAGGTCGACTGCCCCTGGAGGGCCATCTCGGCGAACACCTCGTCGAACGACGCCTGGTAGCCGGAGGAGATGAAGCCCGACGCCCCGTACGCCTCGATCAGGGCCTCGGCCTCGCCCCAGCTGGCCGACACGGAGCCGGCCACGTTCTGGCTGGCGGCCGTCATGAAGGCGTCCACGAAGCCTGCTGTGGTGTTGGGCGCTTGGTAGACGACCACGTTGGCGTCCGGGGCAAGGGCGCCGGACTGCTCGGTGTCCAGGTCGGTCTCACCCGTGCCGGCCGCTGTTGACGGCTTACCAGGGCCACCGTCGACTGTGTCGACCGTCACCGTCCGGCCGCTCGGCGGCAAGTGCAGCACTGTGGACCAGAAGTGCTGGGGCGCTGTGGGGTCGAGCGCGGCCAGCGTCACGATGCCGATCGTCTGCCCCTGTCCTTCCGCACCACGCCGGTAGAGGCCTGTCAGCTCGTAGTTGGAGGCGAAGCTCTGCGGCGTGTTGCAAGCGTTCGGCAACCCGGTCAGCGCAACACAGGGTGTCGAGCTGGACGTGATCGGCTTGGTTGTCGCATGCGCCGTCTGGGTGACCCACGGCGCGTAGTTCGTGAGGCCGAGAATGGCCACGATTGTCTGCGCCAGGCGCTGCGGCATCATGGGATGATGTCCCGGGGCGTAGATGTGCTGGGGCGGCACGCCCTGCATGCCGTGCTTCCCCGGAACCCCCGGGACCTGGTACTGCTGCTCTTGCACTGTGAACGCCTTGTCCACCTCTGCGGTGGTCCCCACTGCCTTCAGGTCCAACCCATTTGCGTACAGGGTGAAGTCCTTGATCCCGTATTGCGACAGGTACTGCTCGAGTGCCTGCACGTACTGGGGGTTTGCCCCGTACTCACGCGCGAACTGCTGAACCGACGCGAAGTTGCCTCCGATCCCGTTCTGGGCCTCGGCAAAGAGCTGCTGGGAGTTCTGTGGCTTCAAGACGAAGGACAGGGCCAGCGATGTGTACGGTGTGGCCGGGCCGGACGGTTGGGCACCGTGCACGGCCGGCGCTTGCACGCCGCCTGTGACGGGGACCCGTGTGTTCGGCCCCGGCCCGGCTGCCGCCGCTTGCCCCGACACGATCAGCATCGGGGCGCCGACGGCTACTGCGCCGGCCAGCACCGCGGCACGAAACGCCCACCGAGCGTTGAGTTTCATACCCACCCCCTTGACGGTGGCCGGACGGCCACCTCCAGTTGGGTCGGACCTTAGAAGCTTCGGCTTCGTTATGCAAACGAAATTTTGGACGTCGGCGCATGCCGAATGCGGCAACCGAGCGCTGCCGGGCGGAAGCCCCCCGCTCCCGTCGCGCTTGCGACGACGGGGCGCCGCCGGCGGTGCCGCTGGCCCTCAGGCCCGCTCGAGCCAGGCGGCCGGCACGGCGTCGGCGCCCGGTGCGCCGCCGGCGGCTCCTGCACCGCGAGCGCCGGCATCGGCGGCGCCGGTGGCCGGCTCCTCGGCGCCGGCGAGGTCCAGCGGCGCTCCCTCCCCGGGGCCGGGGCCGACCTCCACCGACACCGCAAGCACCTCGCGGGCGACGGCGTCGAAGAGCTCGGCCGGCACGCCGGTCAGCCACAGCCGGATCCGGTCGGACACCGCCAGGCCCCGGGCGCGGCGCAGGTCCTGGAGCTGGCGCACGACCTCGCGCAGCAGCCCGCGGCGACGCAGGTCGTCGGTGAGGGCGAGGTCGAGGGCCACCACGGCGCCGCCCTCGCGGGAGACGGCGAACCCGGCCTGACCCCGGACGCGGACCTCGACCTCCTCGGGGCCGAGCTCGACCGGGACGTCGTCGAGGGTCACGGTGACGGTGCCGCCGGACTCGAGCGTGCCGGCGGCGCGCGCCGCGTCCAGCGATGCCAGGGCGGGCCGCACCCGCTTCACCGCCTCGCCCAGCCGGGGCCCGAGCGCCCGGAAGTTGGGCACGAGCTCCAGGGTGAGGACGTCGCCCAGCTCCGCCGCCACCACCACCTCGTCCACGTTCAGCTCGTCGGCCACCATGTCGGAGAGGATCGTCGGCGAGCCGGGGGCGAGGAAGACGAGAGCCCGGGCCAGCGGCTGGCGGACCCGCACGCCCGCCTCGCTCCGGGCGGCCCGCCCGAGGGATGCAAGCCGCCGCGCCAGGGCCATCTGCTCCTCGAGCGGCTGGTCGAGCGCGTCGGGGTCCGGGCGCGGCCATGTGCACAGGTGCACCGAGTCCACGCCCCCCGCCGCCTCCGTCTCCCCCCCGAGGGCGCGCCACAGCCGCTCGCTCACGAACGGGCAGAACGGCGCCAAGAGGAGGACGACCGCCGCGAGCGCCTCGTGCAAGGTGGCCTGGGCGGCCAGCGCGTCGGAGGGCGGGGTGTCGGGGTCGGTCCGCCAGAACCGCCGGCGGCTCCGCCGCACGTACCAGTTCGACAGGTCGTCCACCAGCTGCCCGAGGGCGGCGGCCGCCTCGAGCGGCTCGTAGGCGTCGAGGCCGTCGGTGACCGCCTGCACCGTCGTGGCAAGCCGGGACCGGAGCCAGCGGTCGAGCACGGGCCGCTCGTGCGGTGCCGGCACGGCCGGGTCGGCCGGGTCGAAGCCGTTGAGGGAGGCGTACGTGGTGAAGAAGCCGACGGTGTTCCACAGCGTGAGCAGGGTGCCCCGCATCGAGGTGTCGACGGCTCCCACGCTCACCCGGGTGGGCGTCCACGGCGATCCCTGCGAGAACATCCACCACCGCAGCGGGTCGGCGCCGCGCGAGCGCACGAGGTCCCAGGGGTCGACCACGTTGCCCTTGGACTTGGACATCTTCCGGCCGTCGGCGTCCACCAGGTGCCCGAGCACCATCACGTGGCGGTAGGGGGCCTTCCCGAAGTCGAGGGTGTTCACGGCGAGGAGGGAGTAGAACCAGCCCCGCGTCTGGTCGATGGCCTCGGCCACGAAGTCGGCCGGGAACCGGAAGGCGTCCTTGGAGCCGGCGGCGTGCGGGTAGCCGACCTGGGCCGCCGGCATCGAACCCGAGTCGAACCAGGCGTCGATCACCGGCTCGATGCGCCGGGCGGTGGCGATGGGCAGCTCCGATTCCACGTACCCGGTGGCCGACCCCGCCGCCACCTGCGCCCCGGCCACGGCCGCGCACTCGGGACAGGGGAACGCCACCTCGTCGATGGCGGGGCGGTGCGGGTCGACGCCGGTGACGTCCCGCCCGGCCAGCTCCGAGAGCTCCTGCAGCGAGCCGACGCACAGGACGTGGCCGTCCTCGCACCGCCAGATTGGGAGCGGCGTCCCCCAGTAGCGGTCGCGCGAGAGCGCCCAGTCCACGTTGTTCTCCAGCCACTCGCCGAAGCGGCCATCGCGGATGTAGGGCGGATGCCACGCCACCGTGTGGTTGGCGGCGATCAGGTCTCGCTTGCGCTCCGAGGTGGCCACGTACCAACTGGGCTTCCCCCAGTAGATGAGGGCCGTCCCGCAGCGCCAGCAGTGCGGGTACGTGTGGCGGTAGTGGTGGCGCTTGAAGAGGAGGCCGGCCTCCTCCAGGCGGTCGTTGACCACGCCGTTGGCGTCCCGCACCGCCTGGCCGGCGACGAACCCGCCGTCGGAGGTGAACCGGCCGTCGGGGCCGACCGGGTTGAGCGTGGGCAGCCCCTCGGCCCGGCCCACCTGGCGGTCGATCTCGCCGAAGGCGGGCGCCAGGTGGACGAGCCCGGTCCCCTCGTCGGTGGTGACGAAGTCGGCCAGCACCACCCGCCACCCCCGCGAGGCGTCCTCGCCGGCGGGGACGGGGACCACGTCGAAGGGTCGCCGGTAGCGCAGGTCCTTCAGGTCCCGACCGACCAGGCGGTGGGTGGCGCGGGCCGCCGCACCCTCCCCCAGCGCCTCGTCGGCAAGCGCCTCGGCCACGACCATCCCGTCCACCACCACGTAGGCGAGGTCGGGATGGGCGGCGACGCCGGTGTTGGAGAGGAGCGTCCACGGCGTGGTCGTCCACACGAGCAGCCACCGGGCGTCGCCCACCACCGCCGGGTCGGCGTCCACCACGGCCAGCTTCACGTAGGCCGACTCGTCCTCCTCCTCGGTGTAGACCTCGGGCTGGCCCAGCTCGTGGCTGGAGAGGGCGGTCCCGCAACGGGGGCAGTAGGGCACGACCTTCAGGTCCTCGTAGAGGAGGCCGGCGTCGAACAGCTGCTTCAGCAGCCACCAGACGGACTGCACGTAGCTCGGGTCGAAGGTCCAGTAGGCGTGGTCGGTGTCGAGCCAGTAGCCGATGCGCTCGGTGAGGGCCTCCCAGTCGGCCACGTAGCCCTGGACCGACTCCCGGCACAGCCGGACGAACTCGGCGATCCCGACCTCCTCTTCGATCTGGCGCTTGCCGTTCACCCCGAGGCGCTTCTCCACCTCCACCTCGACCGGCAGGCCGTGGGTGTCCCATCCGGCCCGCCGCTGCACCCGGTAGCCGCGCATGGTGCGGTAGCGGCAGAAGAGGTCCTTGTAGACCCGGGCCCAGACGTGGTGGAGCCCCGGCTTCCCGTTGGCGGTGGGCGGCCCTTCGTAGAAGACCCACTCCTCCGCCCCGGCCCGGCGCTCCACCGAGCGGTGGAAGACGTCCCGCTCGCGCCAGCGGGCGAGCTCCTCGTCCTCGAGGGTCACGAAGTCGACGTCGGGTGGCAGGTGGCGGAACACGGGGGGTGGGGCTCGGCTCTCGGTCTCCGGGTGGTCGGTAGAGCCTAATGCGCTGCGTTCAGTGCCCGAAGCTCAGTGCCCGAAGCTCGGTACCCGAAGCTCAGTGCCCGACGTTCAGTCCCCGATCCGGTCCCCGGAGGCGCCGGGCGTCGTGTCGCCCAGGAGGCGTCGCAGGGCGTCGCGTCGCCGGACGATCCGGCGGCGGTGCCCCGAGACGAGCAGGGCGGCGTCGCCCAGGGTGACGTCCCACGCCAGGGTGCCCTGGCCGGGCTGGATGCCCGCCTCCTGCAGCAAGGTGGCGGCCCGCCTCGAGACGCTCCCCTGCGCGACGCCGAAATGGGCCGTCAGGTCCTTCACGCGCAGACCGCCCGGGTGACGCGAGAAGAGGTCGTTCGCCTTGCCGACGGTCCAGCAGATCGCCGCCGCCGTGGTGTCGGCCCGCCCGCGCCGGCCGAACGCGCCGGGCGCGGCGGTCGCCAACCGGGCGAGGTAGCGCCGGCAGGCCGTCCGGTACTCGGCGTCCAGCAGGTGGTCGCAGCACCGGTCGCACGCCGCCAGCACGTCGGCCACCTTGGGAGCGACGTCGACGGGGACGTCCTCCCAGGCGAACGGCTCGTCGGGAAGTGGCCGGGCGTCGAGCGCGTCCAGCGCCTCGGCGCCGCCGACCTCCGCCCGCAGGAACCCGAGCATCAGCTCGAAGAGGTCCGGACCGTCCTCCTCGCCTGTCCCGCCCTCCAGGGCTGTCCCGCCCTCCAGGGCTGTCCCGTCCTCCTCGCCTGTCCCGTCCTCCAGGGCTGTCCCGTCCTCCAGGGTTGTCAGGCCGTGGCTGTCCTCGGACCACCCGGGAAGCTCCCACGGCCGGCGTGGGTCGAGCGCCTCGATCGCGGCCAAAAGGGCGCGGGGGCCGTCCTGCCGCGGCGTGGCGATCGCCCGCTCGTACTCGGGCTGGCAGCGGTCGACGGCCTCGAGGGTCTCGGCCGTCAGCGCCCGCCGGATGCCACGCTGGGCGTGGGCGTAGGCGATGAAGGCGCGCAGCACGTCGGGCAGCGCCCTGAGGAAGGCGGGGGGCGCGGCGATCTTCCTCGGGACCCAGTCGGTGAGCAGGATCTCCACCGACACCGGGCTCCAGCGCAACGGGTCCCCGGCGCCGTCATTGATGGCGAACCGCAGGATCGGGTCGAGCAGCTCGCGGCCGGACCGGCTGTGCAGCTCTGCCGCCATGGGCGAGGCGAAGAACGCCTCGGCCAGGGCCTCCTTCGACTCCTCGCTCCATTCCGGCCGCTCGTAGCCCCGCCCGCCGGGTGGCAGCAGACGCAGCGCCCACTCGACCAGCGGGCGGCAGGCCGGCCATGCGTCGCCCTCGAACGGGGGGTGGACCAGCGCCCCGCGGTCGACGGCTTCGATGATGCGGGCCCGGGCGTCGGCCGGGTCCAGCGTGCGCCACGTCGTGTCGGCCCTTGTCTCGGCGTGGGCCTGCATCACCGCCACCAGGTCGTCGATCGGCCCGGGCACGGGGAAGGCGTCCTTCACGACCGTGCCGAGGTTGTGGTCGACGTACACGACCACCGTGAAGACCTGCGGCGGTACGCGGTCGGCGCGGGCGGGCCCCCGGGCGGTGCCGGGCAGCTCCAGCTCCACCAGGAGGTCGTCGCCGTCCCCCAGCACGTGGACCATCTCCATGGTCCGCCCGGCGCGGGCCGCGCCGAGCCCGGCCAGCCAGGGCGGCAGCGCGTGGGCACGGACGGCGACCTCCCGACGGGCGCGGGCCCGGACGAGCTCGTCGGGGGCCATGACCGCGATGGCGGCCAGGAGCGCCGTCGTCTCGAACCGGTCCACGTCGACGAAGGACCGGACCAGCTCGTCGAGCGACGGCAGCCCCGCCTCCGAGCCTGCGGCGTCGTGGCGGGGACCCCGGTGTGTCCGCCGCCCGGGCGGCTGCCCCCCCGCCGCCCCACCACGGCCGGCCCGCTCGGTGCGGGCTCGGGCGAACGGTGCCTGGCTCCGGGGGTCGACCGCCGACACCAGCGAGGAGACCTCGGCGAGCAGGTCGAGCGGCTCCCCCGTGGCGAGCCTTGCCCGGACGCCGCGCAGGATGTCGGGCTCGCTGCGGTCCGGCTCACTTCGAGGCCGGTAGCCGCTTGCGGGCCCCGGGCCGGGACCGTGACCGGGGCCGGGACCGGGACCGGGCGACGGCGTCCCCCGGGGCGTCACCCTGCCGCCCGTCTGGCGCCCGTGGCGCCCCGGATGCCGGTGCCTCCCCTGCTTGGCCACGTCCGGCCACCTTACGACGACGAGCTCCGCCCCGGGGTGACCGACCCCGGGTCGGGCGCTCACGCTCCAGCCACGGCCTCCACCGCCGCCGCCACCTTGGCGTGGACGTCGGCGTGGAACAGCGAGGGGACGATCACCCCGATCGCCCGCTCGGCGTCGGTCACCGCCTCGGCGATGGCGTGGGCCGCCGCCACCTGCATGCGGCGGGTGATCCGGCTGGCCCGGGCGTCCAGCGCGCCGCGGAAGATGCCGGGGAAGCACAGCGCGTTGTTGACCTGGTTGGGCAGGTCCGAGCGGCCGGTCGCCAGCAGGGCGCCGGGAGGGATCTCGTCCAGGTACACCTCGGGCTCGGGGTTGGCCAGGGCGAAGACGATCGGGGTGGGCGCCATCTTGGTGAGCACCTCGGGCTCGAAGGCGCCCCGGCGGCTGACGGCGACCACCACGTCGGCGCCGGCGAGCGCCTCCTCCAGGCTCGAGACAGGCCGGGCCCTGGAGCGCGCCACCACCTCGCGCTGGTGCGGCGGGAGGTCCCGGTCCGCCGGGTCGAGCGGCCCGTGCCGGTCGACGGCCACGAGGTCCTCCACCCCCGAGTCGAGGAGGATCTTGCAGATGGCCGTCCCGGCGGCCCCGATGCCGATCACGACCGCCCGCAGGTCCTCCAGCC
>JAJYVT010000148.1 GCA_021791845.1 Actinomycetes bacterium | reverse complement strand
GAGCACCCGGGACGAGGCGAGGAGCCACTCGAACCGCTGCTCGAGCGCCGAGGGCTCGGGCGGCTTCCGGTCCGGTGTCCCGGCGGCGCTTCCCGTCACCCCTCGAGGGTGGCCCACGCCTGCGACCAGGACCAGGGCCGAATGTCCCCAGCGCCGTGCGCCACCTACGCCGCCGCCGGCCCGTTCGCCGGCTCGGTCGCCGGCCCGGCCGCCGGCCCGGTCGCCGGCTCGCAGGGGAGGCTGGCGTGCACGTCGGTGCCGCGGCCGGGCGTGCTGTGCACCTCCAGCCGGCCGCCCAGGAGCCCAGCCCGCTCCGACATGCCGACGAGCCCGAGGTGCTCGCTCGACCCGTCCCCGTCTTCGACGAGGAAGCCGGCGCCGTCGTCGACCACCCGCACGTCGAGCAGGTCGTCGGTGATGGCGACGTCCACCCGGACCTGGCGGGCGCCGGCGTGGCGCACGACGTTGTGGACCGCCTCCTGGACGATGCGGAAGGCCCCGAGCTCCACCTCGGGGCGGAACCGGCGCGGGCGTCCGGACACCTCGAGCTCGACGAGGAGCCCGCGGTCGTCCTCGACCTCGGCGAGGAAGCTGGACAGGGCCGGGACCAGGCCGAGCTGGTCGAGGGCGGGGGGCCGCAGGTCCTTCGCCAGGTCCCGGAGCCTCGTCGCCGCCTCGAGGGAGCGGACCCGGGCCTCCTCCAGGCTGGCGGCCACGGCGGCCGGGACGCCGTCGGACTCGCCCAGGATCTCGAGCCTTCTCGCCAGGTGCAAGAAGAGCTGGAGGGGCTCGTCGTGCAGCTCGCGGGCGAGCCGGCGCCGCTGCTCCTCTTCGGCCGCCACCATGAGGGCGCGCTGGCGGGCGGCGCGTCGGGTCTCGCTCCGCTCGGCGGTCACGTCCTCGAAGACGAGCTGGGCCGCGGCGGTGCCGCCCTCGGGCAGCTCGACGAGGGCCAGTCGGTAGTCGTGGCCGTCGCCCATCGTGACGACCCGTCCCTGCTGGGCGCTGAGCCCCCCGGGCGCGCCGTCACCGCCCACCAGCGCGGCCGCCGGCGCCCCGATCGCGGCGTCGCCGAACAGCGCCGTCGCCGCCGGGTTGGCGGCGCGGACGGCGCCTCGGTCGTCGAGCACGAGGATGGGCGCCCGGTTGGCCTCAAAGAGCTGGCGGTAGCCGGCCTCGACGCTCAGGCGGGCGAGGGTGGCGCGCTCCACCCGGGCGTGCGCCCGGCGTTCCGACTCGATGCGCTGGCCGAAGAAGAGGGCGACCGCGTCCACGAGCACCAGGTTGACCACGTCGGACGGGGCGTGGCCCTGGTCGAAGGGGAGCAGGAGGTCGGGGAGCCACAGCACGGTGGCCCAGGCGGCGGTGGCGGCGGAGCCGCTCAGCCCGTAGCGGAGGGCGGCGTAGCCCACCGGGACGATCAGCAAGGCGACCGGGATCCCGTCGGGGAACGCCCCGGCCCCCGCCTCGGCTGAGGAGTACAGGTCCACGAAGAGGTGGAGCCCGGCCAGCGCGACCACCACGGCCTGGACCGCCCAGAACCGCCGGTCGCCCAGGGGCGGGCGCAGGGCCCGGCGGAGGACGTCGGCGAAGCCGCCTTCGCCCGCCGCCGGCGCCGCCGGGGGCGCCGACGACGCCGAAGAAACCGGGGACAGCGGGGACAGCGGGGACGCCGGGGACGCCGGCGCCTCAGGGAGCGAGGCGCTCGCCATCGGTGTGTGCCCGCGGCCCCGGTGCCGTCCGCAGCGCGTGGGCGACGGCCTCGGTGCGCGAGGCGGCGCCGAGCTTGGCGAGGACGTTGGAGACGTGGGACTCCACCGTCCGCAGGCCGAGCGAGAGCTCGGCGGCGATCTGCTTGTTGGACCGGCCCTCGGTGACGAGCGCCAGCACCTCGGACTCTCTCGGCGTCAGCCCGTCGAGGTCGCCTCGGCCGGGCGCCGCCCCCGGGCGTCTGCGGCCGAGCCTCGACGACACGGCGCCGTCGAGCACGAACACGCCGGCGGCCACCAGGCGGACGGCCTCCACCAGCTCCCGGCCCGACGCCGTCTTGAGCAGGTACCCGCCGACGCCGGCCTCCAAAGCCTCCGCCACGTACGCCTGGTCGTCGTAGGCGCTCACCACGAGCACCCGCGTGCCGGGCTGGCGGCGGGCGAGGTCCCGCGCCAGCGCGAGCCCGCTCATGCCGGGAAGGTTCACGTCCACCAGCGCCACGTCGGGGGCGAGCCGCTCCACGAGCTCGGCACCCTCCTCGGCCGTGCCGCACTCCCCCACCACGTGGAGGTCGGGAGCGGCGTCGAGGAGCTGGGCGGTGCCCTCGCGGACGAGGGCGTGGTCCTCGACGATCACGATCCGGACCGCCCGCCGGCCGGCTCGGGCCGCCCCGGCGCCCGTGCCAGCCGGCTCCGTGGTCCCACGGGGGGTGCCCGAGGGCCCCGCACCATCACGGAGGTGGACTCCGGGTTCCCGGTGCTCGGGTGCCGGCCCACACTGGGACCGTGGGACTGGTGCTGGCGATCTGCGCAGCGGTACTGGTTGCGGGCTCACTGCTCGTCGTCCTCTCCTATGGTGCCGTCTTCCTCGTGGCCGCCGTGTCGACGGCGATGGCCCGCCGGCGCCCCGACCCGGTCAGCGAAGCGCTCGACCGCTACCTCGCCGACCTGCTCGGCAGCGAGGCCGTCGGAAAGGCCGCCTGCGCTCCCGTCCGCCCCGGCGCGGCGGGTCGCCGCTAGTACCCCGCACGGGAGCCGGCCGCCGGAAAAGACGGTCCGGCCGCCCCGCTCCACCAGCTCCGCCAGCGTCGTGCCCGCCAGCGGGCCGGCAAACCTCATGCTGGCGGCCTGCCACAGCGACGGCAGACCGCAGGTGCCGGGGCTGGGGCAGGACGAGCCGCAGCCGCCGCAGGCGGCGCCGCCGACGGGCCCCTCCCCCGCCTCCACCACGTCCAGGAGCCGCACCTCGCCGGGAGGTCGGGCCAGGCGGTAGCCGCCGTGCGCCCCGGGGGTGGAGACGACCAACCCGGAGCGGACCAGGTCGCTCAGCACCTGGGGCACGAACGCCCGGGGGACCCCCATCGCATCGGAGACCTCCCGTCGGGTCCGCAGGTTCCCGGAGCCGTACGCGCCGGCCAGGAAGATCGCCGCCCGGACGACGTACCTGCCCCGACTGGTGAGCCCGAGGTCCACGTCAAAAAGTCTACTTCGTAGCTTGACGTAGTGTCTAGAACTGACTATACAGAAAGTTCAGTAAGGCACTACACGTAGGGAACGGTCCCAGCGGCCTCGTCCGAGCCACCACGCCGCACGCTCGTTCCCGGAGCTGAGGAGGGGCCCAATGGCCGTGGACCTGGAGAAGCGCACGAGTGAGGCCCCGGCCGACCCGGTGTCGGCCGCGGTCCACCTGCGGCCGACGAGGCGGGCGGGGCTGGAGGAGCGGTTTGCCGCCACTGACCCCGAGCCCGGGCTCGAGGTGACCCGCAACCCGCACGTCGCCCGGCTGGTGCGCAACCGCAAGTTCCAGTTCCTCTTGATCCTGCCCAACCAGATCGTCTTTTGGACCGTGATCTTCGTGGGCATCGCCGGGACGGCGGTCCCGGGTCTCAACTTCGGTGCCGCCATCACCTGGTACGTGTGGTTCTGCCTCGTCTTCGTGATGATGGTGGTGGTGGGCCGGGCGTGGTGCGCCATGTGCCCGTTCGGCGGCTTCGCCGAGTGGATCCAACGGCGGACCCTGTTCCGCCGCACCCAGAAGGCCCTCGGCCTCGGCCGCAAGTTCCCCGAGCCCCTCGCCCGGCTCGGGTTCCTGATCCCGGTGGCGAGCTTCCTCGTGCTCACCTGGATCGAGGAGTTCTTCAACATCGCCGGGCCGGGCAACCCGGCCGACACCTCGTGGATGGTGGTCGGCATCGTCTCCTCGGCGCTCATCTTCTTCCTCGTGTTCGAGCGCCGGACCTTCTGCCGCTACGTCTGCCCGCTCACCACCCTGATCGGCTCGGTCGG
>JAJYVT010000005.1 GCA_021791845.1 Actinomycetes bacterium | reverse complement strand
CCTCGGCGTGCACCAGGTCCACGAGGGCGGAGAGTACCCCCGGATCGGTCTCGGGCAGGACCCCGTGCCCGAGGTTGAAGATGTGCCCGGGGGCGGTGCCGGCCCGGGCCAGGACCGCCCGGGCCTCCGTCGCCACCACGTCCCAGGGGGCGAGGCAGATCGCCGGGTCCAAGTTCCCCTGGACGGCCCGTTCGGGGCCGACGCGCCGCCGCGCCTCGTCGAGGGGGACCCGCCAGTCGACCCCGATCACCTGGGCGCCGCTCGTGGCCATCTGGGGGAGCAGCTCGCCGGTGCCCACCCCGAAGAGGATGGCCGGGACCCCGAGGTCTGCCACACCGGCGAGGACCCGCGTCGTCGCCGGCAGGGCGAACCGCCCGTACTCCTCGGGCGAGAGGCACCCGGCCCAGCTGTCGAACACCTGCACCACCGACGCGCCGGCGCGGACTTGGGCCGTGAGCGAGGCGAGGGCCATGTCGGCCAGCCGGCCGACCAGGATCTCCCAGGCCTGCGGGTCGCCGTGCATGAGCGACTTGACCCGGGCGAACGTGCGGGACGGCCCCCCCTCGACCAGGTAGCTGGCCACCGTGAACGGGCCGCCGGCGAACCCGATCAGCGGGATCCGGCCGTCCAGCTCGCCCACCACGATGCGGGCCGCCTCGGCGACGTAGGGGGCGTCCTCGTCGGGCTCGAAGGGCCGCAGCCGTCGGATGTCGGCCACCGAGCGCACCGGCTCGGCCACCACCGGCCCCCGCCCCGGCTCCACGTCCACGCCGAACCCCACCGCGTGCACCGGGACGACGATGTCGGAGAAGAGAACGGCGCCGTCGACGCCGTAGCGGCGCACCGGCTGGAGGGTCAGCTCCGCCGCCAGCGCAGGATCGGCGATGGCCTCGAGGATGCTGCCCGTGCCGCGGGCGGCGCGGTACTCCGGGAGGGAGCGCCCGGCCTGGCGCATGAACCAAACCGGCGTGTGGGGCACGGGCAGCCGCAGGGAGGCCCGGACGAGCGGGGTGTCGGCGGCCGGCACCCTGGCCGGGGCCGGGCCGGCAGCCGGGGCCGGGCCGGCAGCCTGGGCCGGGGTCGCAGCCTGGACCGGGGTCGCAGCCCGGGGGTCGGAGGTGCCGCTCACGGCGGCATCTTGGCAGCCCTGCCCGGACGCGGCCAGGCGCCCCCGGGGCGGCCACTAACATGACTCGTTCGCTGTCACGGTGCGGGAGGATGTCGTGCCCCACGAGCAGGACGTCCAGGAGGAGCAGCAGTTCCTGGACCGGGCCTATGAAGGTCTGGAGGCCATGCGGGCGGATGCCGCGCGCATGCTGCACTCCGTCCTGGACGTGGGCCGGGGCGGGACCTTCCAGTCGCGCACCGAGCGGGACATCGTGGTGCGGACCAGCATGGCCCGCCTGTCCCAGCTGGACATCGGGGACCAGGCCCTGTGCTTCGGACGGATCGACCGGGCCCCCGAGCCCGGGCACCCGGAGGGCGAGTCCTTCCACATCGGGCGCCTGGCCGTGTCCGCCGAGGACCTCGAGCCCCTGGTGGTGGACTGGCGGGCGCCGGTCGCCGAGCCCTTCTACCGGGCCACCGGGCTGGACCCCCAGGGGCTCGCCCGGCGCCGCCACCTGGCCGTCTCCGGCCGGACGGTCACGGGCGTGGAAGACGAGTACTTCGCCCTTCCCGAGCGGGCGGGACGGCCCGGCTCCGGAGGCTCCGGCCCCGGTGGCCCCGGCGCCAACGGGCACGGGGCGCCCCCGGCGGGCCCCGATGCCGCGACGCCCGCCGCCGGCGGCGACGACGCCATCGAGCTGGGTGGCCCGGGCGCGCTCCTGGCCGCCCTCGGCCACGCCCGCACCGGGCACATGGCCGACATCGTGGCCACGATCCAGCGCGAGCAGGACGAGATCATCCGGTCCCCCATGGGCGGCGTGCTCATGGTCCAGGGCGGCCCGGGGACCGGGAAGACCGCCGTCGCCCTGCACCGGGCGGCCTACCTCCTCTACACCTACCGGTTCCCCCTCGAGCGCCAGGGCGTGCTGGTGGTCGGGCCCAACCCGCTGTTCCTGCGCTACATCGAGCGGGTCCTGCCCTCGCTCGGGGAGACGGGCGTCACGCTGTCCACCGTGTCGGGCCTGGTGCCCGAGATCAGGGTCCGGGCGTCGGAGGACCCCGAGCTGGCCCGGTTGAAGGGCGAGGCCCGCATGGCCACGTTCGTGGCCCGCGCCGTGCGGACCCGCCAGCGCCCCCTGCGCCGCGACGTGGACGTGCCGTTCGGGGCCACCACGCTCCGGCTCCGGGCCGGCGACACCGAGCAGATCGTGGCGGCCGCCCGCCGGCGGCACGGGCCGCACAACGCCCGGCGACGCTTCGTCGAGCGCCAGGTGCTCCAGCGGCTGGCCGAGCAGTACGAGCGCTCCCGCCGGCGGGCGGGCATCGGGTCCGAGCGCACGGAGCCCGGCGGCGTCTCCGGCGGCCCCGGCCCCGGCAGTAGCGACCCCGGCCCCGGCAGTAGCGACCCCGGCCCCGGCAGTAGCGGCACCGGCAACGGCGACGGCGGCCGTGCGACCGACGCCGACCTGGCGCAGCTCCAGCGCCAGATCCGGCGGGTGCCGGCGGTCTCCGAGGCGCTGGACCGGATGTGGCCCCGCCTCTCGCCCCACGAGCTCGTCCACGACCTGTACGGGGCACGGCCGCTCCTGGCGGCGGCCGGGAAGGGCATCCTCTCGGACCGCGAGACGGCCTCCCTCTACCGGCCCCGGAGCGCCGCCCTCGACCAGGTGCCTTGGACCGCGGCCGACGCCGCCCTCGTCGACGAGGCCCGGGCGCTGCTCGGCCCCCGGCGCCGCCCCCGGCCCCGGACCGAGCCTCGGGACCGTGCGGACCACGCCCGGGACGAGGTGGGCTTCTGGCCGGTCGGCCTGTCGCCCAACCCCGTGCCCTCGGGCAACGGGCACGGTGTGGTGGCCGAGGACGAGATCCGCTCGTTCGGCCACATCGTCGTCGACGAGGCCCAGGACCTCTCCCCCCTGCAGCTGCGGATGCTGGGGCGCCGCTCCATCTCGGGCTCCATGACCGTGGTCGGGGACATCGCCCAGGCCACGGGCCCCTGGTCCCCGACGGGGTGGAACGACGTGGCCGGCCATCTGAGCCCCGCCCGCCCCCCCCGCATCGTGGAGCTCACCGTCGGCTACCGGACGCCGGCCGAGGTCATGGAGGTGGCGGCCGGCGTGCTGGCCGCCGCCGCGCCCGAGCTGACGCCGCCCCGGCCGGTGCGGCGCTCGGGGACACCGCCGACCCGCACCGAGGTGCCGCCGGGCGCCATCGCCGAGGGGGCGGCGTCCGCCGCCGCGGCGGAGCTGGCAGCGGTGGGCGCAGGCCGGACCGCCGTGCTCGTCCCGGCCGGGCTGCTGGAGCCGGTGGCGACGGCCCTGGCGGCCCGCGGGCTGGACCCGGTGGACCCCCGGGACGCCGCCGGCCCCGGATTGGCCGCCCCGCTGGTGGTCCTGCCGGCCGCCGAGTCCCACGGGCTGGAGTTCGATGCCGTGGTCGTGGTCGAGCCGGCCGCCATCGCCGCCGGACCGGGGTGGGGGGGCGCCGAGTCGCCGGCCCGGCCGACCACCACCGGGCTGCGGGCGCTCTACGTGGCCCTGACCCGCCCGACGCGCCGGCTGGCCGTGGTGCACTCGGCGCCCCTTCCTGCCGGCCTCCAGGTCCCCTGACGCGCTCGGCACCGGGACCGGGGGCCCGCCCCGGCGCCCAGGCCGGCGCCGCAGCGGGAGGAACCGGGCGATGGCCAGGAAGTTGGCATCTCACCAGCGTGGTCGGCTAGGAAATAGCCCGTGAGCCAGGCCATCTCCGTGCAGCAGCCGGGCAAGCCCACCCGGGTTGTGCACGACCGGCCGCCCATGCTCGCGGTCGGCGTCATGATCTGGCTCGGGTCCGAGCTGATGTTCTTCAGCGGCCTGTTCGCCGCATTCTTCACCATCCGGGCCAACGACCATCCCTGGCCTCCGGTGGGGACCCACCTCGACGTCGTCCAGGCGGGGGTCTTCACCGCCATCCTCGTCTCGTCCAGCTTCACCATGCAGTACGCCGTGTTCTGCGAGGAGCGCTTCGACCGCCAGGGGGCCCGGCGCTGGGTCGCGGCAACGATGGTGCTTGGATTCATGTTCCTGGGGAACCAGTTCTACGAATGGGTCACCCAGACGACGCGGTGGGACACCAACGCCTTCGGCTCGCTCTTCTACATCATGTCGGGCCTGCACGGGCTCCACGTCTTCCTGGGCCTGGTGGCCATGGTGTTCCTCCTCGGCCGCATGAAGGGCCCCGCCGGGGACCCGGGGGAGCTGTCCGTGTTCCAGGGGGTCAGCTACTACTGGCACTTCGTCGACATCGTGTGGATCGGTCTCTACAGTTGCCTGTTCCTGCTCAAGTGAGGTCGCTGCGTTGATGCGCCGACTCCTGAGGAACCGGCTCCTCCTCCCCGCGGCCCTGCTCGTGGCCGTCGGGCTGTCGAGCGCGCTCGCCCTCTCGTCGGGGGCGGGGGCCGCCGGAAGGACGGCGTCGCACGCCGCCGCCGCCGCCCACCGCTCGCACCCGGCGCGTGCCGCCGCTGCCAAGACATCGACATCGCCCTCCACGCGCTCCGCCGGCGGGACGATCTCCACACCGGGCGGCACCCACTTCGTCAACACAAAACCGGCGGTCACACCGACAGCGCCCGCGTGCACACAGGACGCCCAGAAGATCGGCTACCGGTCGCCCCGCGACAGCGGCTCGCCGCAGAACAGCACACCGGCCTACCGCAAGTGCGTGAACGGCAAGGTCGTCCAGTACGGCAACAAGGCCATCGTCTACAAGCTGCCGCCGTCCTCCTACATCGCCGCCGGCCACAAGCTGTTCGAGGAGAACTGCTCCAGCTGCCACCTGCCCACAGCCCAGGGCAGCGCCGCCGCCCCCTCCCTGCGGGGCGTGGGGCCGGCGACGGTGAACTTCTGGGTGACGACGGGGCGCATGCCGGCCGCCGCCCCGCTCCAGGTCCAGGCCACAGTGAAGCCGCCCCGCCTGACGGTGAAGCAGGCCAACGAGATCGCCGCCTGGATCAACTCGCTCACACCGTCGGCCCCCTACATTCCCGACGTCAACGTCAAGGCGGCGGACCTGGCCCAGGGTGCGAGCCTCTTCGCCCTGAACTGCGCCGCCTGCCACACCATCACCGGCGCCGGCGACGCCCTGGCCTACGGCACCAAGGCCCCGTCGCTCCACTTCGCCACAGCCCGCCAGGTGGCCGAGGCCATCCGGACGGGCCCGGGCAACATGCCCCGGTTCACCGGCAACCTGACCGACGCCCAGGTGCGCGACATCGTCGCCTACGTCACCGAGAAGATCCAGCACCCGACCAACGACGGCGGGTTCGGCCTCGGCGGCGTCGGGCCGGTGACCGAGGGGTTCGTGGCCCTGCTCCTCGGGGTGGGCGGCCTCATGCTCGTCTCCTTCTGGATCGGGGACCGGGCGAAGTGAGACCGGACCGCGCAAGACCGGACGACGTGGACGCAGCGACCAAGGGGAGCGGAGCATGACGCCGGACCAGCCGCACGCCGACGGGGAGCTCGGCGCCGTCGCCCCCGACGGGCACGGGGCGGTCGAGCACCCGACGGGGGTCCTGCCGGTCGCCACCATGGACGACCCGCACCTCCAGGACGCCGCCCGCTACCCCCGGCGGGTCGAGGGCATCGTCGCCCTCTTCTTCATCCTCGGGATCCTCGGGGTGTGCGCCTTCGGTGCCGCCTACGTGGAGAACGCCAGCACGCAGGTGCTGGCGGCCAGCCTCGCCGTCGGCTTGTTCTGCCTCGGCTTCGGGCTCACCGCCTGGGGCAAGTACCTGATGCCGCAGGGACCCTTCGTCGAGGAGCGCCACCCGATGGCGTCGAAGCCGCGCGAGCGCGAGGCGATGGCCGCCGCCCTGGTCGAGCGGACCGGCGTGGTGGTCAAGCGCCGCCGCATGCTCGGGGGCCTGCTGGCCGCCGGCATGGGCATCTTCGGCATCGTCGCCGCCTTCCCCCTCATCCGGTCGCTCGGGCCCCGGCCCGGCTCCAGCCTGTTCCGCACCAACTGGAAGAAGGGCACGCTGCTGGTGGACTCCACAGGCAAGCCCGTGCACCGCGACGACATGCAGGTCGGGGGGCTGCTGACGGTGTTCCCCAAGGGGACGGAGAGCACAGCGACAAAGGAGGCGGTGGACCAGACGGTCCTCATCCGGGTCCAGTCCTCCAAGCTCGTGACCATGAAGGGGCGGACAGACTGGGCACCCGACGGCTACGTGGCCTACTCCAAGGTGTGCACGCACCTCGGCTGTCCCGTCGGCCTCTACGAGCAGCAGCTGGAGCTGCTGGTGTGCCCCTGCCACCAGTCCATGTTCAACGTGCGCGACGGCGCCTTCCCCGTCTTCGGGCCGGCGCCCCGCCCCCTCCCGCAGCTCCCCATCTACTTCGACTCGGCCGGGTACCTTCGGGCCCGCAACGGCTTCGACCAGCCGGTCGGCCCGGGGTTCTGGGAGCGCACGACAGAGGGCAACGGCAAGGCGAGCGCCACATGAGGGCCCCGGCCCAGGGTGAGGCGAGCCTCGGAAGACACGACGATCGGGACCACGACCACACGGTGATGACGCGATGGCGATGACGGACGGCAAGCCGCGGACGCGACGCGAGGCGCGCCGGGCCCAGGGCCCCTACGGGCGCGTCCAGCAGGCCGTGAACGAGCTGGACGACCGGCTCGGGATCGCCAAGGGCGGACGCGTCTTCCTGGACAAGATCTTCCCCGACCACTGGTCGTTCATGCTCGGGGAGATCGCCCTGTACTCCTTCGTCATCCTGGTGGCGACGGGCATCTTCCTCACCCTCTACTACGTGCCCTCGGCGACGACGGTCATCTACCACGGGCCGTACAAGCCCCTCGACGGCATGAAGATGTCCGAGGCCTACCGCTCGACGATCACACTGTCCTTCTCGGTGCGCGCCGGGCTGCTCATGCGCCAGATGCACCACTGGGCCGCCGACATCTTCGTCGGGGCGATCGTGGTGCACATGGCCCGGATCTTCTTCACCGGGGCGTTCCGCAAGCCCCGGGAGCTGAACTGGACCATCGGCATCGCCCTGCTGACCCTGGCCATCTTCAACGGCTTCCTCGGCTACTCGCTGCCCGACGACCTCATCTCGGGCACCGGGATCCGGATCGCCTACTCGATCCTCCTGTCGATCCCGTTCGTGGGCAGCTACCTTGCCTTCTTCCTCTTCGGGGGCGTCTATCCGGGGACGGTCATCCTCGAGCGCTTCTACATCATCCACGTGCTGATCCTGCCCCTCGTCATCCTGGGGCTGATCGGCGCCCACCTCGGCCTCCTGGTGCGCCAGAAGCACACCCAGTTCCCCGGCCGCGGCCGCAGCGAGCACAACGTCGTGGGCTCGCCCATGTACCCCACCTTCATGGCCAAGACGACCGGCTTCATGCTGATGGTGACCGGCGTCATCGGCGGCCTCGGCGGCTGGGCCCAGATCAACCCGATCTGGCAGTTCGGCCCCTACCAGCCGCCCAAGATCTCCTACGCCGTCCAACCCGACCTGTACATGGGCTGGCTCGACGGCGCCCTGCGCATCATGCCGTCGTGGCAGTGGACCGGCTGGGGCCACACCATCCCCTGGGAGGTCTTCCTGCCGGCGGTGGTGTTCCCGGGCCTGGTGTTCACCCTGTGCGGGGCGTGGCCCGGTCTCGAGCGCAAGTTCACCAACGACTACGTGTTGCACAACCTCCTCGACCGCCCGCGGGACCGGCCCAAGCGCACCGCCGCCGGCGCGGCGATGCTGGCCCTCATCTTCACCGTGTTCGCCGCCAGCTCCACCGACGTCCTGGCCAACTACTTCGACGTGTCCCTCAACGGGGTCCTGTGGTTCTTCCGGGTGGCCGTGATCGTCGTGCCGCTCATCGCCGGCCTGGTGACCTGGCGGATCTGCATCGAGCTGCAGCGGATCCCCGACGCGGTCCAGCGCAAGCGGGCCATGGTGGTGTCGCGGACGGCCGAGGGCGAGTACGTGGCCGTCCCGGCCGCCCCCCGCCCCGGCGACGTCCACGTCGAGCTCGACCCCGAGCCGGTGCCGGTTCGGATCGACATGGAGCCCGAGCCGGTGGGGACGGTGGTCACCTCCGAGCCCGGCATCCGCCGGGTGACCCGCTAGGCCGCACCCCCCAGGCGGCACCCGCCGGGCCGCACCCTCTGGGCCGGCGGTCACCCGCTAGGTGGCCTGGCGGAGGCCGGCCGCCCGGCGCCCGGCCGCCACGGTGGCCGCCACCGCCGCCGCGGCGATGACGAGCAGCGCCGTGCGGTCCGGTTCGATCGCACCCCCCGAGGTGGAGGCCGTCCCGATCACGGCCGCCGCCGCCGCCACCCCGATGGCGGCCCCGATCTGGCGGCTCATGTTGATCAGCCCGCCGGCCAGGCCCTGCTCCTCGTCGGCGATGCCCCGGGTGGCCGCCACCGTGGCGCCGAAGGCGGCGGTGGCCGTGCCGTAGCCGGCGGCGAGGAACCCCACCAGCAGCAGCGGGTAGCTGCGGCTGACGAGGAACGAGGCCAGGAGGAACAGGCCGGCGGCGGCCGACACCCCGGCCACCACCAGGACCGTGCGCAGCCCGGCGCGCCGGGCGAGCCGGGCCCCGGAGCTGGCGCCGAGGAACCCGACGACACCCTGGGGGGCCATGGCCAGGCCGGTGAGCACGGGCGAGTAGTGGAGGTCCAGCTGGAGGTACAGCGGCAGCACCAGGAGCTCCGCCCCGGACCAGGCGCCCACCAGGCCCATGTAGACGTTGGCCGTGCGCAGGCCGCGCTGGCGCAGGATGCTCAGCCGCACGAGCGGGCTCGGGTGGCGGCGCTCCACCGCCACGAAGGCGGCCACGAGGACGGCGGCGGCGGCAAAGGCGCCCAGCGTGCCCGACGACAGCCACCCCCGCGACGGTGCCTCCGACACGCTGTACACGGCGGCGGCGATGCCCCCCGTCACGAGGGCCGCCCCGGCCACGTCCAGCCGGGGACGCCGGGGGTCGGAGGAAGGGGCCGGGACCCACACCGGAGTGAGGAGGGCGGCGGCGAGCCCGATGGGCACGTTCACCCACAGCACCGCCCGCCAGTCCACCGCCTGGACCAGGACGCCACCGAGGACCAGCCCGGCCACGAACCCGATCGAGGCCGTCGCCCCGTACATGCCGAGCGCCCGGGTGCGCGCCGGGCCCTCGGGGATGCTGGTGGTGATGAGGGACAGCGAGGCGGGCGCCACGATGGCCGCGCCCACGCCCTGGGCGGCCCGGGCGGCTACGAGGACGGCGATGCTCCCGCTCAGGCCGCCCGCGAACGAGGCCAGCGAGAAGAGCACGAGACCGGCCACCAGCATCCGGCGGCGGCCGAAGAGGTCGCCGATGCGACCCCCGAGCACGAGGAGGCCGCCGAAGGTGATGGCGTAGGCCGTGATCACCCACTGGACGGCGGTGGCCGTCACGTGGAGCTCGCGCTCGATGGAGGCGAGGGCGACGTTCACGATGCTGAAGTCGAGGACCACCATGAACGCCACGGTGAGCAGGAGCCCCAGCGCCAGCGACGGGCGCTGGCCGCGTCGGGGCGCCGGCGCGGGCGGCTGGTGGAGGTCAGGGGGCGCCAGGGTCATCTGCCCACCGCCGCGCCCCGTCGGTGCCCGGTCCCGGGGGTCGTCTCCCGCATCGTCGTCGTTGCCTCCCTGCGCACTCGATGCGCCACTCGATGGCCTGCCGGCTGCGCCCGGCGCCGCGGGCCCGGTTCGGCCCGTGACCGCCGCCCGGCGCCGTGGGCCCGGCCGGCCCGTGACCGCCGGCCGGCTCATATCAGAAACGAAACGTCTAGTTTCGTTTAGATCCGGACGCTAGGGTGCAACGCGATGGCGGCACCCGATATTCCGCCCACCGTGCACCGTCGCAGCCCCGCCACCGGCCCGGCGCGCGGCAGGCCCATGAGCGAGCGCACCGACGAGGCCATCCTGGCTGCGGCCCTGGACCTCCTGGAGGAGCGGTCGCTGGCCGAGCTGACGATGGACGAGGTGGCGGCCCGGGCCCGGGTGTCCAAGGCGTCCGTCTACCGGCGCTGGCCCTCCAAGGGCACGCTCGCCTTCGACGCCTTCATGACCGACTTCGTCCGCCGCCAGCCGGAGCCCGACACCGGCTCGCTCCGGGGGGACCTGCGCGGCGCCCTGCGGGGCTGGGTGCGGGTGGTGCGCCGTCCGGCCACGGCCCGCACCCTGCGCGGGCTCATCGCCGAGGTCCAGCGCGACTCCGACCTCGCCGACGCCTGGCGCGAGCGGTTCGTCGAGCCCGTCCGGGCCCGGCACCGCCGCATCCTCGACCGGGCCGTGGCCCGGGGCGAGCTGGCCCCGGCCGTGGACGGGGAGGTCCTCTTGGACCTCCTCTACGGCCCGGCGTACCACCGGCTGCTCCACGGGCACCTGCCCCTGAGCGACCGCTTCGTGGACCAGGTGGTCGAGGCGGTCATGGCGGCCGCTTCCGTCCTGTCCTGACCGGCCCACCCCGCGGCCCGCGGCGCGGCGCCCGGCGCTGTGGCAACGTATGCGGACTCGCGACGCTGGCGGCGCGGTGACGCGTCCCCGGGGGGAACGTGACGAAAGGGAGGTGCCGGCGCCAAATGGCTTCGTTCGGATCGGTCGGGATGGACTGGCAGGAGCGCATCAACTGGTCGCGGATGCGGGCGTTCCGCCTCGAGCGCGCCCGCGAGGCGATGCGGCGGCACGGCCTGGGGGCGATGCTGTGCATGTACGACGAGAACGTGCGCTACGTCACCTCGACCTTGACGCCGGGGTGGAACCGCCTCAAGCCGGGCCTGCGCTACGCCGTGCTCGTCGAAGGCCGGGAGCCGATCCTCTACGAGCAGGGCGACATCGGCATCCACGTGAAGAAGCACTCGCCGTGGCTGCGCCCGGAGAACGTGCGGCACTCCTTCTCGTGGATCAAGGGGGCGGCCGGGCCGGCGTCCGAGGCCCAGGTGGCCAAGTTCACCAACGCGCTCCTGGCCGACCTGGAGGAGGCGGGCGTGCGGGACCAGCCGCTCGGCGTGGACTTCATCGACATCAACATGATCCGCGCCTTCGACCGTGCCGGGATCCAGTGGACGGACGGGATGACGCCCATGGTCGAGGCCCGCTCGGTGAAGAACGTCGACGAGCAGGAGGCGATGCGGATCGTGGGCGCCATCGGCGACGCGCTGCACTACGAGTTCTCCCAGTTCCTCAAGCCGGGCCTGACCGAGAACCAGGTCACGGCGTTCGGGATGAAGTACCTCTACGACATCCCCGGCATGGAGGACGTGGAGGACGTGATCGTGTCGTCGGGGCCCAATGCCTGGCCCAACTGGCGCAACTTCTCCGACCGCATCATCCGGCCGGGCGAGCTCGTCATCGTGGACCTGGCCGCGCTCACCTGGAACGGGTTCAAGTCGTGCTACTACCGGACCTTCTGCGTCGGAGGGAAGCCGACCGACGAGCAGCGCCGCTACTACGACACGGCCCTCGAGTGGCTCTACGACTCGATCGACGCGGTGAGGGCCGGTGCCACCACGAGGGACATCGCCTCCAAGTGGCCCTCGGCCCAGGAGACGTGGGGCTACGACGACGAGGACGAGGCGGCGGCGAACCTCTGGGGGCACGGGCTCGGCCTCGCCCAGTACGACATGCCGGTCATCTCACGGATCTGGTCGCTCGACTACCCCCAGGTGATCGAGCCCGGGATGGTCTTCGCCCTCGAGACGCAGCACGGCAAGGTCCACGAGTTCGGGGTGCGGATCGAGGAGATGCTCATCGTCCACGAGGACCGCACCGAGATGATCTCCACCTTCCCCGTCCAGGAGATCACCCTGGCCGGGTGACCGCTCAACCGCCCGCGGGCGCCGCCGCCAGCGCGGGCGGGACGACCGGGAGGAGCAGCGAGGAGGGCGAGCCGCCTCCGGTGTGCAGGGTGACGGCGCCGCCGGCGCGCGACGGTGGCCGGTCGTCGGGGTCGGCGTGGGTGAAGGGCCCGACGCCGCGGTTGGCGTAGTAGAAGGTCTGGGCGAAGGGCGAGAGCGGGCCGTCGTAGACGTAGTCGCTGCCGCGCACGGTGAGGGCCAGTCGGTAGCCGGCCGGGACCACGATCGAGGTGGGCCAGATCTCGACGTCGCAGCGGACGACCTCGCCGGGGACGAGCGGCTGGGCGGCGTCGTGACGGTGGTAGGGGCGGTAGGGGAGCGACCGCTCCTCGTCCAGCGCCCGGTGCGACGCCCGCAGCCAGCCCTGGGCGATCGGGGTGTTCGGGTCGAGCGCCCCCTGGAAGGTCACCTCCGAGCCGTCGGGGGCGAAGAGACGCAGGACGAGGAAGAGGTCGGCGTCGTCGGTCGACGACGAGACGAACAGCGTGGCCGCGAGCGGCCCCGTCACCTCCACGTCGTCGTCCCGCACCGGCAGGGAGAACGTGAGCCCGTCGCCCATCGGGTCGTAGGTCGCCTGCGAGGGGTCCGGGACCGCCTCGCTGAGCGACCCGCCTCGGGCGTCGAGGTAGACGGTCGTCCAGGCGGTGCGTGCCAGCGGCCACTCCTGCTCCGCCCGCAGCTCGAAGCGCTCCCCGGGCCGGCGGACGTTCAGCCGCACCCGCGGGCCGCGCTCCCACCCGTTGTCGACGCCCCGCAGGTAGTGGTCGAAGAACTGGCGCTGGAGCTCGACGCCGTAGTCCGTGTAGAAGTGGGTCCAGTGCTCGAGCCCGTGGACCTCGAGCCACTTGTCCGTCGAGGCGGCCTGGGTGAAGGCCTCGAAGTTGCCCCGGGGGTGCAGCCCCTGGCCGCCCCAGTTGGCGGCCGAGAGGAACGGCACCTGGACCTGGGACCAGTCGGCCGACCGCTCGCGGTACCAGGGACCGTCGAACGGCCGGCCGCCCAGCTCGGCGTCGAGGTCCTTGCGGTTGCGGGCGAGCGTCTCGTCGTCGAAGTCCTCCGGCCCGGCGACGTGCTCGCCGGTGTCGGGGTTCGTGGCCGAGCGGCTCCCGAGGCCGTACTGGACGGACTGGACTTGACGCCGGTACCAGTTGGCGAGGAAGTCCGAGCGGATCCCGCCGTGGCGGGCCATGTCCCGGTAGAAGTCCGCCGCTCCCTCCCACGGGATCATGGCGCTGAGATGGGGCGGCCGGAGCGCCGCCACCTGCCACTGGTTGATGGCGTAGTACGACACGCCCGAGAGCCCGACCTTCCCGCTGCACCAGGGCTGTGCCGCCGCCCACTCGATGCACTCGGCCAGGTCCCGGGCCTCCCGAGGCGACCAGACGTCGACCAGGCCGGGGGACCAGCCCGCTCCGCGCGAGTCGACCCGGACGCAGGCGTAGCCGTGCGGGACCCACTTCTCGGGGTCGACCACCTCCCAGGACTGGAACCGGTTCGACGACCCGGCGGCGACGTCGGGGTGCTCGGCCACCATCTTGTCCCACTGCGGGGCGTAGCCGACCTGGAACGGCAGGCCCTTGGCATAGGGACCGTAGGAGACGATCGCCGGGTACCGGCCCCCGTCGTCGGGGCGGAAGACGTCGGCGTCGAGGACGGCACCGTCGTCCATGGTGATGCCGACGTGCCGCTCGACCCGCATGCCGGCGACCTGCGTGCCGTCGACCCGCACGTCCCTGCCGGCGTCCCCGCCACCTCCGGTCACGGCCCCTCCCATGCAATAGGCTGCCTCCGCACGTGCGCAACGATGATAGGAGCGCGGCTCGGGCGCCGCGTGGCCGGTGCGCCAGGCGTGCCGGCCGTCGAACGCGAGGCCGGTGTCGGGGTCGAGGCGCCCCGTGCCCCCTCCGGCGAGGGTGGGGAAGGAGGGTGATGGAGCCCACGGGATCGCACAGCGCCGCCGGCGGGCCGCACCGCCCGGCCGTCGGCGCCGTCGGCGCGGTCGGCGTGGTCGGCGTGGTCGGCGTGGTCGGCCTCGGGACGATGGGGGGCGCGATGGCACGCCACCTCCTCGCCGCCGGCCACGACGTCGTCGGCTACGACGTCGCGGCGGGGCCGGTGGCCGCCTTCGAGCGGGCCGGGGGCGTCCCGGCGGCGAGCCCGGCTGCGGTGGCCGCCGCCGCCGACGTGGTGGTCCTCTCCCTCCCGTCGGAGGCCGCCTTCGACCGCGTCGTGGGCGGGACGGAGGGCCTGACCGACGGGGGGCCGGCCCGGGCCCGCGTCGTCGTCGAGACGAGCACCCTGTCCCTGGAGACCAAGGAGCGGGGCCGGGCGCAGCTCTTGGCCGTCTCGATCGAGCTCTTGGACTGCCCGATCAGCGGCACCGGGGCCCAGATGGCGAGCGGCGACGCCGTCTTCTACCTGAGCGGGAGCGAGGAGGCGGCCCGAGCCGCCGAGCCGCTGCTCGCCGCCTGCGGGCGCGCCGTGTTCTTCCTCGGCCCGTTCGGCAACGGCACCCGGCTGAAGCTGGTGGCGAACCATCTCGTCACGGTCCACAACGCCTCGGCGGCCGAAGCCCTGGTGCTGGCGCGCGACGGGGGGATCGACCCGCAGGTGGCGCTGCCGGCGCTCGTCGCCGGCGCGGGGACGTCCCGGATGCTCGAGGTGCGCGGCCCGATGATGGTGGCGGAGGAGTACGAGCCGCCGACCATGCGGGTGAGCACGTTCATGAAGGACATCGGGATCATCCGGGACTTCGCCGACCGCGCCGGGTGCGTCCTGCCGGTCTTCGAGGCCGCGGCGGCGCTGCACGCCAAGGCCCGCGATGCGGGGTGGCAGGACGCCGATCCGGCCAGCGTGCACGCCGTCGTCGAGCGTCGTCCGCCGGCCTGAGCGGCCACGGCGACGGACCCGGGTCCCAGCAGGAGCGGATGAGGAAGAGGGGTGCGGTGAGCGTCGACGTCCACAACCACGTGATGCCGAGCGAGGCACTCGACCTGCTGGGTGCCGACCCGGCGTACGGCGTCACCCTGGCCGACGGCCGCTGGCGCAGCGGGCACCACGCGTCGTTCGACGTCGACGCGTCGTTCTACGACCCGGCGGCCAAGCTCGCCGCCCTGGACGCCCGGGGCGTGGCTGCCGCCGTCGTCTCGCCCCCGCCCCCCCTCTTCCTCTACCAGGTGCCGGCGGCCGACGGCGCCCGGCTGTGCGAGGCGGCCAACGCCGGCCTGGCCAGGTTCTGTTCCGCCGCACCCGGCCGGCTGCGCTGGCTCGCCAACCTGCCCATGCAGGACCCCGACGCCGCGGTGTCGGCCTACCGCGCCGCGGCGGGCGACGGCGCGGCGGGAGCGGCCGTCGGGACCTCGATCGCCGGGTCCAGGCTCGACGAGGAGCGGTTCGCCCCCTTCTGGCGCCACGCCGAGGAGCTCGGGCTCCCGGTGCTGGTCCACCCCGCCTTCAACCAGCCGCACCCCGCCCTCGAGCCGTACTACTTCCAGAACGTGGTCGGCAATCCACTGGAGACCACCCTCGTGGTCGAGCGCCTCATCTGCTCGGGCGTCCTCGCCCGGCACCCCGGCATCCGCCTCGTCCTGGTCCACGGGGGCGGCTTCTTCCCGTACCAGGCCGGCCGGCTGCTCCACGCCTGCGGCGTCCGACCCGAGATCGAGATCGACGCGGCGGCCGTACGCGCCGCCTTCGGCCAGCTCTACTTCGACACCCTCACCCACGACACGGCGGCGCTGCGGTTCCTGGCCGAGCGGGTCGGGGTCGGGCACGTGCTGCTCGGCACGGACATGCCCTTCGACATGGCCGAGGACCGGCCGATGGACCGCCTCGCCCAGGCGTTCGACGCCGCGACGGTGGAGGTGATCGCCCAGAACGCGCAGCGGCTGTTCGCCATGGGCGACGTCCCGGCAGAGGGTTGAGCGGCGCCCGTGCAGGCCGTCGTGCTGGACGCACCGGGAGCGCTTGCGGTCCGCGAGATCGCCTTCGAGGCTGAGGAGCACCTGGTCGTCGTCCAGGTCGAGCAGGTGGGCGTGTGCGGGACGGACCGCGCCGTGGTGGACGGGTCGGTCCCGGTCCGCACGCCCCGGGTCATCGGCCACGAGGTCGTGGGGCGCGTCCGGGGCGGGGGTCCCGGGCACCTGGCGACCGGCGACCGCGTCCTGTTGGACCCGAGCGTCTGGTGCGGGACCTGCGGCACGTGCCGGCGCGGCCTCCTCCACCTGTGCCCCCGGGGCGGGCTGATGGGCCGCGACGTCGACGGGGGGCTGGCGGACTTCGTGACGGCACCGCCCGATCGGCTGCACGTGGTGCCCGGCTCGGTCCCCGACGCCGACGCCGCGCTGCTCCAGGTGCTCGGCACGTGCGTGCACGCGCAGCGCGCCGTGCCCCAGGTGGCGGGGGCTCGAGCGGTCGTGGTCGGCCTCGGCGTCTCCGGGCTGCTCCACGTGCAGCTCCTGAACGCATGGGGGGCCGCCGCCGTCGTCGGGGTGGGGCGGTCGCCCGAGAAGCGGCGGCTGGCCGAGCGGCTCGGAGCCGCCGTGACGTGCACGCCCGACGAGGCGGCGCAGGTGGTGGCGGGGGAGACCGGCGGCGAGGGGGCCGACGTCGTCGTCGAGGCGGTCGGGTCGGGTGCCACCGTCGCGCTGGCGGCGGAGCTGGCCGGCTTCGCCTCGACGGTCGTCGTGTTCGGCACGTCGCCTTCCGGCGTGAGCGAGGCGCCGCTGCACGAGCTCTACCGCAAGGAGGTCCGGGTCGTCCACCCGAGGGCGGCCACCGGTGCCGACTACGACGACGCGATCGCCCTCGTGGCGTCGGGGTCGGTTCGGGGTGCCCCCCTCGTGACCGATCGCCTGCCGCTCGCTGCCGCGCCGGCCGTGTTCGCGTCCTGGGGCGACCGTCGGGACCGGCTGAAGGTGGTCTTCGGCCCGGCCGCATCGGCCCGGTGACCCGGACCGGTCGGAGACCGGCGCCCGGAGCACCCGGGCGACGGCCATGGCGCGACACGAAGGGAGGCTCCCGGTGAGCGAGGTCCAGGGGCGCGGGTTCCAGGGGCGCGGGTTCCAGGTGGTCCTCACGGACCAGGTGTTCCCCGACACCGCGATCGAGCGCGAGATCATCGAGGGCCATGGCGGCCGCCTGGACGTGGCGACGGGCGACCGCACAGCCGTGCTGGATGCGGCCTCGGGCGCCGACGCCGTCCTCACCACCTACTTCGCACTGGGCCGGGCCGACATCGAGCGGCTCGACCGGTGCCGGGTCATCGCGCGGTACGGCATCGGGGTCGACAACGTGGACGTGGCGGCGGCGGCCGAGCGGGGCATCGTCGTCACCAACGTGCCCGACTACTGCGTGGAGGAGGTGGCGGCGCACGCCCTGGCGCTCGCCCTGACGCTCCTGCGGCGGCTGCCCGCGGGCCACGCCGAGGTCCTCTCGGGCGGCTGGGGCGTCGGCAACCTGCGGCCCATGGCCCGGCCGTCCGAGCTGACGCTGGGCCTCGTCGGCTTCGGCCGCATCGCGCGCCGGGTCGCGACCGGCGCGCGGGCGCTCGGGATGCGCGTCCTCGCCCACGACCCCTACGTGGACGCGGCCCCGACGCCGGGCTCGACCCCGGGGGCTGTGCCGGGCTCGACCCCGGGGGCTGCTCCCGGCGACGGCGGGGTCGCGCTGGTCGGGCTCGACGACCTCCTCGCCTCGAGCGACGTCGTGTCGCTCCACTGCCCGCTGACCGAGGCGACGCGCGGCCTGATCGACGCCGGCCGGCTCGCCGTGATGCGGCCGGGGGCCATCCTGGTGAACACCTCTCGGGGACCGCTCGTCCGCCTGGACGACGTCGTGGCGGCGTTGCGGTCGGGCGTGCTCGGAGGTGCCGGCCTCGACGTCTTCGAGTCGGAGCCGCCCGACGCGTCCCGGCTGGGCGACGTCCCCAACCTGCTCGTGACGCCGCACGTCGCCTACTACTCGGAGGCGTCGATCCGCGAGTCGCAACGGAAGGCGGCGACGCAGGTGGTCAAGGCGGTCGCCGGCGAGCCCGTGGACTACGCCGTCCGACCGGGTCCCTGAGAGCCGTGCCGCCGGACCTCGTCGACCTGGACGCTGCCGGGGCGCTGGGCTCGACCGTCGGGGCCAAGGCGGCGGCCCTCGGCCGCGCCCGGCGCCGCGGGCTGCCCGTCCTGCCGGGGTTCGTGGTCCCGGCGGACGAGGGGCGGGGGCTGGTCGCCTCCCTGGTCGCCTCGGTCCGGACGGCCGGGCCGCACGCCGCCGCGCTCGCCCTGATGGAGGCGGCCCGGGCGATCGATCTCGGGCCGGCCGTGCGCGCCGCCGGGCGCCTCGGGCCGCGGCTCGCCGTGCGGTCGTCCTCGGTCGCAGAGGACGACCCGGCGTGGGCCGGCGCCTTCACCTCCTTCCTCGACGTGCAACCGGACGAGCTGCCGACGGCCGTGGCCGGCTGCTGGGCGGCCGCCCTCACCCCTGCGGTCCTCGAACGGTGCGCCCGCACCGGCGCCCGGCCGGCCGACGTCTGCCCCGCCGTGCTCGTCCAGCCCATGGTCGAGCCGCAGGCGGGCGGCATCGCCAGGGTCGGCGCCGACGCCGACGTCCACGTGGTCGGCGTGCGGGGATCGCCGGCACCTCTCCTCGCCGGGTGGTCGACGGGGGACGCGCTGCCTCCGGCGTGGGTCCGGGCCGTCGCCGACCTCGCCCGGCGGGCCGGCGAGGGGGTGCCGGTCACCGTGGAGTGGGCCATCGTGGACGACGCCCCGGTGCTGCTCCAGGTCCGGAGGGACGGCATGGAGGGCCCGGACCGGGGTCAGCCCCACGCCCCGGTTGCTGCGGCCCTCCCCGAAGGCGCCGCCGCTTCTGCGGTCACGCCGAGGGTGGCGCGGGCCGTGGCTCGCTTCGGCGGGCCGCTGGGCGACGAGCTGGTGCTCCCCTGGCTGCTCGGGTGCCTGCCGGAGGACGGGGCCGGCGAGACGTGGGGTGCCGGCGAGCGTGCCGGGAGCCGTGGCCCCGGAGGACCTGCGGGCTCAGCGGGTCCCGGAGGCGGCGGGGACCTGCTCGGCAGCTTCGACCGCACGGTGGAGGCCGCACGGTCGCTCGTCGCCGAAGCCATGGGGACCGCGGGTGCGCCGGCGGCCGACGTGGCCGCGGCGGCGGCGCGGCTGACCGGCCGGGTGGCCGCGGGCGACCTCGACGTGCTCGGCCGGGTCCGCCGGGTCCCGTTGGCCGAGCAGGCGCGGGTCCTGGAGGGGATCGACGCGTGCGGGCGCGGCCTCCGGGAGGCCGGCGCCCTCGCCCACGGCGAGCAGCTCTGGGCGCTGTCGGTCGAGGAGGTGCGGTCGCGCCTGGTCCGTCCCGAGGCCGCCGGCTGGCACGCCCACCGCTTCCGGTCCCTCCGGTGGCAGCCGCTGGTGCAGGCCTCGGTCGGGCGCTGGGGCCGGGCGGTGAGGGGAGAGGCGGCGGCGCCCGGCCGGGCGGCGGGGTGGGGCCGGCGCCTCGCCTCAGGGGCCGACCTTCGTCAGGTGGTGCCGGGCGACGTGGTCGTCCTCGAGCGCCCCTTCCCGCAGGCTGCCCCGGCGCTGTGGGTCGCGTCCGCCGTGGTGGCCGAGTCGGGGAGCCCGGCCGCCCACCTCGTCGACGTCGCCAGGGCCCGGCGCGTGCCGGCCGTGGTCGGGACCGGCCCCTTGGCGCTCGGCGGCGCCGGGTCGCTCGTGCTGGTCGACGGCGACGGGGGTGACGTCCACGTGCTCGGGCCGTGAGGGCGCCCGGCTCAGCGAGGGCCGGGCTTCGCGGCTGACCCGCCGCCGGTCAGCGGCTGGTCAGCGCCGGGTCAGCGACTGCAACCGCGCCGCGCCGGGTCAGTGGGTGCCGCCCCGCCGGCTCTCGGCCGTCACGCCGACGAGCGCGGTCAGGATGACGGAGCCGCCGACCATGGCCAGCCAGACGCCGAACACGAACGAGAGCAGGAGCACGAACGCCCCCATCCCGAGGATGAACGGCCACACGCTCCCGCCGGGGAACGAGCTGATGACGCCCGCCCCGTCAGCGATCGTGGCGTCCGGTCGGTCCTCGGGCCGTGTGCCCACCACGCGCTCGGTCTTGCCCCAGAAGAAGTACTTGTGCCCCCGGAACCGGCGGTGCCAGAAGAAGTAGTAGCTGCCGGGGACCAGTCCGAGGAGGCAGGTGCCGACCAGCATCATGCCGCCGGCGTCCTCGTAGCTCAAGAACCAGTAGATGGCGGCGACGCAGCCGAAGAAGATCCCGACGCCGATCAGGAAGGTCGACTCGATCTTCATGACGCCGGCACCCCCTGCCGGGCCCCGGCGGAGCCGTCACCGCCCCCCGGCGGCCCCCCGTTGCCCGAGCCGATGGGCCCGTGGCCGTTGGGGTGCCCGGGCCCCGACGGGCCGCCGTGCCGGATGGTCGGGGCCTCCGGGTGGTTGTAGTCCCACGTGGGCCGCTCGGACCGGATGGTCGGTAGGTGCGTGTAGTTGTGGTGCGGCGGCGGCGAGGTGGTGAACCACTCGAGCGTGTGGGCGTCCCACGGGTTGTCGCCCGCCGGCACGGGGTAGCGCCAGGACACCCAGAAGTTGGCCAGGAGGAACAGGAACGAGGTGGCGATCATGAAGGCGCCGATCGTGGACGCGATGTTGAGGGACTGCCACCCGAGGTGGGCGGGGTAGCTGGCGACGCGCCGCGGCATGCCGTGCAGGCCGAGGATGTACTGGGGCATGAACGTCACCCAGAACCCGATGAAGAGCAGCCAGAAGTGCCACTTGCCGAGCGTGTCGTTCAGCATCCGGCCGAACATCTTGGGATACCAGTAGTAGAGCCCGGCGAACCCGCCGAACACCGCCGAGCCGAAGAGCACCTGATGGAAGTGGGCGACCACGAAGTACGTTGTGTGGACGAAGAAGTCGATCGGCGGTGAGGCCAGCATGACGCCCGTGACGCCGCCCATCAGGAAGGCGAACAGGAAGCCGATCGACATCAGCATCGGCGTCTTGTAGACGAGCTGCCCCCGCCACATCGTGCCGATCCAGTTGAAGAACTTGATCCCGGTGGGGACGGCGATGAGCAGGCTCATCAGCGAGAAGAACGGCAGCAGCACCGTTCCGGTGGTGAACATGTGGTGCGCCCACACCCCGGTGGACAGGGCGGCGATCGACATGGTGGCGAAGACCATCCCCTTGTAGCCGAAGACCGGCTTGCGGGAGAAGACCGGGAAGATCTCGGTCACGATGCCGAAGTACGGCAAGGCCAGGATGTACACCTCGGGATGGCCGAAGAACCAGAAGAGGTTCTGCCACAGCACCGCCGATCCGCAGGCATGGGCGTCCGGCGCACCGGTGACGGTATGACAGCCCGTGACCGCATAGATCATCGTCCCGAAGTGCCGGTCGGCGAACAGCATCACGAGCGCCGCCGTCAGCACCGGGAAGGCGATCAGGATCAGGATCCCGGTCACCAGCATGTTCCAGGTGAAGATCGGCATGCGGAACATGGTCATGCCCGGGGCTCGCAGGTAGAAGATCGTGGCCACCAGGTTGACGCCGGTGAAGATGGCGGAGAACCCGGTGAGGACCAGGGCCATGATCCACAGGTCCTCGCCGGTCCCCGGCGTGTAGGTGGAGGTCGACAGCGGCGCGTAGGCGACCCAGCCGAAGTCGGCGGCGCCGCCCGAGGTGGCGAAGCCGAGCAGCATCGTGGTGGAGCCGCCGAGGAAGAGCCAGTAGGACAGGGCGTTCAGGCGGGGGAAGGCCATGTCCGGGGCGCCGATCTGGAGGGGCACCACGTAGTTGGCCAGGCCGCCGAAGGCGAAGGGACCGGCGAACAGGTACAGCATGATGCTGCCGTGCATCGTGAAGAGCTGGTTGTACTGCTGGAACGAGATGAAGGTGCCGGCCGGTGTCGTGAGCTGGACCCGGATGCCGAGCGCCAGCAGGCCGGCGATGTAGAAGAGCGCGACGGCGGTGATCATGTAGCTGAGACCGATCACCTTGTGGTCGGTGGTCGTGATCCACTTCATGAGCCCCGAGGGGCCGTGCTCCTCGTGCGGATGCGCCAGGTGGTCGGTGCCCGCGCCCGGGATGAGGGCGCCGCCGCCGCCGCCGGCGGGAGGGGCGATCACGTCAGTCACAGGCCTGTGCTCCCTGCTGTCTGGTTTGTCGTCGCCGTGGATGTGACCGTCGAGGGAGGCACGTTTGGTGTGTGCGCCCCCGGTGTCGAGTTGGTGAGGGCCTGCTTCTCGGCTGTCGAGATGGACGTCGCCGGCCCGCTCGAGTGGTGCGTGCTCACCCAGGCGGCGAAGGCGGCGTCCGAGACCACTTTCACCCGGAACCGCATGAGCGAATGGTAGAGGCCGCAGTACTGCGTGCACTGGCCGCGGTAGGTGCCGGTGGTGTGCGGCGTGATGGTGAACTTGTTGATGATCCCGGGCTGGGCGTACCGGCTGAAGTCGAACGCCGGCACGTAGAAGCCGTGGATCACGTCGTGCGACTCGAGGTAGATGCGGGTCGGCTCGTTCACCGGCAGCACCATCTCCGGGTCCTGCAGCTCGACCCCGATGACTGTGACGTTCTTTGTTGTGTAGTGGAACCGCCATCCCCACTGGAAGCCGGTGACGGTCACCGACATCTTGGGCGTGGGCAGGGCGTTCACCTCGTTCTCGGTGACGAAGGTGAAACCGAACAGCACCAGCACGATCACGACCGGCACGGTCGTGTAGATGATCTCGAGGATGGTGTGGTACTGGGTCTGGCGGGGCATCGCGTCCGACCGCCGCCGGTAGCGGAGGACGGCCCAGGTGATCAGCCCGAAGACGATCAGGAACACGATGGCGCCGGCGATGAAGAAGCCCTGCCAGAGCTTGATCGCGTCCTGGCCCTGGGTGGTGACGGGCTTGGTCTCCCCGAAGGTCGGCAGCTGGCACCCGGCCAGGAGGAGCCCGCCGGCCACCAGCACGGCCGTGCCCAGCCATCGCGACCGCCTCGACCGGGCGGGGGCCGCGCCCGGCTCCGGGGCGTCCGGGGCCGCGGCGGGGCCGCCCGGAGCCGCGTCGGTGCGTGTGGCGGAAGGGTTGCCGGTGGGCGACGGATCCACGGGTGGGGACACTATCGAACGCCGTAGGAAAAGACGAAGTAGCTGGTCGCGGCGGTGCGCGTCCCCGAGCACCCGGCCCGGGGCGGCCGAGGCCGCATGGGCAGTTCAAAGGCCGGGCCGCAACGGCAGTGACGGGTGGAGCGAGGAACCGAGGGGCGTGACGGGGGCACGAGGCGGTGCCCGCCCCGGGTGGCCGCGCCCGTGGGCGGCGGCCGAAGTCGAAGGTCAGGCCTTGTCCTCGTCGGCCGTCGCCGCGGCCTCGGACTTGGCGGCGCCGCCCTCGCGCATGCCCTTCTCGAACTCGTTCTTGGCCGATCCCAGGTTGCGAGCGAGCTTCGGGATGGCGGCGCCCCCGAAGAGGACGAGGACGACCACGATCAGCACGATCAGCAAGTCCGGTCCAAGGATGTCTGCCAGCATGTGCCGTCTCCTTGCTTCGGCGGGTGTCGACGACCCGCCAGCCCAGAGGCTATCCCAGCCGTGCGCGCGGCGGGACGGCGGCCCGGTCGGGACCGCCCGCCCGGCCCCACGGCGGCGTCAGCGTCCCTGCCAGTTCGGCCGGCGCTTCTCGGCGAAGGCGACGGGCCCCTCCATGGCGTCGGAGGAGGAGAAGACGACGCCCACCGCCTCGTCGGTGAGCCGCCACCCCTCGGTGTCCCCTGCGCCGAGGGACTGGAGCATGACCGCCTTGGAGTAGCGGACGGCGAGGGGCGCGTTCCCGGCGATCCGCTCGGCCAGCACCAGGGCCTCGTCCATCAGCTGGTGGCGGGGGACGACCCGGTTCACCAGGCCGAGCTGGAACGCCCGGTCGGCGTCGATGGGGTCGCCGGTGAGCGCCAGCTCCAGGGCCACGGCCAGCGGCACCCGCCGGGGCAGGCGGAAGAGGCCCCCGGCGCCGGCGATGAGGCCCCGGGATGCCTCGGGGATGCCGAACACCGCGTGGTCGGCCGCGACCACGAGGTCGCACGACAGGGCGATCTCGAGCCCCCCGGCCAGCGCCGACCCGTTGACGGCGGCGATCAGGGGCTTGGGGAAGTCCCGGCGTGCGATCCCGCCGAACCCCCCCGGCGCCCCCATGACCGTCGCCCCCTCGCCGGCGGCAAACGCCTTCAGGTCCATGCCGGCGGAGAACGCCTTGTCGCCGCTGCCCGTCAGGATCACCACCCAGGCCTCGGGGTCCTCGGCCAGCTCGTCGAGGGCCGCAGCGATCCCCGTGCTCACCGCGCCGTTGATGGCGTTGCGCGCCTCGGGGCGGTTGATGGTGAGGATCTCCACGTGCCCCCGGCGTTCGCGCAGCACTTCGTCAGCCATGTCGCCTCCTCCCGGTCAGGGCCGACGCTACCCGCGGGCCGGGAGGGGGAGTCCAACCCGCACGGGCCGGCGGCCGTCATCGAAGGCGCAGGTGGGCGTGCCATGCTGTCGCCATGCGGGATCCAGCGGACGGCCTGGTCCCGCCGGGCACCCTCTTCGGCGCCGTGGTCTGCGCCACGGGAGAAGGCGGGTTCAACGGCCCCGGGCAGCCGGAGAACCAGTGGTGGAGCTGGGAGCGCACGGGCCGCGCCACCCCGCCGGGCCTGGCCGGCGACGCCTGGCGTCGGCCCGAGCAGGTGGTCGAGCGTGCCGCCGGAGCCGGCTGCGAGCTCCTGGTCCTGCCGGTGGAGTGGGCGCGGGTGGAGCCGGCCCCCGGGGTGGTGGACGAGGCGGCCCTGGACCGCTACGCCCGGACGCTGAGCAGGTGCGCCGACCGCGGGATGGTCCCCATGGTGACGCTGCACGACCTGGCGCACCCGGCCTGGTTGGGGGCCGAGTTCTGGCTCACCCCCGGCAGCCCGGAGCGCTTCGCCCACCACGTGGCGCGCCTCGTGGACGCCTTCGGGACATCGTGCCGGCACTGGGTGACGGTGCTCCAGCCCAACGTCGGCGCGCTGGCCGGCTGGGTCGGCGGCCACAACCCGCCGGGCCGTGTGGGTGCCGTCGCCGACGCGTGGGCGGTGCTCGACAACCTCTGCACCGCCCACGTGCTCGCCTACGACCTCCTCCACGAGCGCCAGGACGATCCCGTGGTGACCATGGGGATGGTCGCCCCGGGCTCCTACGACTGGCATCGGCTCCCGGTCGACGTCATGGTCGCCCCCTCCCTGGGCGTGGCCCGCGGCGAGTTGGACGGTTGGGTGGACGACCGCCGGCGCCTCCACGACGACGAGCTCCCGCCGGCCAGCCTCGCCGACCTGACCGCACGCCGGCTGGCGGCGTTGTGGTCGCCCTACGGGCGGACCGGTCGGGGGGTGCGCGCCCGGTTCCGCCAGCGCCGGGTGGCGGCCTCCCCCCGCCGCCTGCTCGACGCCGTGTACGGGCGGCCGGCGAGGGCCCCGCTCGACGGGCTGGTGATGGTGTGGGCGCCGGGGTCGAGCGCGCGGTCGGCCCGCCCGGACGCCCTCGGCCAGCTCGGCCGGATGGCCGGCGTGGCGCCGACCGAGGCCGGGCACCCCGCGGCTCCCTGGGACGCGCCCACCGACCTCGACGGGCTCGGCGCCTGGTGCCGGACGCTCGCCGGCGCCGCGCCGGGCCTCCCGCTGTGGGTCCACGCCGGGCTGGCCATGCCGCCGGGTGCCGGGGTCCGACCCGACGGGTGGGACCGCCCTGCGTACCTGCGGGCGGCAGTGGCGGCCACCGTCGACGCCGTCGGGGACGGCACGCCGATCGCCGGCTTCTGCTACCGCGACCTCGGGGGGTCCGTCGACCCTGCCGGCACCGGCGCCGACACCGGGCTCTTCGCGGTCACGCCGGACCCTGCCGGCGACACGGTGGTGTGGCGGGACGTGGACGGGGCCGGCGCGCCGGCCGGCGAGACCTTCCGCCGGCTGATCGCCGCCGTGCGGGCGGGTGACCGGCCGGCGGTCTGGGGCGGCGCGCCGGGAGCGGACGGCGCGGCGGGGCCCCCGCCCGGCGCCCGCCCCCAGGTCCCGGCGCGGCGGGTGACGGCCGGCGGCGGGTGACGGCCGGCGGCCGGAGAGTGCCTCAGCGCACCCTGCGGAGCCGCCGCCGACCCGTCGTGGCCGACCGGTGACGGGCCTCCACCTCGGCCAGGAACCGCCGGCCGACGTCGAGGTGCGAGAGGAGGTCGGCCTGTCCCTGGGGGCGGGCCAGCATCCAGGAATGGCCCCCGGGGACCCACTGGACCGTGGTCGACGCGCACCGCTCGAACTCGTCGGCCGCGGAGGGGCCGACGATGTGGTCGAAGGTGCCCCACTCGCCCAGGATCGGCAGGCCGGCCTCGGCCAGCGCCGTCACCTCGGCGCGGAGGTCCACGGTCATGAGCATGGCGGCAACCGGGAAGCTGAGGCCGACGGTGCGCATGTTGCGGCGCACGTCGGGGATGAGCGCCCGCACCGTCGAGAGGGCCCGCCCGATGAGGAGGTCGGGCACGTCCATGACGAACGAGACGAACATGTCGGCGAACGGCGCCATGTTGGGCGAGACGGTGGACACCGCCGTCTGGACGATGCCGTTGCGGTCCCGCCAGGCGGGCGTGGCGACGCCGTCGCGGTAGACGAGCCCGAGCGTCGCGTCCGGCCGCTCGTGGGCGTAGTGCACAGCCACCGCTCCCCCCATCGAGTGGCCGAGCAGCAGGACGGGTCCCGCGCCCAGATGGTCCACGATGCGCACCACCTGCTCCGAGAGCCTCCCGATGGAGATCTCGTGCCATCCGAGCGGGTCGCTGCCGCCGAAGCCCGGAAGGGAGGGGTTCACCACCCGCCAGCCGAACCGCTCGGCGAGCCAGGCGCTCTCCCGCCAGTACATCTGACCGCCGGTGAAGTAGCCGTGGATGTTGACCGCCCACACCGGCGGGCTCCCCGGGCCGGCCGGGCCGTGGGCGTCGGCGTTGTCGGACACGGCGTACTGCAGCCGGCGCGAGCCGACCTCGAGGATCGCCGGCACCATCGACACGGCGGGCGACCGGCGGCGGCGGGCCCGGCCGGCCGGGAGGTGGTCGGAGGGCGATCCGCCTGTCGAGAGCGGCCGTTCCGCGCCGGCCCCGGCGGCGGGGAGCGCCTCCGCCGGCGTGGTCACCGGTCGTGCCGCGCGCCGGGAGCGGGCATCGACGGCTGCACGGGGGGATGGTCTCAGGTGACGTCTCGCTTGAACGTGAGGAAGTAGCCGAGGATGGCGGTACCCAGTCCCCAGCCGACCAATGCGATGGCCCCGAGCCACCAGCTGAGGAGCACGTGGGCTGTCAAGGTGGCGTTCCCGGCCCCGCGGGGGAGGAGCCCCCCGGCGAGCGACTGCGTGGCCCGCGAGGGCAGGAAATTCACGTCCATGTGCGCGAGCGAGCCGAAGATGGCGACGATGATCGGCTCGAGCACCAGGGTGATGCCGAGCGCCAGGATGACGCCGGCGATCTGGTTGCGCACGAGCGTCCCGATGCCCATGCCGTAGATGGCGAGCAAGAGGTAGGCGGCGAGGATGCCCGGCACCACCGGTCCCACCTGGTGCGCCAGGGCGGAGACCGAGCCGCCCTCGACCACGAGCAGGGGGATCCCCATCGCCGCCACCATCACGAACGAGGCCACGCTCATCAGCAGGCCCCACAGTGCCGACGCCACGATCTTGGCCGTGATGACCTCGGGGCGGCGCGGGTCGAGCAGCAGCGTGGCGGTGAGGATCCGGTGGCGGTACTCGGTGGTGATGCAGATCACGCCGAGCACCGGCGCCATGACGACCCCCGCCTCGTAGCCGGCGCCGACCAGGTTGCGCAGGCCCGTGGTTGTGGTCGGGGCGGTGAAGGTGACGACGTGGTCGTGGCCGACGATGAAGGCCGTCGTGATCCCGAGCCCGGTCAACAGCATCGTGACGAGGATGCACACCCACGGCCCGGGCGTGGTGCGCAGCTTGAAGAGCTCGGCTTCGATGAGACGCATCATCGCCGCGGCTCCCCGGTGCCCGGCGGCTGTGGCTGTGGTGGCGTCTGGGGCGCCTGCGCCCGGGGCGGCTGCGCCTGGGGCGGCGGTCGCCACGGCGACGGTGCGCCGGTGGGCGGTGCCCACTGGCCTGGGGCCACCGGCTGTGCTGCCGGCGGCGGCTGCCCCGGCGGCCCCCATTGTCCCGGCGAGCCCGGCGGGGGCTGCCCCGGCGGCCCCCATTGTTCCGGCGAGCCCGGCGGGGGCTGCCCCGGCGGCCCCCATTGTCCCGGCGGCTGCCCGACGCCGGCCCCGTGCGCCCCCATGCGGACGGCGGACTGGTCGGTCATGGATGTGGTCAGCTCGAGGAAGAGCTTCTCCAGGTTCTGGCTCACCTGGACGAGCTCGTACACCACCACCTGGTTGGCGGCGAGGACCGGGCCGAGCGCCTCGGGCGTCGCCCCGTCCACGAGGACCATGTCGGGCCCGAGGGGCCGGGGGGCGAACCCGGCCTGGTGGGCGACGGCGGCCAGGCGCTGTGGCTCCGGCGTACGGGCGCGCATGGCGGAGCGGGACTGCGCGGTCAGCGCCGACAGGGGGCCCTGCACGCGCAGGCGGCCCTGGGAGACGATCACGACGTCGTCGACCGTCTGGGCCATCTCGGCCAGCAGGTGCGACGACACGAGGATCGTGCGACCCTCCCGCGCCAGGTGCCGGAGGAAGTCGCGCAGCCAGGCGATGCCCTGGGGGTCCAGCCCGTTGGACGGCTCGTCCAGGATGAGGACGCCCGGGTTGCCGAGGAGCGCCCCGGCCAGCTGCAGGCGCTGGCGCATGCCGAGCGAGTAGCCGCCCACCTTGCGCTTGGCGTCGGCCGTCAGCCCGACGAGCCCCAGCACCTCTTCGACGCGGGTGGTGGGGATGCCCGCCGCGATCGACATCATCCGAAGGTGGGCGTGGGCCCGGCGGGAGGGGTGGAAGTTGGTGGCCTCCAGCACCGCGCCGACCGACCGGGCCGGCTCGGGCATGTCGCGGTAGCGGAGCCCGCCGATCGTCGCGCTCCCCGACGTGGCCCCCACGAGGTCGAGGAGGATCCGCAACGTCGTCGTCTTGCCGGCCCCGTTGGGCCCGAGGAAGCCGGTGATGCGCCCGGGCTCGACCGTGAAGCTCAGGTCGTCGACGGCCGTGATGCGGCCGAACCGCTTGGTGAGGCCTCGCACCTCGATCGTGCCGCCGCGTGCGGCCCCCGTCACGACGGCCATGGTCGCAGGCTATCGGGGTCGCCCGGTGGCCGGCGGCCACCGCCGTGCCCGCCCGCCGGCAGGCCCGGCGTCAGATGGTCACGACCTGGCGGATCACCGCGCCGCGTTGCATCGCCGCCAGCCCGTCGTTGATCTGGTCCAGGTCCAGCCGGGCCGTGACCATGCCCTCCAGGTCCAGCCGGCCGGACCGCCACAGACGGATCAACCGGTGGAACTCGGTGCGCACGTCGGCACTGCCGTAGTAGCTGCCGAGGAGCGCCTTCTCGGAGAAGAACAGCTCGAACCCGTTGAGCGAGAGCACGGCGTCGCCCCGCCCCGCCCCGACGATGACGGTCGTGCCCCCGCGCCGGGTGGCGTCCCACGCGGCGCGGAACGTCGGTGCGGTGCCGATGCACTCGAAGGCGTAGTCGAAGCCCTCGCCCCCGGTCACCTCGGCGATGGCCTGCGGCACCTCGTCCGGATGGAACCCGTGGGTGGCGCCGAACCGCCGGGCGTCGTCCAGCTTGCCGGGCACCGTGTCCACGGCGACGATCTCCGCCGCCCCGCAGAGCCGGGCACCTTGGATGGCCGAGATGCCCACCCCGCCGCAGCCGAGCACCATGACCGACGAGCCGACGGCCACCTTGGCGGTGTTCACTGCCGCCCCCACGCCGGTCGTGACCCCGCAACCGATGAGCGCGGCAACGTCGTAGGGCACGTCGGCGGGGATCGGCACCACCGCCTGGGCGGGCAGCACCATCGTCTCGGCCCAGGTGCCGGTGCCGGCGAAGCCGAAGATGTCGCTCTCCCCCCGGTGGAACCGGGCGGTGCCCTGCATGGCGAAGAAGATGTCGATGCAGAGATTTGGTTGCCCCCGCAGGCACGCCTTGCACCGGCCGCACGGCGGGGTCCACGCCACGATCACGTGGTCACCCTCGGCCACGCCCGAGACCCCGGGGCCCACGGCCGTGACCTCCCCCGCGCCCTCGTGGCCCGGGACGAAGGGGAACCGCTGCAGGATGGTGCCGTTCATGGCCGACAGGTCCGAATGGCAGATCCCGGCGGCCCGGATGCCCACCTGGACCTCGCCCTCGCCCGGTTCGTCCACGGTGAGGTCGTCGACGATCTCGACGGTGTCGTTGCCGCTCGTGGCGGCCAGTGCCCCGCGCATGGTGGTGCACGATACCCCCGGAGCGCCGGCGGGAACGGGCCGGGACCAGGAAGTACGATCCGCGTCGTGCGGCTGCTCGTCGCCGAGGACGACCCCGGCCTCCGGTCCGTCCTCGAGCGTGCGCTGAGGCGCAACGGCTACGTCGTCGACGCGGTCGCCGACGGGGACCGCGCCCTCGTCCACCTGGGCAGCTACGACTACGACGCCGTGGTCCTGGACTGGCGGATGCCCGGCGTCTCCGGCGTGGAGGTGGTGCGCCAGGTCCGGCGCCGGGGCACCCAGGTGCCGATCCTCATGCTGACGGCGAGGGACGCCACGGCCGACCGGGTGGAGGGTCTCGACGCCGGGGCCGACGACTACCTCGTGAAGCCCTTCCAGCTGGCAGAGCTGCTGGCGCGGTTGCGGGCGTTGCAGCGACGACCCATGGTGGCGCTCGACCCGGTGCTCCGGGCCGGCGACATCGTGCTCGACCCGGCCACGAGAGAGGTGTGCCGGGACGGCGAGCCGCTCGCGCTCACCGGGCGCGAATTCGCCATCCTGGAGCTCTTGTGCCGGCGCCGGCCGGCGGTGGTGGGCCGGCGGGCCCTCGCCGTGCACGTGTGGGACGACGAGGCCGAGGCGGTGGGGTCGAACACGATCGACGTCCATCTCACGCGTCTGCGTTCGAAGCTGACGGGCAGCTCCGCCCACATCGAGACCGTGCGGGGCGTGGGCTACCGCCTGGTGGCGCCCCCGCCCCCGCCTCCGCCCCCGCCGGTGCCGGAAGGGGAGGGCTGACGTGCGGCGGTGGTCGCGGCCGACCCTCGTGGCCGCCTCGCGCCTGGCACTGGTGGCCGCGCTCCTGATCGGCGTGCTGTACGTGGCGGTGGCCGCCGGCATCGACGCCGTCGCCGCCCGTCGGGTGCTGTGGGAGGTCGACCAGCGGCTGAGCGACCGGCTGGCGGTGGTGAGCAGCTTCCCCCAGCCCCTGGCCAGCCGTTCCCTGCCCGACGACGTGGGCACCGACGGCGCGCCCGTCTTCGTGTGGTTCGTGTCCTCTGGCGGGGCGGTCACGGGGCTGACCGAGGGGGAGCCCCCGCTGCCGCCGGCGGCGCACGCTGCCCTCGAGCCACCGCTCTCCCTCCCGACGGGCAGTGCCACCTTCCGCTACGACGCCCGGCCCTTCCGGGGCGGGGTGCTCGTGGCGGCCCAGAACCTCGCCGGCCCGTCCCACATCGACCGGGTCCTCTTGACCGGCGAGCTGCTGCTCGCCCCCGCGCTCCTCGCCGGCGTGTTCGCCGGCGTCCTCGCCATCGGCGTGCGGTCCGCCGCCCCTGTCGAGGCTGCTCGGCGGCGGCTCCAGGAGCTGACCGCCGACGCCTCGCACGAGCTGCGCACCCCGCTCACGGTGATCGAGGCAGAGATCGAGCTGGCGCGCAGCGGGCCGCCGGACCCCGCCGCCGACCGGGAGGCGCTCGACCACGTGGCGCGCGAGAGCCGACGGCTGAAGTCGATCGTCGAGGACCTGCTCTGGCTGGCCCGCTTCGACACCGCGCCGCCCGAGCCCGCCCGGGTGCCGGCCGACCTCACGGCGGTCGCCGCCACTGCGGTGGAGCGGTTCCGTCCCGTGGCGAGCGGGCGTGGCGTCAGCCTCGGTGCCAGCATCGACGGGCACCCGGTCTGGGTCGACGGAGGGGAGTGGCTGGACCGGCTGGCGGGCACGCTGCTCGACAACGCGTGCCGGTACGTGCCGGCCGGCGGCCGGGTGCAGGTGACGGCGACGGCCGCCGGCGGACGCGCCCTGCTGCGCGTGGAGGACGACGGGCCGGGCATCCCGCCGACACAGCGGCAGGTCCTCTTCGACCGGTTCCGGCGGGCCACCGACATGCCGGGCGGCGCCGGGCTCGGACTGGCCATCGCCGACTCGGTGGTCCGGTCCACCGGCGGACGCTGGCGGGTGGACGACTCGCCGTTGGGGGGCGCGCTGATGGAGGTCTCCTGGCGCCTGCGGCCCGCCGCACGGCCCGTCGGCACAGAGGTGGCGAGCGACGGGCGGGAGCCGGCACGTGCGACGGCGCCGGCGTCCGGGCCGCGGCACGCCCGCGGGTCCGGGCCTAACCTGCGGCCGTGACCTCCCCCGATCCGATCGTCGCCGACGTCGCGCCGCTGGTCGGCAAGGCCGGCGCCGCGTTCTACTTCACGCCCGAGACCGTCGCCCGGGGAAAGGAGCTCGGGCTGGACGCCTACCGGTTCTACTTCCTCGGGCGCGGCGGGGTGCTCGGCGACGTGGAGGCGCCGGTCGTCGTCAGTGCGTTCGGGTACTTCGAGCCCTCGGTGCTGGCGCGGATGTGGCAGTCGGCCCGGGAGGTCGTGGCCCCGCGCACGGCCGGCCGCGAGCACCTGGCCTGTGCGCACGCCATGGGACGGGCGCGGCTCACGGGCGTGCCCGGGCTCGAGGAGCTCTGCGCCGCCGCCGAGGCGGTGGTGGACGCGGCCGACCCCGTAGGGCTCGCGCTCTTCGCCGGGATGCTCGGCGAGCCGCGCCCGGAGGACGCCCCGGCCCGGGCCATGCATCTCATGGTGCAGCTGCGCGAGCTGCGGGGCAGTGCCCATCTGGTGGCGGTCCGGGCCTCGGGGCTCTCGCCGAAGGTGGCCCACTACCTGCGGCGGCCCGACGACTTCCGCCTGTTCGGCTGGAGCGAGTCGGACGTGCCCGCCGTCGGCGACGCCGAGCGCCGGCAGCTGGCGGCGGCCGACAGCCTCACCGACGCGCTGCTGGCGCCGGCGTTCGCCGTGCTCGACGCCGGTGGCCGGGCCGCGCTGGCGAACGGAGCACGCGCCGTCGCCGCCGCGCTCGCCGCCGACGGCTGACCCCACCGGCGGTCCGCCGGCGCCCGGCGCCCCGGCGGTACGGTGCAGGTGGTGAGGCCGCCCGTGGTGCTCGCGGTGGGGGCAGGGATGGTCGGTGGCGGCGCGGTGATCGTGGGCCACGTCGCCGGCCGGACGACCAAGGGGTGCTCCTCGGTGGGGGTGTCCCTCCACGGCACGGCCGGCACGTCCTTCGTGCCCCGCTGCTTCGATCCGGGCATGGCCATGGTCGGCGGCCTGGTGCTCGTGATCGGGGGCGCCGTCCTGTTCCTGTGGGCGGCGTCGGCGATGGTGCGCTCGTGGGGCCAGCGGGTGCACCGGCGGGCGCTGGGGCCCGACGTCCTCCCTCCGCTGGCGCCGACCGGGACCGGAGCCGGCCCGAACGGGAGCGATGCGGCGTCCGTCGGCACGGGCCTGCCCTCCGCCCCGCGCGCCGGTGCCGCACCGCCGGCCGCCATCGGTCCGGCGCCCGGCTGGTATGCCATGCCGCCCGACGGCAGCCCGATGTGGTGGGACGGTCGCGCCTGGGCCACCGCGCCCACACTGCGGGCGGTCCCGACGCCGGCGGCCGACGCCGGCTGACGCCCGCCGGCCGGCTCCCTCGGGCTGCGCCGGTCAGGGCGCAGCGGCGAGCGGCGAGCCCTCGAGCGCCAGCAACTGTCGCTTCACGTCCAGGCCGCCGCCGTACCCGCCGAGGCGGCCGCCGGCGGCCACCACGCGGTGGCACGGGTGGAAGATGGGCAGCGGGTTGGCCCCGTTGGCCTGCCCCACGGCCCGGAAGGCCGCCGGACTCCCGACCGCCGCCGCCAGCTCCCCGTAGGTCATCGTCTCGCCGTAGGGGATGTCGTCGAGCGCCGCCCACACGGCCACCTGGAAGGGCGTGCCGGCTGGCGCCAGCGGCACGCTGAAGCGCCGTCGCTTCCCGGCGAAGTACTCCTCGAGCTGGCGCGCCGCCCGACGCAGCACCGATGGGAGCGTGCCCGCCATGGTGCCCAGGGCCGCCGCGCCGGTGTTGGGCAGCAGGACCTCGGTGACGGCGGGCCCCTCTGCCGTCACGAGCATCGGGCCGATCGGCGTCTCCACCACCACCCGCGCCGGATGCGTTCCGTTGGTGCCCGTCATGCCGCCTCCTCCTCTGTCTTCTTCGTGCCGGGCTCCCGTGTGCCGGGCGGGTCGTTCCCGGCCGTGCCCGTCGGACCGGCCGTGCCCGTCGGACCGGCGGCGTCCATCGCCCAGAGGTGGGCCACGGCGTAGGACCGCCAGGGGCGCCACCGCTCGGCACGCCCGCCAACGGCGGCCCGGTCGTCCGCCAGGCCGAGCCGGGCGAAGGCGCGTCGGACGCCGAGATCGCCCGGGAGGAAGGCGTCAGGGTCCCCGAACGCCCGCATGGCCACGTAGTCGGCCGTCCACTCGCCGATCCCTTCGAGACTGAGCAGCCGGTGGCGCGCGGCGCCGCGGTCGGCGCCGGGGTCGAGCACCAGGGACCCGTCGGCCACGGCGGCGGCCAGACCCCGCAGTGCCCGGCGCCGGGCTGCCGGCATGGCGAAGGCGTCGTCGGGCGCGTCGAGCAGCTCGGCGGGCGAGGGGAAGAGGTGGGTGAGCGGAGCGGCGCCCACGCCCCCGGCCCCGCCTGCGTCCGCCACCCCGGCCCCGCCGGCCCCGGCCCGCTGCTCGGACCGCGCCGGCCACGGGGTTGCCACCGGCAGCGGCGGCCCGGCCGCGGCGGCCAGCCGGGCGGCGACCGTGCGGGCGCCGGCCGTCGACACCTGCTGGCCCACCACCGCCCGGACCGCCAGCTCGAAGCCGTCGACCGCGCCGGGTACCCGGAGACCGGGGGCCCGGGCCACGAGCGGGCGCAGCGCCGCGTCCTCGGCGAGCATGGCGTCGACCGCCTCGGGGTCGGCGTCGAGGTCGAGCAGCCGGCGGCACCGCCCGACCCCAGCGCCCAGGTCGCGCAGGTCCTCCAGCACCAGATGGGCCCGCACGTGGTCGCGCCCGGGCTCGAGGGAGACCGCGCCGCTTCCGAGCGGGAGGCGGAGCGTGCGCCGGTAGGCCGGTCCGGCCGCCGCCTCGACCCCGGGCACGGCTCGCCGGGCGAGGAAGCCGATCGCCTCGTCGAGCGCCATCGGCCGCCGGTAGGGGAGGCGGAGCACGAGCGCTCCCGGGACGGGGACCGTCCCGGCACCGGACCGCCCACCGGCCCGCACCGGCGCCCCCCGGCGCCGCAGGGCGGACGGCGTGCGGCCGAAGGCGGCATGGACGGTGTCGTTGAACTGCCGGACGCTGGCGAAGCCGGCGGCAAAGGCCACGTCGGCCATCGGCAGCTCCGTCGTCTCGATCAGCAGCCGGGCCGCGTTGGCCCGCTGGGTGCGGGCGAGGGCCAGCGGCCCCGCCCCCACCTCGGCCACGAGCAGCCGGTGCAGCTGGCGGGGCCCGTAGCCGAGCCGGCGGGCCAACCCGGCGACGCCGTCCCGATCGACCACCCCGTCGGCGATCATCCGCATGGCCCGGGCGACCGTGTCCTGGCGGCCGTTCCATTCGGGGGACCCGGGCGCAGCGTCGGGGCGGCAGCGCAGGCAGGCCCGGAAGCCCATGGCCTGCGCCGCGGCCGCCGTCGGGAGGAACCGAACGTTGCCCCGGAGCGGCGTGCGGGCCGGGCAGCTCGGCCGGCAGAAGATGCCGGTGGTCGTCACCGCAGTGACGAACCACCCGTCGAAGCGGGGGTCGCGCGACTGGAGTGCCCGGTAGCACCGCTCGAAGTCCTCCACCACGGGTCCATCGTCGCGCCGGGAGAGGGTCGTGTCTGGCGGGTTTCGGACATGGCGGCCCGAGCATCCGGTACCGTCGCCCCCCGCAGCTCAGGCCGCGCTGTCCTCCACGACGCGCCCGGCGTCGAGCGCCAGGCGTCGGGTGAGGTCCACGTGGTCGAGGAAGCGGCGGTCGTGGGAGACGAGCAGGAGGGTGCCCGGCCACTGCGCCAGGGCCACCTCGAGCTGCTCGATCGCCGGCAGGTCGAGGTGGTTCGTGGGCTCGTCCAGCACCAGGCAGTTCGTCCCCGCCGCCATGAGCAGGGCGAGCTCGGCCCGGGTGCGCTCACCGGGCGACAGCGACGAGGCGGCGCGGGCGACATGGTCGGCGCCGACGCCGAACTTGGCCAGGAGCGAGCGCGCTTCGGGAACGGTGAGCCCGGTCAGCTGCAGGAAGCGCTCGAGCAAGGTGCTGCCGGCGCCCGCGCCGGCGCCGGCAAACCGGTCCCGTGCCTGGCCGAGCGCTCCCACGACGACCGATGCACCGAACGTCCGCCGGCCCCCGCCGAGCGGGAGCTGCCCCAGGACCGCGGCGAGGAGCGACGACTTGCCCGACCCGTTGGGCCCGAGCACCGCCACCCGCTCGCCCCAGGCGATCTCCAGGTCGACGGGCCCGAGCTGCCATGTGCCGCGGTGGGCCACGGCGCCCTCGAGCCGCACGACCACGTCGCCGGACCGGGACGCCGCCTTGAGGTCCAACTGCAACCGCCACGGCTCGAACGGCTTGTCCACGGCCTCGAGCCGTTGGAGGGCCTTCTCGGTGATGCGCACCTTGGACGCCTGCTTCTCGGTGCGGTTGATGCGGAAGTCCCGTTGCGCCTTGTCGTTGTCGCGGGCGTTCCGCTTCTCGCTGGCCGCCCCGTGGACGGCCCATTGGCGCTGCTCGCGCTCGCGCGCCCGCAGACGGTCGCGCGCTCTGACGTAGGTCTCGTACGCCTCCTCGGCGTGGCGTCGTGCCGTGGCGCGGGCCTCGAGGTAGGTGGCGAACCCTCCTGCGTAGGCGGTGGCCCGGTGGCTGGCCTCGTCGATCTCGAGCACCTCGGAGACGACCTTGTCGAGGAAGACCCGGTCGTGGGACACGACCGCGAAGCCCCCGGACCGGTCGTGGAGGAACGACTCCAGCCGCTCGAGGCCGTCGAAGTCGAGATCGTTGGTCGGCTCGTCCAGCAGCAGCACGTCGAAGCGCGACAGGAGGAGCGAGGCGAGCGCCGCCCGCGCCCGCTGGCCGCCGGAGAGCCCGGCGGTGGGAACGGCGAGGAGGCGCTCGTCGATCCCGAGGTCGTCCAGCACCTCTCCCCGCCGGGCGTCGAAGTCCGGCACGCCGAGCGACAGGTAGCGCTCGAGGGCCACGGCGTAGCGCTCGTCCGCCTGCGGCTCCCCCGCTGCGAGGGCGTCGGCGGCCTGCGACAGCTCGTGCTCGGCGGCGGCGATCCCCGTCCGGCGGGTGAGCAGGTCGGCGAGCCGCTCACCCGGCCGCGGCTGGAGCTCCTGGGGGAGGTAGCCGACCGTCGCCGCCGGCGGCATGGCGCGGACGGCGCCTGCGTCCGGTCGCAGCTCGCTGGCCAGCACCTCGAGCAGGGTGGTCTTGCCCACGCCGTTGGGGCCGATGATCCCGACCCGGGCCTCGGGGCCGATGGTCACGTCCACGTCCACGAGGACGGGGGCGGCGCCGCGGGACAGGGTCAGCCCGCGACCGGCGAGCGTCGCGGTCGTGGTGGAGGAAGAGGAATGCGAGGGCACGGGATCTCCTGGGGTGTCGGGGCGTGAACGGTGCTCGACGGGAGATCAACCTGCCACGCTCCCCAGCGTAGCGGGCGCGGTGCGACAGCCGGTGCCCGGGCATCGCCCGGTCGGCGAGCAGGTCGGAAGCCGCAGGGCCGGGGGCGGGCCCCACCGGACGCCGAGACGTCCGGTGGGGCCCTGCGTGGGCTCTCTGGGTCAGCCCGCCAACTTTGCCAGGGCCTTGGGCACCGACGGCACCTTGCCGGTGTACTTCTTCACCGGCCCCCTGCCCGTTGTCGTGGTGTACACGGGGCTGAGCACCTTCGTGCTCGGCCATGTGCCCGCGGGCGTCTTGAAGGTGCCCGCGGCGGTCGTCTCCTGGACGACCTCGCTCCCCATGTAGCCGTAGTGGACCTTGGTGGAGTACCGCAGTGGCACCAGTCCGGGGGTGTGGAACGACTTGGCCTTCGTGTCGAGTGCGTGCATCAAGCTTGTGCGGGTCAGGTTCTTCCCGGCCGCCTGCAACGCCTGCACGAAGGTGTAGCCGAGAGCCACCCCGTACTCCGTGTTCCCGTCCAGGCCGTGCTTCTTCCAGACTGTTGTCGTTGTGTACTTCTCGAGGATGGCCTTCTCGACCTTGATCCACGGGTTCGTGGCTGTGCTCTCGGCCGGCATGTAGATGTTGGTGATGACCCCGTTGAGCAATCCGGGCGCCGCTGCCGCTTTGGAGGATGTCTTGGTCGCGAGCTGGGTGAACGACGACAGCAGCGGTCCGACCGTCGGGGCGTCCGCACCCACGTTGTCGACCACGTACTGGGGCGTGTAGCCGATCGCGTACGCGGGCAGCATGGCGAGCGCCGTCGCAGCCGGGATCGTCGCCATGGCCACCACCTGTGCACCGGCTGCCTGGAGCGCCGCCATCTGGGTCGTCATCGCACCCGCGAGGGTTGTGACGTCGTAGCTCTGCTTGCTCACGATGGCCGACGCCGGCACCTCCATCTGGATGCCCTTCATGAAGTCCTTGCCGAACTCTGTGTCCTGGTAGAGCTCGCCTATCTTTTTGCCTGGAAAGTGCGTCTTGATGTACATGCCCAGGATCTTGCCGTCCGTCGTGTAGGGAGGCTGCCAGCCGAGCTCTTCGGGGTACTTCGATGTGCTCCAGCAATTGCAGCCCGACTCGATGAAGAGGTGCGGCACCTTCTCGGCGTGCAGGTACTTCTGGATGGCCAGATCGGTCGGCGTCCCGAGGGATCCCACGTCGGCGAAGATGTGGTCTGTCAGCACCAGCTTTCGGGTGAGCTTGGCCGTTGTCGACGGGTCGTACTTGTCGTTCAGGTAGATGTACTTGATCTTGCGGCCGTACACGCCGCCGTGCGCGTTCACCCACTTGAAGACCGCGTCCATTGCCGGGGCGATCTCGCTGTACCCGGGGGCGGCAGGCCCGGTCAGCGGCACGGTGGCGCCGATGGTGATCGAGCTCTTCGTCACCCCTGTCGTGCTGGCGGCGCCGGCGCCCGAGGTCCAGCCGACGCCGGCCCCGCACGCGGCCAGCAGCACGACGCTCGCTGCGCCCACCGCCACCCATGACCGGTACAGCACCGGTCGGCGTCCTCGTCTCCTCATGCTCTGTCCTCCTCCGTGTGTCTGCTGGGTCCAGTGGATTGCATGGTCGGGCTGCCATCGGCGAACGCCGGGCCTGCAGAGCCGGCGTTCGCCGATGCCGCTGCGACCTCGCGGCCCGACGCTCGGGCCCCCGCCGCTCGGCCGCCTGCCGCTTGGGCCCCTGGCGCTCGGGCCGTTGGCGGACCTCCGATGACGAGTGCCCACAGCCGCCGCAGCACCCACCGAACCCCACCCTGGATGCCGGTGGGCGCGGCGAGCATCGCCACGATCAGGACCGCACCGAAGATGGCGTCGGACAGGTACGCCGATGCCGAGGTGCCGAGGGCCAGTTGCTTCGACAGCGAGGTGGCCCATGTCGACATGTAGACGAGGGCGACGGCCCCCCACCAGATGCCGATGAGCGAGCCAGCCCCGCCGAGGACCATCGCGGCCAAGAGGGCGATGGACAACGAGAGCGGGAACTCGCCGGTGTTCACCACCCCGACCGAGAGGGCCAGCAAGGCGCCGCCGAGGCCGGCGCAGGCGGCGCTGATGCTGAAAGCCAGCACCTTCGTCCTCGCCACGTGGATGCCGCTGAGCGCCGCGGCCACCTCGTCGTCCCGCACCGCCCGGAACGCCCGCCCGAACCTGCTGCGGAGCAGGTTCGACAGGACCAGGACCACGAGCAGGGCGCAGAGGATCTCGATCCACGCCAGCCACTGCTGCGAGTTCAGCGAGCCCGGAGCGATGGGCGGTGTGGTGGTCAGTCCCTGCTCACCGCCGAACACGCCGTACTGGGCCGCGAGCTGGGGCAGGGCAAGAGCGAGCAGCAAGGTGACGCCGGCCAGGTACGGGGCGCTGAGCCGCGCCGCCGGCATGCCGACCACCACCCCGGCGACCGCGGCCGCGGCCGTGGCGATCACCAGCTCGAGGGCGAGGTTCATCGGGTCGTAGGCCTGGAGCAGGGCGAGGGTGTAGCCACCGACGATCATGAAGGCTCCGTGGCCCAGGGAGAACTGCCCGTTGTGCCCGGTGAGCAGGCTGAGCCCGGCCAGGACGACGGCGTAGAGGGCGATCTCGCCGATCTGGAAGTCGTTGTAGGTGCTGACCGAGGTGGTGAGCACGTAGAAGAACGCCGCGCCAGCGATCAACAGGATGAGGTTGCGCACGAGCGGCTGGCGCGGCAGCCGCACGCGCCCGGCCGCCCTGGCCGGCCAGCGCGTCCCGGGCGGGCTCGCCGTGACCGGGCCGGCAGAGTCTGGACGGGCGCTCGTCATACGCGGCGCGCGATCGCGGTGCCGAACAGGCCTTGCGGCCGCGCCATGAGGACGATGAGGAGGAGCACCAGGGCCGCCATCGGCTCGAGGTTGGAGCCGAGGTAGCCGCCCACGAAGGCGGTGGCGAGCCCGGTGACCAGCCCGCCCACCAACGCCCCCACGGGGCTGACCAGGCCGCCGAGGACGGCGGCGACGAACCCGTAGATGAGGTACAGGTCCATGTAGTACGGGCTGAACGAGCTGACCGGGGCGACCAGCAACCCGGCCAGGGACCCGGCGGCGCAGGCGAGCGCCCAACCCAGGGTGAAGAGGCGTCCCACCCGGACCCCGAGCAGCCGGGCAACCTCGGGGGCGAAGGCGCCGGCCCGCATGCGCAGTCCGAGGTTCGTCCAGCGGAACAGCGCCACGATGGCGGCAACGAGCACCACGACCGCGCCGACCGTGAACACGTCGAAGGTGGAGAAGGCGACGCGCGTCGTCCCGATCGCGAGCCCCTGCTGCGAGAAGGCGGCCGGGAAGCCCCGGGACGTGTTCCCCCAGATGCTGCCGGCCAATCCTTCCAACACGACGAGGAGCCCGATGGTCACGATCACGGCGTTGAGCGGTGACTTGCCCTGCAGAGGGCGCATCAGCGTGCGCTCCACCAGCCCGCCGAAGACGAAGCCGATCGCCAGGGTGGCGACGAACGCCGGCCAGTAGCCGATCCCGTGCTCGAGAAGGGTGTAGGCCAGGAAGGTCGTGAACATCGCCATGGCGCCTTGGGCGAAGTTGATGACCCCGGTGGCCCGCGAGATGAGGACGAGGCCGAGGGCGATGGCGGCGAACACCATCCCCTGTGCCACTCCGCTCAAGAGGACGTTGACGAAGAGCCGCATCGATCAGAACCCCAGGTAGTGATGACGGAGGTCGGCGTCGGCGGTCAGGCGCTCCGGCCTGTCGGCCAGCACCACCTGGCCCAGGTTCAGCACCACCGCCCAGTCGGCCACGGAGAGGGCGCTGCGCGCGTTCTGCTCGACCAGGACGGCGCCGATGCCCTCGCGCGACGTGAGCTGCCGGATGGTGGCCATCGTCTGTGCCGTGACGATGGGCGCCAGCCCCAGCGACGGCTCGTCGAGGAGGAGCAACCGCGGGCGGGAGACGAGGGCCCGCGCGATCACGAGCATCTGGCGCTCGCCCCCCGAGAGGGTGGCGGCGTGGCGGTGCCGCCGGGACTCGAGCGGCGGGAAGAGCCCGTACACGTCCTCGATCGCCGTTCGCCGCTCGGACCTCGGCACCCGCGACAGGGTCCCCAAGCGGAGGTGCTCGTCGACCGTCAACTCGGCGATCACCCCCCGGCCCTCTGGGACGTGGGCGATCCCCATGCGGGCGATGGTCTCGGGGTCCTTGCCGATCAGCGGCTCGCCGTCGAAGGTCGCCGTCCCTTCGTGGGTGCGCACGAGGCCGCTGAGCGTGCGCAGCAACGTGGTCTTGCCGGCGCCGTTCGCTCCGAGGACGGTGGTGATGACCCCGTCCTCGGCGGTGAAGGACACCCCGCGCAGCGCCTGGACCGGGCCGTAGCGGACCGAGAGGCCGTCAACCTGCAACATCGTCCGACCAAGCCTTCGCGGCCCCTGCGGTGGGACCGGGCGCACGGTCGTCCGCAGCCGCCGACCCCGCCGGTGACTCTGCCAGGACGGGATCAGCGACCGGTTCCCCCAAGTAGGCGGCGGTGACCTCGGGACTGGCCCGCACCTCGGCCGGCGTCCCGGCGGCGACCACCTCACCGAAGTTGAGGACCACGATGCGGTCGCACGTCGCCATCACGAGGTCCATGTGGTGCTCGACGAGGAGCACCGCCATCTCGTCACGCAGGCTCCGGATCCGCCCCGACAGCTCCTCCATGTCGGCGATGGACAGGCCGCTGGCCGGCTCGTCGAGCAGGAGCAACCGCGGCCGGCCCATGAGCGCCCGGGCCAGGGCGACGCGCTTTTGCACCCCGTAGGGCAAGGACCCGGGGAACCGGTCGGCCCATTCGGAGACGCCCAGTTCCGCCAGGACGGACGCGGCCTCCTCGTTGACGCGCCGCTCCTCCCGGCTCGACCGCCAGGTCCCGGTGAGTGCGGACAAGAGGTCGGCGTGAAGGAACGGCTGGGCGCCGCACGCGACGTTCTCGAGCACGGTCAGCCCCGGCCACAGCCCCACGCCTTGGAGGGTCCGAGCGATCCCCAAGCGGCCCAGGTGGTGGGCGCGGTGTCGACGCAGGGGTCGCCCCTCCCAGGAGACGGTGCCGCGGGCAGGCCGCACGAAGCCCGTGATGGCGTTGAAGAGGGTCGTCTTTCCCGCCCCGTTGGGCCCGATGAGTCCCACGACCTCGTGCGGCGCCACGTCGAGCGACACCTGGTCGAGCGCGGTCAGGCCCCCGAAGTGGACCGTCAGCTCCCGAACCTGGAGGCCGGCTCCGGCGTCAGCCCGGGCCGGCGCCATGGCTCGATGGCGCGGACGCCGTGCAGAGGCGGTTGGCACCGGGCGGTGCTCACCGCGCACCGGCGCGGCCCCTGCGGCGGATGGCCCCCCCGCCCGCGAACTGGAGATCGGGCACGGACTCGTCGATCATCTTCCCCCCAAGACCCGCCACCGCGCGGACACGAGGTGACAGGTGATTCATCTGACGGATTACACGACCGAAACAGGATTGTCAAGGGTGCCGGGGTGCCCGGAGGTCGGTGCGGTCCGCGGCACCCCCAGTCGCTCGGGGACCCGCGCCACCCTGCTCACCGGGACCGATGTCAGGATTGACAACTCTCCGGCGCCTCGATTGAATGACAGGCGATTCACCTGTCGTAGGTGACGAATCGCTTGGGGGGTTCTGGCTGCCCGATGTCAGCGATGGCCGTTGGGCGCACGGGCGGGTCACAACCACCGACGCCGTCGCGACCCGCGGCGTCACGCGGGCACCGGACCCGCCGACGGCTCCTCGATGCGGCCGAGGAGGTCTTCGCCGAGTTGTCGTTCCACGACGCGTCCATCGTTCGCATCGTGGAGCGCGCCGGCGTCGCCCAGGGCACGTTCTACATCTACTTCCGTTCCAAGCAGCAGATCTTCGAGGAGCTCGTCTCCGACCTCAGCGTCCGTCTGCGGGCCGCAATGTCCGCGGCTGCAGCTGCGGCTTCCGGCTCCGACCGGTTCGACGCGGAGCGGCGGGGCTTCGCCGCCTTCTTCCAGTTCGCGGCCGAGCATCCCGCCCTGTACCGGGTGATCCGGGAGGCGGAGTTCGTCGCGCCCGAGGCCATGCACCGGCATTACGAAAAGATCGTGGACGGGTACGTCCGCGCCCTCTCGGCTGCCATGGGCAGCGGGGAGGTGGCCCCGTGCGACCCGACCGTCCTGGCGTGGGCCCTGGTGGCCGTCGGCCAGCTCGTCGGGATGCGATTCGTGGTCTGGGACAAGCGCGATGCCATCCCCGGTGAGGTGTTCGACCAGTGCATGCTGGTCGTGCGGCGCATGCTGGGCCAACCCGATGGCGAGCCGGGTGCCGCTGCGCCCTCCCTGGGCGACGGGTCGCACGGCCACGAGCGCCACCAGGCGCCCACGTAGCCGCACCCGGCACACGCGGCGGGAACGCGCCGTCGCCGCGGTGATCGCGGTGATGGCCGTGGTGGCGGTGGTGGCTGTGACCGCGGTGGCCGGCCCGGACCGGGCAGGTGGCTCGCCGGCGGGGGCCACGTCCGGGGGGAACGGCCCGCTCTACGGCGTCACCGTCGACCGGGTGGCACGTCTGGCGCCGGTCGTCGGCGCCATCGAGAAGCTGCCGCACCCGCCGACGGTCCGCGTGGTCTTCACATGGAACGGGTCGACGCCCGTGCCCCCCTGGCGCTACCGGGTGGCCGTCCAGCGGCTCGACCACCACGCCAGGGTCATGGGCGAGCTCCTCGACAGCTCGTTCGAGAAGAGGGTGCCCCTCGCCCGGTTCGCGGCCGACGTGAAGGACTTCGTCTCGACGCTCGGGAAGGCCGTGTCGATCTGGGAGATCGGCAACGAGGTCAACGGCAACTGGACGGGACCGTACCCGGCCGTCGAGGCCAAGCTCGTGGCCGCCTTCGACGAGGTGCACGTGGCCGGGGGCACCTCGGCCCTCACCCTCTTCGCCAACGAGTACGCCCCGCACCACTGCGGCGACGGCGCAGCCGAGCTCACGCCGGTGGAGTTCTCCGAGCGGTACGTGCCTGCCGCCGTGCGCGACGGCATCAGCTACGTGCTGGAGAGCTTCTACCCGACAGCGTGCAGAGGGCTCACGACCTTGCCGACGGTGTCGGCCGTGGCGGCCGAGATGCGGCGGCTCCACCGGCTCTATCCCAACGCCCGGGTCGGCTTCGGCGAACTTGGCCTCCCGGCAGCCGTCACCCCCCAGACGGCGGCGCGGGCGAAGCAGGTCATGGCGTGGGGCTACGCCCTGGACCCGCGCCTCAGCTACTACGTCGGCGGCTACTTCTGGTGGTACGCCTACGAAGACTGCTTCACCGGCAAGCGGCTGCTGGCCGCGTCGCTGGCGGACGCGTTCAGGGCGGAGCGCAAGGCCCTCGGCTGACGGCGGTGCCCGCTCCCCGGGTCAGGCCGGGCGGTCCGCCCGGCCGAGGGCGCGGGTGGCGGCGGCGGCCAGTCCGGCTGCGTCGAGCCCATGGGCGGCCAGGATGTCGTCGGCTCCGCCGTGGGGGAGGTACGCCAGCGGCAGGCCGCAGGTGACGACGTCCGGCCCCTGTCCGTCCGGCCGCCGTCCGTCCGGCTGCCGGCTGCGCAGCGCGGCGGCGACGATCGAGCCGACCCCGCCGTCGGCGATCCCGTCCTCGGCGGTCACCACCAGCGCGTGGCTTCGGGCGTCGTCGAGCATGGCAGGGTCGAGCGGGGCCGCGGCTCGGACGTCCCACACCGTCGCGTCGATCCCTCGTGCCGCCAGGCGGTCCGCCGCGCCCTCGCACGCCTCGACGAGCTTCCCCAGTCCGAGGAAGCACACCGAGCCGTCTCCGGCGGCGATCCTGCGGGCGGCCAGGCCCGAGCCGGTGGTCGCGCAGCGCCGGGCGGGCGTCTTGGGCCAGCGGATGGCCACCGGCCCGTCGGTGATCTCGAGCGCCTGGTGGAGCATGACCGCCACCTCCTCGTACGAGGAGGGGACGAGCACCGTCATCCCCGGCACCTTGGTCAAGAGGACGAGGTCGAAGATCCCGTGGTGGCTCGGCCCGTCGTCGCCGGTGACGCCGGCGCGGTCCAGGCAGAACACGACGGGGAGCCGGTGGAGGCCGACGTCGTGCACGAGCTGGTCCCAGGCCCGGTTGAGGAAGGTGGAGTAGATGGCCACCACGGGGCGCAGGCCGCCCATGGCCATGCCGGCGGCGGCGGTGACGGCATGCTGCTCGGCGATCCCGACGTCCACCAGCCGGTCGCCGAAGCGCGCCGCGAACCGGAGCAGGCCCGTCGGCCCGGTCATGGCCGCCGTCACGGCCACCAGCTCGGGCCGGTGCTCCGCCTCGGCCACGATGGCAGTGCCGAACGCCTCGGTGTAGGACGCGGCGCCGCCTGGGCGCGCGTGCGGGAGGCCCGACTCGGGGTCGAAGGGCGACACGTCGTGCAGGCACTTCTCGGCGTCCCCTTCCGCCGGGGCGTAGTCGCGCCCCTTCACGGTGTGCACGTGCACGACCACCGGGCCGGGGCACGCCGCCGCCCGGTGGAGCAGCGCCTCGACCGCCTCCACGTCGTGGCCGTCGACCGGGCCGAGGTAGGAGAGGCCCAACGCTGCGAAGAAGGCCTCGGGCGCGGCGCCGTCCCGCTCGCCGCACGCCGTCGTGAGCCGCGAGACGGTGGGGGCGTACGAGCGGCCGTTGTCGTTCAGGACGACGACCACCCGGCGCCCGGACGTGCCGATGTTGTTGAGCGCCTCGTAGGCCAGACCACCCGTGAGCGCCCCGTCGCCGATCACGGCCACCACGTGATGGGCGCCGCCCCGGAGGTCGCGGGCCCGGGCCAGCCCGTCGGCGTACGAGAGGGCGGTGGAGGCGTGGCTGTTCTCCACCATGTCGTGCGGGGACTCCGTCCGGTTGGGATACCCGGAGATCCCGCCGGCCTTGCGCAGCCGGGCGAAGCGCCCGGCCCGCCCGGTGACGACCTTGTGGACGTAGGCCTGGTGGCCGGTGTCCCACACGATGGGGTCGGCCGGTGAGTCGAACACCCGGTGGAGGGCGAGCGACAGCTCCACCGCTCCGAGGTTGGGCCCGAGGTGCCCGCCGGTGACGGCCACCGACGAGACGAGGAACCGGCGGATCTCCGCCGCCAGCACGTCCAGCTGTTCGCGGTCCATGGCTCGCAGCCGCTCGGGGGACAGGTCGTCGAGCACCCCCGGGGGCCCACCCGCCGCCGCCGACGACGGGTGGGTGCCGTTGCCGGCGTGGCCGCCGGGCACGTGCCCGTTGCCGGCGTGCGTCCCGGCCAGCGGCGAGCGGCCGTTCACGACGTGGCCGTTCGTCACGGGGCCGGTCGGTGCGTGGCCGTTCACCACGTGGCCGTTCACCACGGGGCCGTCGGGCGCCGGCCCCGGATCGGGGAGCGCGGCGCCCCCGGGAGTGGCCGTGGGCGTGTGGCGGACCGTCGTCACGCCGGCCTCAGTGGGTGCTCACGAGCGCGCGGAGCGACTCCCGCAGGGACCCCATGGAGGCGATGACCGCCGAGGGCTCGTAGCCGCAGTGGGCCATGCAGTTGGCGCACCGTGGATCCTTGCCCCGGCCGTACTTCGACCAATCGGTGGTCTCCACGAGCTCCTTGTAGGAGGACACGTAGCCGTCCGCCATGAGGTAGCAGGGCCGCTGCCAGCCGAGCACCGAATAGCTCGGGATGCCCCAGGCGGTGCACCCGAACTCGGCCTTGCCCTCGAGGAAGTCCAAGAAGAGGGGGGAGTGGTTGAGCCGCCACTTCTTCCGCTTCCCGGCGAACGCCTCGCGGAACAACGTGCGGGTCTGCTCCACGCCGAGGAAGTGCTCCTGGTCCGGCGCCTTCTCGTAGGCGTACGCCGGAGAGATCATCATGGCGTCCACCTGGAGCTCGTCGTTCAGGAAGTCGAGCAGGTCGCGCACCGTCTTCGGGGAGTCGGTGTTGAAGAAGGTGGAGTTGGTGGTGACCCGGAAGCCGCGCGCCTTCGCCTCGCGGATGGCCTCCACCGCCGTGTCGAAGACGCCCTCACGGTCGACGGCGGCGTCGTGGCGCTCCTTCAGCCCGTCCATGTGGACGACGAAGGAGAAGTAGTGGCTCGGCGCGAACCGGTCGAGGCGCCGCTTGAGGAGCACGGCGTTGGTGCACAGGTAGACGTACACCTTGCGCTTCACCAGCTCCTCCACGATGCGGACGATGTCGGGGTGGAGGAGCGGCTCGCCGCCGGCGATCGACACCATCGGCGTGTCGCTCTCCTCCACGGCGTTGACCACGTCCTCGACCGACAGCCGCTTGCGGAGGATCTCGGTGGGGTGCTGGATCTTGCCGCACCCCGGGCAGGAGAGGTTGCAGGCGAAGAGCGGCTCGATCTCGACGATGAACGGGTAGAACTTGCGGCCCTTCAACCGCTGGCGGAGCAGGTGAGCTCCGATCCGGACGTTCTGCTTCAAGGGAATGGGCATCAGCGCACCTGTAGGGGGAGAGCGAATCGGACGGTTTCTGTGGTGGTCCTGTGCTCGGCGACCTCGACCGGTCCGAGGCTGGACAGCGCCTGGACCACCTCGGCGACGAGCGACTCGGGGGCGGACGCGCCTGCGGTGAGCCCGACGGTGCGTGCACCGACGAGCCACGAGAGGCGAAGCTGGCCGGCGTCCTCCACCAGCTCCGCTCGGCAGCCCTCCCGCCGCGCCACCTCCACCAACCGGGCGGTGTTCGACGAGTTGGCCGATCCTACGACGAGGATCAGGTCGCACGCGCGCGCGATGGCGCGCACGGCGTCCTGACGGTTTTGGGTTGCGTAACAGATGTCATCGGCGTTCGGCCCCACGATCTCGGGGAACCGGCGGCGCAGCGCGCCGATCACCTCGGCCGTCTCGTCGGTGGCCAGGGTGGTCTGCGTCAGGTAGGCGATCGGCGCGTCGCCGTCGAGGGAGAGCCCGTCCACCTCGGCCGGCGACGCCACCAGGTGGGTGCGGTCCGGCGCCTCGCCCAGGGTGCCGACGATCTCCTCGTGGTCGGCATGGCCGATGAGGACGATGTCGTAGCCACGCGCCGCGTACCGCTTGGCCTCGTGGTGCACCTTGGCCACGAGGGGGCAGGTGGCGTCGATCACCGTGAACCCGGCCCGGCCCGCCGCTTCGGCCTTGACCTCCGGCGCGACGCCGTGCGCGGCCAGCACGACGGTCGCGCCGTCGGGCACCTCGTCCAGCTCTTCGACGAACACCGCCCCCATGGCCGCCAGGCGTCCCACGACATGGGCGTTGTGCACGATCTGTCGCCGGACGTACACCGGGGCGCCAAAGCGCTCGAGGGCCCGCTCGACGATCTCGATGGCCCGCTCCACCCCGGCGCAGAAGGACCGGGGGGCGGCGAGCACGACCTGGCGGGCCCGGCAGGCCCGGGCCCACCGGTCGAGCGCCCCGCGGATGCCGCCCATCGCCGTCTCGGCGGCGGTGGCGCCGTCACGGCGGCTCCAGGTTGCCGCCGCCCCCTCGATCGAGCGCACGACGGCGAGCGGGCGGTCGTCGCCGGCCAGGGCGGCGGCCCAGGCCGAGTCCCGGTCCACGGCGACCGCGCCCCGGGCGGCCAGCGCCGCCAGGAGGGCAGGGCTCGTGCCGGCGACGTCGGGCTCCCCCCCGCCGTCGAAGCGGGCGTCGGGGTCGGCAGCCGCAAAGCCGCCGCCGGCGGATGGCGGGTCCCCGGCAACCGAGCCGGAGGTCGCAACCGGGCCGACGGTGGCGACCGGGCCGACCGCCACCCGGTGCCCGTCCCGCCGGAGCTCGGCGGCCAGGAGGGTGGCCGACGGCAGCCGGCGGACCTGTTCGACCACGGGCACGTCGTCGTCGGAGCGGACGGCCCACACCTCGTTGGCCACCACCAGCTGGCCCGGCTGGAGCGCCCGGTCGAGCCGTTCGGCCGGTCCGGCGACGGCCACCGGCGTGCCCGGCGCCACCGAGGGCCGGAGCGCGGCGACGGCCCTGCCGACCGCTGCGGCCCCGGTTCCGGTGACGACGGCGCCAGGTCCGACGACGGCGGCCCGCGCCGGGTCGGGCACCAGCACGAGCAGCTCAGCCACGGGGCCCCCCTCCGTGCACGTACCGGCCGAGCGCGGTGACCGGGAACACCTGCCGGTAGAGGTGGTAGTTGATGTAGAAGTCGCCCGGGAACCCGGTCCCGGTGAACCACGGCTCGTCCCAGGTGCCGTCCGGCTGCTGCGTGGCGCACAGGTAGGCGACGCCCCGGGCGGTGGACTCGCGCTCGTCGGCGCCGGCAGCGAGGAGCGCCAGGAGCGCCCAGGCGGTCTGCGAGGCGGTGGACGCCCCCCTGCCGGCCCACGCCCGGTCGTCGTAGGAGCGCAGGTCCTCGCCCCACCCGCCGTCGGGCTGCTGGTGCGACTCGAGCCACTCCACCGCCCGGCGGACGGCGGGATGGCCGGGCGTCACGCCCGCAGCCACCAGGGCGGGGACTGCGGCGCCGGTGCCGTAGACGTAGTTGGCGCCCCAACGGCCGAACCAGGAGCCGTCGTCCTCCTGGGCCGCCAGGAGCCAGGCCACGCCGCGCTCCATCGCCCGCCGGGCCGCCTCCCGCCGGGCACCGGCGGCGCGGCGGGCTGTGGCCAGGTAGGCGGCCAGCATCTCGACCACATGCGCGGTCACGTCGGCGCTGGGCGGGTCGATCAGCTCGCCGAAGTCGCAGAACGGCAGCTCCCGGCAGAGCGTCCGGGTGTTGTCCACGTCGAAGGCGCCCCACCCGCCGTCGCTGCACTGCATGCCGAGCACCCAGTCCACGCCCCGGTCGATCGATCCCCGATCGTCTGCAGCGCAGCGAAGGAGGGCCAGCACGACCTCGGCGGTGTCGTCCACGTCGGGGTAGTGGTCGTTGCCGAACTCGAAGGCCCAGCCGCCGGGAGCGAGGTGGGGCCGGCGGACGGCCCAGTCGCCGGGGATGGAGATCTCCTCGTCCACGACCCACCACGCCGCCCGTCCGACGGCCGGGTCGTCGTCGGCGACGCCGGCGTCGCGCAGGGCCACCAGGGCGAGCACCGTGTCCCACACCGGGGACTGGCACGCCTCGAGACGCCGGCCCTTCTCGTCGCGGATGGTGAAGCCCTCCAGGCCGGCCATGCCCACCTGCAGCACCGGGTGTGTGAAGGCGTAGCCCCGCAGGTGCAGGGCGATCATCGAGTACACCCAGGGCGGCTGGATGCCGCCCCAGGAACCGTCCGACTCCTGGCGCTCGACGATCCAGCGCTCCGCCTCCCGCAGGGCCAACGACCGGAGGAAGCCGACCGGCCGGCGGGCGTAGCGGCGGGCCACCTTGTCGGCGCGCTCGAGGATCCCCGCCCACGTCCCCAGCGGGTGCGGGGGCAGCGGCGGCAGCCCGGTGCGCAGCTCGTCGATGTCGACGCCGAGATCGCGCACCGGGCGGTAGGTGCCGACCACGGTGAGGGCGACGACCGTCTGGCGGGCCCAGCAGCCGAAGTCGTAGATGTTGAGCGGCACCCAGGGCGGCAGGAGGACGAGCTCGGGCGGCAGGACCGGGAGGTCGTCCCAGGACCACTTCCCGAAGAGCGCCATCCACATCTTGGTGAAGACCCGCGCCCGCTCCAGGCCGCCGTGCTCGCGCACGAAGGCGGCCGCCCGCTGCATGTGGGGCTCGTCTGGGGCGTCGCCGGCCAGACGGAGCGCGACGTAGGCCTCGAGCGTCGTCGACAGGTTCCCGGGGCCACCGTAGAAGTTGGCCCAGGTGCCGTCCTCGCGCTGGTTGGCGCGGATCCACACGGCCGAGGCCGCGGTCTCCTCCTCGGTCCGAACGCCGAGGAACTGGCGGAGGAAGAGGTCCTCGGCGTCCATCGTGACGTTCGTCTCGAGCTCGCCGCGCCACCAGCCGCCGGGCGTCTGGCAGGCGAGGAGCGCGTCGGTCGCCCGTTGCAGGGCCACCTCGGCCTCGGTGGCCGCCTCCGGCCCCGTGCCGTCGGGCCTCGCCTCCGGCGTCCCGAGCGGCGGCGCGCCTCGTGACGCCCGCGGCGCCGGCGCGTCGGCTTCCAGCCGGTCCCGGTCCGATCCGATGGTCGTCATCGGTCCCTCGCCGTGACGTAGCGGGCGACCGCCATGAGCTCCTCCTTCGGGCCGCGTTCGAGATCGGCGTCGTCCAGCGCGGCGAGCGCCGCCTGCAGGTGGTCGTCGGCGATGGCGGTCACGGCCTCCCGCGCCCCGGTGGCCTCCACCAGGTGGGTGGCCCGCGCCACCTGGGTCTCGGTCAGCTCGGCACCGAGGATCGCCTCGAGCTCGGCGGCGCCTTCCCCGCCCGTCGCCATGGCCACCGACACGGGCAGCGTCTTCTTCCGGGCGAGCAGGTCGGCGCCCACGGGCTTGCCCGTGCGAGTGGGCTGGCCCCAGATGCCGAGCAGGTCGTCCACGGCCTGGAAGGCGATGCCGAGGTCCTCGCCGTAGGCGGCGAGCCGCCCCACCTGCTCCTCGGTCCCCCCGCCCAGGGCGGCGCCCATGGCGCAGGCGGCGGAGAGCAGCGCGCCGGTCTTGCCCCGCTCCATCGCCAGGCACTCCTCGACCCCGACGGTCGCCCGTCCCTCGAAGACCATGTCGGCCGACTGGCCCCCGATCATCTGCTGGTTGGCGTCCGCCAGCAGCTGCGCGGCCCGCACGTGGCGCGGGGCGCCCTCGTCGAGCAGCAGCTGCATCGCCAGGGCGGCGAGGGCATCGCCCAGCACGATGGCCACCCCCACGCCGTAGCGGGCCCAGACGGTCGGGCGGTGCCGGCGCTCGCGGTCCCCGTCGATGATGTCGTCGTGGAGGAGCGAGTAGTTGTGCACCAGCTCCACCGCCACGGCGCCGGCCAGCGCGCCGTCGTCGGACCCGCCGACGGCGGCCGACGCCAGCAGCACGAGCCCGGCCCGCACGTGCTTGCCTCCGCCGGCCAGGTGGTGGCGGGCGGGGTCGCGCAGGGACGGGTCGAGCCGCTCCACGGCAGTCTCCATCGCCGGGGCGAGGAGCGCGGAGGCCCGGGCCAGCGCCGGAGGCGCCTCGGCAGGGGGCGGCCCGCCGGCGTTCGGGGGGACGAGGGACGTGGTCACGCCGAAGCCTCCTCGAGGGGTCGTGGCGGGTGCGCCGAGCCGGCGTGGGCCAGGGCGGCGCGTGCGGCAGCCGTGCCCGACCGGACCGCGCCCTCCATGGTGGCGGGCCAGCCGGTGGCGCACCATGCGCCGGCGAGGAAGACGCCGGGCACGGGGGTCGCGGGGCCCGGTCGCAGGGCGGCGGTGCCCGGGGTCCCCCGGAACGTGGCGGTGTGCTCCCGCGAGACGACCCCGTCCACGAGGTTGGCCCGGCGGGCGTGGGGCAGGAGGTCGCCGAGCGCGGCGTGGAAGCGGCGGACCAGCTCCTCGGGTCGGGCGCCGATGGTGTCGGTGGCGGCGGAGAGGGAGATGACGAGGCACTGCACCCCACCTGTACCCGCACGGCCGGTGATACCCGACGCTCCGGTGTGGTCGAACACGAACTGGACCGGCGACCCGACGGCCGCCAGGAGCGGCAGGTCCGTCACCCGGCGGTCGAGGACGAGGTGCACGTTGACGATCGGGGAGTGGCCGAGGCCCGAGAGGTCGCCCACCGTCCCCGGCGGGACCACCGGCCCCACCGCCTCGTGGGGCAGGGCCACGACGGTCGCGTCGGCGGTGAGGCGGCGCCCGGCCGTCTGCACGTGCACGCCGCCGCGCTCCGCCGCCACCGCCGTCACCGCGTCGCTGAGGTAGACGTCCACGCCCGCTGCAGCCAGCGCACGAGCCCCGTTGTCCCCGTGCAGCACGCCGAGCGGCACGGTGGCCCAGCCGATGTCGGCGCCGTCCACGGCGTCGAGGAGGCCGGTGCGGAAGACCTTGGCCGCCAGCGCGAGGGAGGCGTCACGGGCCGGCACGTTCACCGTCGGGAGCACCACCAGGTCCCACAGCCGCTCGACGGCCGCCTGCCGCTGGCCGTGACGGGCGAGCCAGGCGCCGAACGACTCGCCGTCCAGCGCGGGGTCGTCCAGTGTGAGAGCCATGAGGGCCCGCACCGCCCGGCCGAGCCGGAGCCGGGCCGCCACGTCCAGGTGGCCGTAGGCGAGGAGCGACGGCCCCAGGTGGAGCGGGGAGGGGAGCCGCAGCGCCGTCCTCGCGATGTGGGACGTCCGGCCTCCCGGCGCGACCACGGGCACGTCGAGGCGGTCCTGGAGGTGGACCTGGTCCGCCGCGCCGATGCGGTCGAGGAAGGCGCGGTAGGCGGTGCAGCACCGCAGGAAGACGTGCTGGCCGTTGTCGAACGAGCGCCCCTTGCGCTCGAAGGACCACGTGAGGCCGCCGAGGTGCGCCCGCCGCTCGAGCAGCACCACCGCGGCGCCGGCGTCGGCGGCCTCGAGGGCCGCGGCCATGCCGGCGAGGCCGCCGCCGACCACCACCAGGTGCGGGCGGCCGCTCACCGTGGGACCGCCGCCGTGGCGCCGCCACCGGGTCGGCCGAGGCCGGCCAAGGCGGAGACGGCGACCCAGAGCTTCTCGGGGGTGGGGACCGACACCCGCTGGCGCGTCACCGCCATCGGGTCCCGGCTGATGCGCACCAGCAGCCGGTGGTAGATCCCGGCCATGGCACCCACGCAGGCCCGGCTGCGATGGTCGAGCATGGGCAGCAGCTGCAGCCCACGGTCGAACCAGCGCTCGGCCCGGTCGCACTCGACCGCGACCAGGCGGGCCAGGGCTGCGGCATCGGACAGGTCGGCGGGGCAGCCGACGGAGGCCGCGTCGGCGGCCGGCAGGTAGACCCGGCCGCGCTCGGCGTCCTCGCGCACGTCGCGCAGGATGTTGGTGAGCTGCAGGGCGACGCCGAGGTCGTCGGCGAGGCCGACGGCGCCCGGGCGGTCTGCGGCCCCGAACACGGCGAGCGAGAGCCGGCCGATGGACCCGGCGACGCGCCGGCAGTAGACGACGAGGTCCTCGATCGTCTCGTACGTGGTGCCGGCGACGTCCATCTCGCACCCGTCCACCAGGTCGACGAAGGCGTCCATGGGGAGCCCGAAGCGCGTCCGCGCGTCGGCGATCGCCACCAGCACCAGGTCGTCGGGCGGCGGGTCCTCGAGCGACGCCAGGTCCTTCTTCACCGCCCGCAGGGCGTCGGCCTTCGCCGCCGGCGCGTCCGGGCCGTCGCCGATGTCGTCGATCCGCCGGGCCAGGGCGTACACGGCCGACAGGGCGCGCCGCTCGGGCCCTCGGAGGAGCCGGATGCCGTAGGCGAAGTTCTTCGCCTCGCGCCCGGTGATGGCCTCGCACTCGCGGTAGGCGCGCTCGAGTGTCGGCGCCCCCGTCACCGGCTGCCTCCCCCCGGGGTGCTCGAGCGCCCGAGCGTGCGTGGCGCCGACGTGGGCGTGCGTGGCGCCGACGTGGGCGTGGCGAGGAGGAGCGCGAGGCGGGCCAGCACGTTGGCGGGCCGGGGCCGGCACCGGTGGGCCAGCACGTCGAAGTTCGCCGCCTCCACGGCGTCGAGGGCGGCCAGGCCGCCGGCGGCGAAGGCGGCGACGGCCACCCGCTCGCGCCACGGCAGGGTGGCGGCCAGGGGCGCCCCCGACCGCAGCAGCCGGCGGGCCCTCGCCGCCTCGGTGGCGATCACGCGGCGCAAGGCGGGCGAGGCGCCGGGCGCCCGGAGGGCTGTCTCGTCGCAGCCCTCGGCGCGCAGGTCGGCGAGCGGGAGGTAGATGCGGCCTTGTCCGGCGTCCTCCCCGACGTCCTGGAGGTGCTCGACCACCTGGAGGCCGGTGCACACGTCGTCGGAGAGCGAGACCCGCTCGGGCGTCGACCGACCGAGGACGGCGAGGACGATCCGCCCGACGGGATTGGCCGAGAGCCGGCAGTAGCCGACGAGGTCCTCGAACGTCTCGTACCGGCTGACCCGCTGGTCCTGGCGGTTGGCCTCGATGAGGTCGCGGAACGGCTCGAGTGACAGGCCGCGGGCGGCGATCGTCGTGGACAGCCGGCGCAGGACGGGGTGGGTGGCGGCGCCGCGTCCCGCCCGCTCGAGCTCGCCCTCCAACCAGTCGAGCGTCGCGGCGCGGTCGCCCGGCGACTCGTCGCCGATGTCGTCGGTCAGGCGGGCGAAGCCGTAGACGGCCATCAGGTCGGCGCGCACGGCGCGGGGAAGGACCCACGACGCCACGGGGAAGTTCTCGTCGGCCGCCTGCGCGTAGATCGTCGCGGGAGCGTCGGCCGGTGCGCCCGCGGCCGTCGACCCGCGCCCGGCGGCCGCATCCAGCGCGCGCGACGCCGACGCGGCGGCGGCGTGAGCGGGTGCGCTCGGGATCGCGGTCATGGCAGCGTCGTTCCGTGGTCGAATGGCGGTACGGTCCGCTTGGGCCTGTCCGACACGCTCGTCGGAATACAGGCGGGCGGCGGGTCGATCAAAGGCACGATACTCGCAGCTTAGGGCGGACGCATTTGATGAGTCGCGCCCATCGAACGATCGTATGTACCCACTTTCCACCGTGTCGCGAGGAGAACTTCATGCCACTCGGACCACCGTGCAACCACGCAAAACAAACGATCGTATGGTCCTGATTCTTGCGAATGGCGGGCTGATCGAGCGGCCCCGCCGCCGCCCCCGCTGGCTCGGCGCCCGGACCCACCGGCTCGGTGCGCGGACCTACCGGCTCGGCGCCCGACCCCGCCGCCGGACCCACCGGCTCGGTGCGCGACCTCCCAGGTCGGACGGCATGCCGCTGCATTCCCAGTTTCCGCACCGGTGCCGGCGGGTACGGACATCGACGGAGAGGGACTGGCCGCGGGTACGCACCCCCAAGTCATCACGTGTGGGAGGCAGACGACCATGTCGCAGCACCTCATCGATACCGGGCGGCACGGGTCCGCCACGGACGACGAAGACCGCTCCTCCGAGGCGCTCGCCAACGACGCCGCGGAGCACGACTACCCCAGAGAGGGGAACGGCGTGACCGCGCACGGTGGAACCGGCAACGGCAACGGCGACAGCCACGGAGCCCACGACGAGCATCGAGCCCACGACGAGCATCGAGCTGCCGAACCGGGCGCGGCCACGGGCGACGCGACCCTGCGGGCCCTCGACGCCCTCTCGGCCGCACTGTCGGAGATGAGCAAGGACGAGCGCCTGCTCGAGGAGCGGCTCAGGCAGCTCCACCGGGAGCGCTCCCAGGGCCGCTCCTGGCACGACATCCTCGGGAGCGAGGACCCGCCCGGCACGATGCAGCTGGTCAGCCGGATCCTGGCGTGCCTCGCCAAGGCCAGTGGAACGCTGCGCAAGGAACTGGTGGATGCCCTGCGCCGAGAGGGCGTGAGCATCCCGGCGATCGCACGGTTGTTCGGCGTCACCCACCAGCGCGTCTCGAACCTGTTGCGCCGCCCGGCCGACCCCAACAACGACCGGTCGGGCTGAGCGCGGGCGGGCACGCCCGCCGAGCTCGGCGCCGCGCCTGACGTTCCCGGCGCTCGGTGCGTGCCGAGCACAAAGTGACCTTTGGCACTGCGGGTTGTGGGGCCGCGCCTGCTAAGAACGCAGGTGGTGAAACTTGCGGTCCCGGCTGAGACGGCCCCCGGCGAACGGCGGGTGGCGATCGTGCCCGACGTCGCGCGCCGGCTGATCGGCGCGGGATGGACAGTCGCGGTGGAGCGGAGCGCCGGCGCGCAGGCGTCGTTCACCGACGAGCAGTACGCGGACGCCGGTGCCGAGGTCGCCCCCGACGCGGCCGCGTGCACGGAGGGCGCGACGGTCGTGGTGCGGGTCCAGGCGCCGAGCGCCGCCGACGCGGGACTGGTCCCGCACGGGGCGGCCTCCCTCAGCTTCCTGCAGCCCGCAGCCTCCGTGGACGCCCTGCGGGTGCTGGCCGACCGCGGGTGCAGCGCATTCAGCTTCGACCTGCTCCCCAGGATCAGCCGGGCCCAGTCGATGGACGCTCTGTCCTCGCAGGCGACCGTGTCGGGCTATCGGGCGGCGCTCACTGCCGCCACCCACCTGGGGCGGTTCTTCCCCATGCTGATGACGGCGGCCGGCACGGTGCCCCCGGCCAAGGTGCTCGTCATGGGCGTGGGCGTGGCCGGCCTGCAGGCCATCGCCACCTGCCGTCGCCTCGGCGCCATGGTCCGGGCCTACGACGTGCGCGCCGCGGCCAAGGAGGAGGCCGAGAGCCTGGGCGCCACGTTCGTGGACCTGGGGGTCCGGGCCGAGGGCGCAGGGGGCTACGCCCGCGAGCTGTCGCCCGAGGAGCTCGCCGCCCAGCAGCAGGCGCTCGCCGACGAGGTGGCGAAGGCCGACGTCGTCGTCACCACGGCCGCCGTCCCGGGCCGACGGGCTCCGGTCCTCGTGACCCGGGCCATGGTGGACGCCATGGCGCCGGGGTCCGTCCTCGTCGACATGGCCGCCGACTCCGGCGGCAACTGCGAGTGCACGGAGGCCGGGCGCGAGATCGACGTCTCGGGCACGATGGTCGTGGGCATGGCCAACCCGCCGTCGGGCATGCCGACCCACGCCAGCTCCCTCTACTCCCGCAACGTCGCCAACGTCCTCGGCCTGTTCGCGTCGGACGGCGAGTTCAAGCCGGACTGGGACGACGAGATCGTGGCCGGCACGGGCGTGCTTCGCGACGGCCGGCCATCGCAGCCGCAGGTGGTCGAGCTCCTCGGGGGAACGGCATGACCGGGTTCGTCTGGTTCCTCACCGTCTTCGTGCTGGCCGCCTTCGTCGGCTACGAGGTCATCTCGAAGGTGCCGAGCATCCTGCACACCCCGCTCATGTCCGGCTCGAACGCCATCCACGGCATCGTGCTCGTGGGGTCGCTCTTCATCATGGGGGAGGCCACCGGGACCGCACAGGTCGTGCTCGGGTTCGTCGCCGTGTTCCTCGCCACGCTGAACGTGGTCGGCGGGTTCGTGGTCACCGACCGCATGCTCGAGATGTTCAAGGCCAAGCCCGACAATCGGCCGGCGGCCCCGCCGGCGGCTTCGCCGGCGTCCCTCTCGAGCGACGGCAAGCCGGGGGCGGGAACCCCGTGAGCGCCCTCCTCGCCGCTTCGTTCCCACTGTCCACGTGGCGAGCCACCATCTACCTGGTCGCCATCATCGGGTTCGTCATCGCCCTGAAGGGCCTCAGCTCGCCGCGGCACGCCCGGCGGGGCAACCTGGTCGGCGCGGCGGCCGCCTTGCTCGCCATCGCCATCACCTTCTCGGCGAGCAGCGTCACCCACTCCACCCGCAACCTCGGTCTGGCCCTGGGCGCCATGGCGCTCGGGACGGCCATCGCCGTCCCGGCGGCCCGCATGGTGAAGATGACGGCGATGCCGCAGATGGTCGCCATCTTCAACGGCGTGGGCGGTGCGGCGGCGGCGCTGGTCTCGGTGACCGAGCTGCTGCACGTCCACAGCACCGGCGTGAGCCCGGCCACCTACGAGGTGGTGGAAGCGGTGCTGGGCGTGCTGATCGGCTGCGTGTCCTTTGCCGGCAGCGCGATCGCCTTCGCCAAGCTGCAGGAGCTGATGGCGACGCGCCCGATCGTCTACAAGGGCCAGCAGCCCATCAATGCCGTGGTGGGCCTGGGGATCCTCGGGCTGGGGCTGGCGGCCATCGTGACCGGGAGCACGGCCTACGTCTTCGGCGTGCTCGGGCTCTCGCTCGTGCTCGGGATCATCTTCGTGCTCCCCATCGGCGGGGCCGACGTGCCCGTCCTCATCTCGCTCCTCAACTCGTTCACCGGGCTGGCGGTGGCCGCGTCCGGCTTCACCCTGGGCAACAGCCTCCTCATCGTGGCCGGGACGCTGGTCGGCGCCTCGGGCATGCTCCTCACCCGGCTCATGAGCAAGGCCATGGGCCGGTCGCTGCCCAACATCCTCTTCAGCGCCTTCGGGGCCGTCGTCACGGCCACGGGGACGGCCGAGGGGCTCGACGGCAAGGCGGTCAAGAGCTCGACCCCCGAGGACGTGAGCGTCCTGTTGTCCTACGCCCGCAAGGTGGTGATCGTCCCGGGGTACGGGCTGGCGGTGGCCCAGGCCCAGCACGTGGTGAAGGAGCTGGCCGACTCCCTCTCGGCCAAGGGGGTGGACGTCTTCTACGCCATCCACCCGGTGGCCGGGCGCATGCCGGGCCACATGAACGTGCTGCTGGCGGAGGCCAACGTCCCCTACGACGAGTTGAAGGAGATGGACGAGGCCAACCCCGAGATGCCGACCGCCGACGTGGCCCTCGTGGTGGGCGCCAACGACACGGTCAACCCGGCGGCGGTCGACTCGCCCGGGAGCCCGATCTACGGCATGCCCATCATCCACGCCGACCAGGCGCAGCACATCGTCTTCCTCAAGCGCTCGATGCGGCCCGGCTTCGCCGGGATCGACAACGCCCTGCTCTTCGACGACAAGACGGTGCTCCTCTTCGGCGACGCCAAGGACACGCTCCAGAAGCTGGTGGCGGCGGTCGCCGTCGCCTGACCACCCGTCAGCGGGTGGTGGCGACCAGCTCGTGCAGCCGGACCCGCCGGCCCGTGCGCAGGACCGCCCGCCGGTACACCGCGGCGGCGAGGCGGGCCACGGCGACCGTCGCCGCCAGGCTGATGACCACGGCGATGGCGAACTGCCACCACGTGGCCCGACCGTCGGCCACGAGCACCGGCATGCCGAAGGGCGCGGTGGGCGGAAGGTAGGCGAGCACCGTGACCAGCAGGGACGGCGTTGTCGACTGCACGCTCGTCAGCGCCACGATGTAGCCGAAGATGACGGGCACGCTGAGCGGGAGGACGAGGCTCTGGACCTGGTCCTGGCGCTCGGCCATCGAGCCGGCGGCGGCGTAGACCCAGCAGTAGAAGACGTAGCCGAGCACCAGCCAGACCAGGGTGGCCACCACCACCAGCGGGGCCGTGCCCACGAGGAGGTCCGACCCGACGACGTCGGCCACCACCAGGGCCACGCCGACCACCAAGCCGGCCTGGACGAGCGCGAGGAGCCCGATGCCGAGGACCTTGCCGGCGAGGAGCTGGATCGGGCGGATCGTGGCCAGCAGGACCTCGACGACCCGGCTGGCCTTCTCCTCCATGACCCCCATCAGGGTCCAGGTGTTGTACTGCGTGAGCATGATGAAGACGAGGATCAGCCCGATCACGGCGGTCGAGGTGGCCGCGTTGGACCGCCGGGCCGACACCAGGCTCTTGATCGGGAGGGGCCGGGCGTGCGACACCGTCGCCGCCTGGGCGGGGGAGAGCCCGGCGGCCCGAAAGGCGCCGTCGACGCCCAGCAGGGTGGCGATGGAGTGGATGGCCCGGGCGCCCGCTGTCGTGCCCGTGGCCGCGCCCGCTGTCTTCACGAGGAGGGACGAGCCGTGGTCCACGACGAGCCCGACGGCGCCCGACCGCAACGCGGCCCGTGCGTCGGCGGCGCTCGGCTCGGTGACGAACGTCGCGGTGACCCGGCCGCTCGCCGCCGTGCGCACCACGGCCTCCCGCAGGGAGGGGGCGAGCGGTCCCACGACGCCGATCGACAGGTGCGTCCGGGACGACGAGCGCAGGGTCGGGACCACCACCGCCGCGGCCACGACAACGAGGAGCAACAGCGTGATGACCTTGAAGAAGCGTCCGCGCACCCGTTCCCGCACTTCCCGGGCCGCCACGAGCCCGGTGTCACCGAGGAGGCGGCGGCTCGCCCGGCCGCCGGCCGAGCGGTGGCGCCCGACCGTCGAGCGCCAGAGGCGCACGGCGGGGGGCACGCCCGGGCTGGCGCCCCGGCGCCGCAGGCGGCGGACCACCACCGACACCACGAGCACCGCCGCCAGCACGTAGACGACGTCCCTCACTGGGCCACCGCCTCCCGGAAGACCTCGGAGAGCCGCCGGCGGGTGAACACGAACTCGGTGACCTGCCCCGCCCGGCGGGCGGCGTCGAGCACGGCGTCGCTGTCGACGCCCTCGTCGAGGACCAGGCGGACCTCGCTGCCCTTGCGCTCCGAGACGCGCACGCCGGGCACGGCACGGGCCCAGGCGCCGTCGCGGTCGCCCTCCACCCGGACGGCCAGGCGACGGGTGCCGCCGGTCGCCAGCTCGTCGACGCCGCCGGCCGCCACCAGGCGGCCATGGTCGATGATGACCACCGCCTCGCACAGGTCCTCCACCAGGTCGAGCTGATGGCTGGAGAACAGGACGCAGCAGCCCGCCTGCGCCCGCTCCACGAGCACCCGGCCGATGGCGTCGATGCCTGTGGGGTCGAGGCCGGCCAGCGGCTCGTCGAGGACCAACAGGTCCGGTTGGTGGACGAGGGCGGCGGCCAGCTGCACCCGCTGCTGGTTCCCGTGCGAGAGCGACTCGACCTTGCTCGTCGCCCGGTCCACCACCTGGAGCACCTCGAGCCAGTGGGCGGTCGCCTCGGCCGCGTCGGCGGGGCTGAGACCGTGGAGGCGCCCCAGGTACTCCACCTGGTCGCGGACGAGCATGCTGGGGTAGAGCCCTCGCTCCTCGGGCATGTAGCCGAACCGGCGCCGCTCGGCGGCGGTGATCGTGCCGCCCTTCCACCGCACCGAGCCGGCGTCGAGATCGGTGAGGCCGAAGACGGCACGCATGGTGGTGGTCTTGCCCGCCCCGTTCGGCCCGAGGAACCCCGTCACCCGCCCGGCGGCGACCCCGAACGAGAGACCGTCGAGGGCGACGACCGGTCCGAACCGGCGCGTCAAGCCCTCGAGCTCCAGCACGTTCTCCACCGAGCACCACGCTACGACCCGGCCGCCAACCCGGGAGGCCCGCCCGTCGGAAGTGCGGGATGCCTACCAGGGTGGGTCCTTCGGCCCTACCGCGTCGGGGAAGGGAAGCCATAGGGTCGTGCCATGGCCACCGCGCCCCAGCACGAGCCACGACCCGAGGACAAGGGACCTCCCTCCGTCTTCCTCCAGGACTTCGTGGACGTGGACTGCGGGGCGGACCACGCGGGACGGCGCTTGGCGGCGGGGAGCTCGTGGCTGGCCCCACTGGCCACCGCGGCCGGCGACGACGCCACCTCCTTGTTCCTCCGGGTGGGCCCGCAGCGGCTGGGGGAGTTCGTCGCCCGGACCGTCCTCGTCCGCCTCGGGGAGCCCAACGTGCACGGCGAGGTGGTGCGGGTCCCCATCCGGTGGGAGGACGCGCAGCACCCGGCCCTCTTCCCGGTGCTCGACGGCGACCTCGAGGTGGCGCCCCTCGCCGAGGACGCCTGCCGGGTGGTGCTCTACGCCGCCTACCGGCCCCCGCTCCGTGCCGTGGGCCGGGTGATCGACGAGGCGCTGCTGCACCGGGTGGCGGAGTCGACGGTGCGCGCCTTCCTCCACCGGGCGGCCGAGGCGCTGGCGGCGGACGGAGCCGCTCCGGGGGGTAGCCGGGCGCCCGGGGCGTAGGCGGCGGGCGGACGGCCGGAGCCGCTCAGAAGGGGTAGCGCGGCGTCGAGGGGTTGCACCGGCGCTCCGCGCCGGGGGAGACTATGGGATCCATCGGGGGATGGGTGGTTCGCCGGCAGTGCTGCGGCGACCTGAGCAGGGATGGCGCGTGTGCACGCGACCGCGCGCCGTCGCGCCGGAGGGTGTCGGCCGGCGGGGCGGTGCGGGCGCGTGCCCGGCGCCACGAGGGGAACGCAGGGATGGGACGTCGATCCGCCGAGCGGCAACGGGGCGGCGCGAGCCACGCGGTGCTCGTGGCGCACCCGTCGCGTCCCGGCGCCCGCGCGTGCGAGCTCTCCTTCGAGGCGCGGGGCGTGATCCTGCGGGCGGCCGGGCCCGCCGGCCTGGTCGAGGTGCTCCGTGTCCCGTGGTGGGCTCTCGAGGGGCTCGCGGCCGACGCCACCGCCCCCGATCCCGAGGGCCGGGTCGTCCAGGAAGTGCACCTCGTGACCGACGCCGGCGTCCTCGCGCTCCTCCTCCCCGCCCCCGCCGTGACCGCCCTCCTGGCCTCGCTCGGCGCCTGGACGCCCCGGTGGCGACGGGCGCGCCGACCGCTCGACCGCCGGCTCGAGCGGCTCGCGGCCCACGCCGGGCCTCTGGCCCGCACGGCGCGCCGCGCGGTTGCGCCCGGGCTCGGCGCGGCGGCCCACGTGCTGTCGCCGCCGCTCCGGCGGCTCGGGGCGGGGCTTCGGACAGCGCTCCGGCTCCGGACAGCGCGCCACCCCCGCGCGGTGGTCGCGGCGTTGTGCGCGACGGCGCTCTCGCTCGCCGCCTTCGGCGGGGTGGCCGTGAGCAGCATGCCGTCCGGTCTCGACTCGCTCTCGGCGTCGGTGGCGCCGCTCGGCTCGGCCTTCGACGCGTCGGGCATGGCCCAGATCCTCCAGGCCGCCGAGTTCCAGGCCGGCGCGGCCGCCCACCTGGTGCCGGCCACGGCGCCGCCCCCGCCCGCCCCGGCGTCGGTGGCGGACGCCGTGCCCCTCTCGTCCCACGAGGTGTTCGGGTTCGCCCCGTACTGGTCGCTGGGCCAGGAGGCCACATTCAATGTGTCGGGGTACACGACGCTCGCCTACTTCGCCGTCGGGATCAACGCCAACGGGACGCTCGCCCAGTCCGGCACAGGGTGGGACGGCTACGAGAGCCAGGACTTCGCCGACCTCGTGGCGCGGGCGCACGCCGCCGGCGACCGGGTCGTCCTGACCGTGAACTGCTTCTCGCAGCCGGCGCTCAACGCCCTCACCTCCTCGCCGACTGCGGCCGCGACCTTGGCCTCGGCCGTGGTCCACGCGGTGGCGGCCAAGAACCTCGACGGCGTGAACCTGGACCTCGAGGGCCAGGGGCCGGCCGACCGCGCCGGCCTCACCGCCCTCGTGGCGACCGTCTCCAGCGCCATGCACGCCGCCAACCCCCACTACCAGGTGACGGTCGACACCTATGCCAGCTCGGCCGCCGACGCCGGCGGCTTCTACGACGTCCCGGCCCTGGCCAAGGTGTCCGACGGGCTGTTCGTCATGGCCTACGGGACCAACCTCGGGTCGTCGCCGAGCGCGGCGTCCCCCATCTCGAGCGCCGAGTACTCCGACGCCACCGCCGCCGCCCAGTACGCGGCTGCCGTGCCGCCCTCGAAGGTGATCTTCGGCGTGCCGTACTTCGGCTACGTCTGGCCGACGACCAACGGGACCATGGCCGCCACCGCCATGGGCACAGGGACCCCCATCACCTATACGCAGATGATGGCCAGCGGCGACCCCGTCTACTGGGACCCGGTGACCGACAGCGCGTGGACGTCCTACGAGGTCGGCCACCAGTGGTACGAGGCGTACGTCGACAGCCCGCCATCGGTGTACCTGGTGGCCCAGCTCGCCCAACGGGAGGGCTTCGCCGGCGTGGGGGCGTGGGCCCTCGGGATGGACGGCAACAGCCCGCAGATGCTCGCCGCCCTGGACGGCAATGTCCCGCCCGAGCGGGCCGGACCCGCCGGCCCGGCGTCGACCTCGACCTCGGCCGGCGCCGCCAACGCCCACCCGGGCCACCCCGCCGCGAACCTGCCCAACCTTCCGGCGATCGCCGCCGCCGCCGGGTCCACGAAGCCCACCGTGCCGGCCGCGACATCGTCGCAGTCGACCGGGGCCAAGGGGGGCGGGACCCAGGCGGGCGGGACGACGACCGGCACGGGTGCCGGGGCCGGCGCCGGTGTCGGTGGCGGTGCCGGCGGCACGGGTGGCACAAGTGGTGCCGGCGCCGGTGTCGGCGCCGGTGGGACGGTGGGCTCGGCCACGTACCGGTACGGCGGCACGTGGGAGGGCCAGGCCGTGACCCTCGCACTGGTACCGACAGCGGCACCATCGGGCACAGCGGCGCTCCTTGGCACGTTGACCGGCTTCGCCACGACAGACCCGGCGTTGGCGTGCCTGGCGCGGACACCGGCGGGGATCGACGTCTGGCACTACCCGGGTGCCGGCACCGACCTCGTGATCGCCCGCCAGCCGACCAACTGCATGGACGCCGAGCTCACGTTCGCCGTGGGATCGGGAACGGCCGGCACAGGCTCGCCGGGCACCGGTACGCCGGCATCGGGCACGTCCGGGACGGGTGCGTCGTCCACCGGTGCGTCGTCCGGAGCCGGTGCGTCGTCCGGCGCCGGTGCGTCGTCCGGCGCGGGAACGGGGTCCGGCAGCCCGGGGACCGCGGGGTCGGGCACGGGCTCCTCGGGCTGACCGTCCGACGCTCCGACGCTCAGGCCCTCCGGCTCCCCGTGGACCGGTGCCCCCCGGAAGCGCCGCACCTCACGGGTAGCGCTCGCGCGGGAGGTGGGCGGCTGCCGCCTGGAGCAGCTGGGCCGTCGCCTCGACGCCGAGGGCCGACTCGCTCTCGGGGCGCGGGTGGCACGCACCGCTGCGCAGGTCCACGGAGCCGAGCGTGAGCGTGCTCTGCCCCGGACGGGCGAATGTGACGGAGAGGCGGTGGTCGCCGCCACGCGAGATCTCCTTGGCGACCAGGACGGCTGCGGAGCGCAGGCGAAGCTGGGCCAACAGCGCGCCGGCGGGGACGTCGAGGGCGACGCCGGGCAGCTCGGCAGCGGAGACGGGGGCTTCGACCGGTCCTGCGCCCTCGAGGATCGCCCGCACCAGTCGGACCTGGTCCGTCGTGTCGCGCACCATGACCCGCTCGGTGGTCACGTCCTTCCACCCGAGCTCCGTCCCGTCGGCGCCGCGGAGGCAGAGCTGTGCCCGCCGACCGACGGTGCGCGGATGGAGGTAGAAGAAGCGCACGGCCCGGTCGATCCATGCGGCGACCGGCGCGGACCCGGCGTCGCCCGGGCTTGCTCGTCCGACGTCGGCCGCATGCAGTGCGTCCCCCATCACCCCTCCGTCCCAGCCAGTCACACGGCCGGCCGTCCCTCGCTCACCGCCTGCTCGGCGGTACCCCGCCCCCAACGTTACTTCTGCACGAGGACTGCTGGTTCACCGGGGGCCCGTGGCCGCCCCGCCGTCTCCGGCCGTCCCGCTCCGACCCCTGCCCCCCGTGGCCCTAGGCTGGCTGGCCGCGTGCCCTCGTCGCGCCGGCCCTGGTTCCGGCGGTGGCCGCAGGACCCTGCAGGCGCAGGGCCACGAGACCCATGATCCAAGCCGTCCACGCACTCGTCGCAGTCCTCCCGCCCTTGGTCGGGCGTGCCCTGTTCCGCACGTACCTCCCGGCCGGGCCCGTCGCCGTGCTGGTGGCCGTGGTCGTGCTGTACCTGCTCGGCGTCGCCCGCCAGAACCGGCTCCATCCCCGCCACCGGTGGTCGCCCCTACGCACCGGGGCGTTCCTCGGGGGGGCCGTCGTGACGGCCGTGGCGGTCTTCAGCTCCATCGGCCTCTACGACGGCACGTTGTTCTGGGACCACATGATCCAGCACCTCCTGCTCATCATGGTGGCCGCCTCGCTCTTTGCCGCCAGCTCGCCCATCGCCCTCTTGTGGCGGGCGACGAGCGGGCGGGCCCGCCGGCGGCTCAGCGACCTCCTTCGGTCCCGCCCGGCGCGCCTCGGCGGGCACCCGGTCACCGCCTTCGTGCTCTACGGCGTGCTGGTGCCCCTCACGCACCTGACCGTCTTCTACAACTGGGCGGTCGAGAGCCGGGCCGTCGACGAGCTCGAGCACTTCCTGTTCCTCGCCGTCGGCTACCTGTTCTGGCGCCAGATCTTCGGGGCCGATCCCAACCGCTACCGGGCGCAGCCCCCCATGCGTGCCCTGCTCCTGTTCCTCGCCGTGCCCGTGGACACCTTCGTCGGCGTGACCCTCAACTCCGAGAACCACGAGATCTTTCCCGCCTTGGCGGCGCTGCACCGGACGTGGGGGATGTCGCTGGTCGCCGACCTGCGCCTGGGCGGGGTGATCATGTGGGTGGGCGGCGACGTCTTGATGATGCTCGCCCTCATCCCGGTGGCGATGGCGTGGGTCCGGCGCGAGGAGCGGGCGGCCAGCCGGTTCGACCACGAGCTCGCCGCCTACTTCCCTCCACCCGAGAGCCATACCGGCCAGCCCACAGCGGGTTTCGCCCTCGGCACGTACCGGCCCCGCCGGACGGCTCATGCCACGGTCGCCGGCGTGCCCGCCCGGGGTGTGCCCGACGTGCCGGCCCGGGGCGTGCCCGGCGTGCCCGCGCCCGGGGTCCCGGGCGACCCACCGCCTGGCCGGGGCGGATGACCGAGGCTTCCGAGCCGACCGTCCCGAGGGTCCACCGCCGCCAACTGCCGGCACCCACGCGGGGGCAGCTGGCGGCGCGCGGGGCCGAGATCGGCCTCGTCGGGGCGCGGCGGCTGTCGCCCCTCGTCGGCAAGCAGGCCGCCGCTCTGCGTCGGAGCCAAGGGCTGCTCCCCCCGGGTGCGGCCGCGCACCCGCTCCGGCGAATGTGCGAGGACCTCGGCGGCACCTTCATGAAGTTCGGCCAGCTGGTCGCATCCTCACCAGGCCTGGTCGGGGAGGAGGTGGCCCAGGAGTTCCGCGCCTGCTTGGACACCGGACCGGACGTCCCCTTCGACGCCGTCTGCCGCCGGATCGAAGAGGACCTCGGGATGGACGTCGGCGAGGCGTTCCGGGAGCTCCACCCCCACCCCATCGGCCGAGCGTCGATCGCCGTCGTCTACCGCGGCGTCCTGCACGACGGGCGGGCGGTGGCGGTGAAGGTCCTGCGACCGGGCATCGCCCTCCAGGTGGCGGCCGACCTCCGTCTGATGGTGCCCCTGGCCGAGCTGGTGGCCAAGGAGACCGGTGAGCAGGTCGCCGGATCCGTCCTGCAGCTGCTCGACGGGCTGCGCCAGCAGCTGGGGGAGGAGCTGGACCTGCGCAACGAGGCCCGGGCCCTCGACCGGTTCCGCCACATGCTGGCCGGATCGGGGCTGGGCCGGATCGTGGTGCCCGAGCCGTACCCCGAGCTCTCCTCGGAGAACGTCCTCACCATGGAGCTGCTCCATGGCGTGGCCGTGGACGACCTGGCCAAGGTGGCCGGTCTCGGCTACGACCCCGCTCCCCTGGTGGAAGAGGTGGTCCGCGCCTTTCTCATCACGACGGTCCGGTTCGGCGCCTTCCACGGTGACCTCCACGCCGGCAACATGCTGCTGCTGCGAGACGGTCGCCTGGGCATCATCGACTGGGGCATCGTCGGCCGGTTGGACGCCGACACCCACCGCTTCGTGGTGCGGCTCCTCGACGCCGTCCTGGGCGACGAGGCGGCGTGGCCCGACATCACCGCCCACCTCACCCAGGTCTACGGGCGGGCCATCCAGGTCGGCCTCGGGCTGTCGGACGCCGAGCTCACCACGTTCCTGCGCGGCATCGTCGAGCCCGCCCTCACCCGGCCCTTCGGTCAGGTGAGCCTGGCCGCCATGCTGGAGGCCCCCCTGATCCAGGCGGCCAAGGCCCGCGGAGCGGCGGCCCACGAGCGGCGGCTGCGGGCGGTGGCCCACCGGCTGCGGGCCAACCGGCGCATGCGGCGGCTCGCGGACGAGGCCGGCGGGATCATGTCCGAGTTCACACGGGGCACGTTCCTGCTGGCCAAGCAGTTCATGTACTTCGAGCGCTACGGCAAGCTGTTCCTGGCCGACCGCCCCATCCTGGCCGACCGCGACTTCCTCAGTGCCCTCGTGGCCGGTTCCCCCCGCTGAGCCCGGCGGCTCAGGTCTCCTCGGCCGGCAGTGTGCTGGCGCAGTACTTGCACTTGGTGGCCTTGAAGGGCACGTCTGTCGACAGGCAGTAGGGGCACGTCTTGGTGGGGGCGGGTGTCCCGAAGACGTTGACGCCCCGGCGGGCCTGGACATGGCGGTAGGGGACGATGATGGCGAAGTACACCACCGCCATGAAGACGACGAAGTAGATGATCGCCGAGATGAGCGATCCGAAGTTCATGAAGGTGCTGGCGTTGCCTGTCGCTCCCAGCTGGACGCCGAGGCCGATCGGGTGCGAGCCTTCGGCCCGGTTCACGAGGGGCAGGATGACCGCTGTCGTGAACGCCTTGATGAGGGTGCTGAGGGCCAGGGCGACCACCAGGCCGACCGCCGTCACCACCAAGGTGTGCTGGGACATGAACTTCTTGAACCCGCTCATGGATCGCTCCTCCGCTCGTCCGACGGCGCCGCATGAGGGCGCTGCCTCCCTCCATTCTGATCCGAACCGCCCGGCGACGGCCGGTATGCTGCGTGCCCGTCCCGGCACGACGTGGCCGCCGGGTGCTCGCCGATCGGGAGGTTGCCGGTGAAGGTCGTGGTCGACTTCGACGTGTGCACGAGCAACGCGGTCTGCATGGGGATCGTGCCCGAGGTCTTCGAGGTGCGTGACGACGGGTTCCTCTACGTGCTGGACGAGCACCCGCCTGAGTCCCTTCACGGCAAGCTGCGCGACGCGGTGAACAGCTGTCCGACCGGCGCCATCTCGCTGGTCGAGGACGACTGAGCGGGGGCGTGGCGCCGCCGAGGGTCCGCCTCGCTCCCTCGCCGACCGGCTACTTCCACGTCGGGACCGGCCGGACGGGGCTGTTCAACTGGCTGTTCGCCCGTCGTTACGGCGGCGTCTTCATCCTGCGCATCGAGGACACGGACACCGAGCGCAACCGGGAAGAGTGGGTCGACGGGATCATCACGGCCATGGACTGGCTGGGCATGACCCCCGACGAGGGCCCCTACCGCCAGTCGGAGCGGCTGGAGCGCTACCAGGTCGCACTCGACGCCCTGTGGGACGCGGGGTACCTGTACGCCTGCGACTGCACGCGCGACGAGGTGCTGGAGCGGACCAAGGACCGGCCGACCCCCGGCTACGACGGCCACTGCCGGGACCGGGGCCTTCCCCGGAGGGGCAACGCCCTGCGGTTCCGCACGCCCCGAGAGGGGGAGACGGTGGTCCACGACATCGTGCGAGGCGACGTGGTCTTCCGGCACGACACCATGGAGGACTTCGTGGTGGCCCGCTCCAACGGCGAGCCGCTGTTCGTGCTGGCCAACTGCGTGGACGACCGGGACATGGCCATCACGCACGTGATCCGGGGCGAGGAGCTGCTCCCCACCGCGCCCAAGGGCATTCTCATCTGGCAGGCGCTCGACGCCGCGGCCGAGGGTGAGGCCGGCTGGGGCGAGGCCACCGAGCTCCCGGCCTGGGCCCACCTGCCGACCCTGGTCAACGAGCAGCGCAAGAAGCTGTCGAAGCGCCGGGACCCCGTTGCCGTCGAGTCGTACCGGGACCAGGGCTACCTGCCCGAGGCCATGCGCAACTACCTGGCCCTCTTGGGCTGGAGCCCGCCGGGAGACCAGGAGAAGGTCACGGTCGAGACGATGATCGAGACCTTCGCGCTCGAGGACGTGAACCACTCGCCGGCCTTCTTCGACATCAAGAAGATGGCCCACATGAACGGCGAGTACATCCGCGACCTTCCCCTGGAGGAGTTCGTGGCGAGGGCCCGGCCGTGGGTCGAGCCCGACGCCGAGGCGGCGGCCGGCCGGTGGGCCCCCCAGAGCGCGGGCCCGCCGCCGTGGCCGTCCGGGCGCTTCGACGAGGCGGTGTTCCGGCGCATGGCGCCCCTCGTCCAAGAGCGCGTCACCACCATGGGCGAGGTGCCCGGGCTCGTGGACTTCCTCTTCCTGGAGGAGCCGGCGATCGACGAGGGCTCGTGGGAGAAGGCGGTCACCCGCGACGAGGCTGCGGTGCCGATGCTCGAGGCTGCCGTCGCCGCCTACGAGGGGTGCGACTGGACCGCCGACGCCCTCCGGGACGCGACGGTGGCGGTGGGCGAGCAGGCAGGGAAGAAGCTGGCCAAGGCCCAGGCGCCGATCCGGGTGGCCGTCACGGGCCGGACGGTCGGCCCGCCGCTCTTCGAGTCGCTCGAGGTGCTGGGGCGCGCGGCGGTGCTCCGCCGGCTGCGGGTGGCGCTGGAGCGGGTGAGGGGTGGCGGTGCGGCGGCGGGCGACTAGGCCCGGCCAACCCGCCGATTCGGCACGCGCTGCCCGCCCGGCGCCGGCGGCCGGCCCGGTGCCGGCCACCCTCCCGGCGCCGGGCACCACGGGGCGGGTGGGCTGATGGGCGTCCTTCGGATGGCGACCGCGCCGCTGCGGTGGGTCACCGCCCCACTGCGCATGGCGGTCAAGCTCGTGGTCGTTCTCGTGCTGGCGATCGCCGTGTACTACGCGGTCACCCTGGTCCAGGTGGTGCTGACCTCCCGGCAGTACGAGCCGGTGCCGGCCCAGGCCATCGTGGTCATGGGGGCGGCGCAGTACAACGGGAAACCGTCGCCGGACCTCCAGGCCCGCCTGGACCAGGCGCTGATCCTCTACGAGCAGGGTTACGCCCATCTGATCGTCTGTACCGGCTCCAAGGAACCCGGCGACCACTACACCGAGGCGCAGAGCGGGGCGACCTATCTCGAGCACAAGGGGGTGCCGGCGGCCAACATCCTTGAAGCCGGGGGCCGCACGAGCTGGACAAACCTCTCCCTGGCCGCCGCCGAGCTGAAGGCAAAGGGTGACACCGACGTGCTCATCGTGACCGACCCGTTCCACGAGTACCGGTCGATGGCCATCGCCACCGACGTGGGGCTGACCCCCCACCCGACGCCCACCCAGAGCTCGCCCATCACCGGCTCGGCCGTGATCCCGTACTTCTTGAAGGAGGCAGCGGGGGTGGCACTGGGCCGGATCTTCGGCTACCAGCGCCTTCACTCTCTGGCGTCGCTCCCGGGCGTGCGGTCCATCGCCGGAGCGGTCATGCGCCGCGGTCCGCTCGGGGTCCTTGCCTTGCGGCCTTGAGTGGGGGCCGTGAGCCCCTCGGTGCGACAGGCGGCGGGGCCGTGGTGCGGCCGACGCCGGGGGCCGTGGTGCGGTCGCTGCCAGCGGTCGGCTAACCTGACTGCTCGCCCGTTCGGGGGTGGTGTAATCGGCAACACGACAGGTTCTGGCCCTGTTATTGGGGGTTCGAGTCCTCCCCCCCGAGCTGAGCAGGCGCGTCCCAGGTCATGGGGCTCTCCTGCCCACGGCCCCATCGTCTAGAGGCCTAGGACACCACCCTCTCAAGGTGGAGACACGGGTTCGAACCCCGTTGGGGCTGCTTCTCAAACTCCCTGGTCGAGGGCCATTTTCGGCCCTCACCGGGACCTCGCCGGGGCACCTGCCAAAAATCCTGCCAAAAATCGCAGGTCACAAGGGCTCCCAACCCGGCCCAGGGGCTCATTGCGCCCCGGCCGGGCCTTCTGACGGTGCGTCCCATGACTGCACCGAACGAACCGACCACCACCCGCTACCTCAGCGTCCACGACCTCTCGGCCCGCTGGGGTGAGCACCCCAACACCGTCTACGTGCGGGTCCGCACGCCGCAATGGCTGGAGGCGGTGCGCACCATCCAGTTCGGCCGCCAGCTCCGCTTCTTGGAGCGCGACGTCGAGGCGTTCGAAGAGGCGAGCAGGCTCACCCCCGAGACCATCGCCATCGCGCTCGGGGAGCTGCCGGCTGGTTCGCCGGCCGAGCCGGCAGCCGTGGAGGACGAGCCGCCGGCAACCGAGTTCGGGCCGCGGCGCCCCGCTGCTCGCCGGAAGGCGGCGGCGTGATGGCTGCGGCTCCTACCCGCGGGAAGTACGCCAAGGCGCTCCGCAGCGACATGGGCTGCAAGATGTACGCGCCCACCGAGCGCAAGCCGCGCTTTCGGGTCGTCGGCTCGTCGGGCCGTGAGGTCACCGGCCGCGCCGTGCCCCTCGACCGCCCCGGCGATCCCATGTGGGAAGAGGAGGAGCGATGGGCGCACGACCAGTTCGACCGCGCCGTCGCCTGGGCCCGCGCGCAGGCGCAGGGCGGGCATGCACCGGTCACCTCGCCACGACGCCGGGCCCGGGTGGTGGGAGACCTCATCGTCGAGCGCCAGCGGCTCCTGGCCGAGGCCGTTGCCAGCGGCGAGGGCGCGATCCGGACGACCGAGAAGGCGGAGGAGATCCACCGCCTGTGGATCGCCCCGTCGCTTGGGTCGGTGACGCTCATGGACTGGTGCCCCGGGCAGTGCCGGTCGCTCCTCGCCGGGGCGCACGTCGGGACCGAGCGCCGTGCGTCGATCGGTGCCGAGATGCGGGCGCTCGTGACCCTTGCCCACAAGCTGCGGTGGCTCCCGGCCGGCACAGACCCGATGGATGGCATCGCCTACTGGAAGAAGGCGATGGTGCACGGCGAGGCCGCAAGCTTCGTCCCGCTCGAGCTGCGGCCGAGCACCGAGCAGGTGAAGGCGCTGATGCCGGCGATGGGGGAGCGGTGCCGCAGCACCCAGGCCTACCTGGCCGGGCGCCCGGCCAAGCCGGTGGCCGTCGACCGGGACTGGGGCGAGCTCATCTGCGCGGTGGGCGGCTTCTCGGGCGCCCGGCCGGGCGAGCGCTGGGGCCTCACGGCCGAGAGCGTGCTGCACGGCCGGGGACCCGGGCAGCTGCACCTCATCCACGCGGTCGAGCAGTCGAGGGAGGGACGCCGACTCAAGGTCTTGAAGGGGAAGCTCGAGCGCTGGACGGTCGTCCCCGAGGACGTCTGGCCGCTCCTCGTCGCCCGGGCCGAAGCCCTGATGGAGCGCTTCGGCGAGGAGCAGGGGCGGTTCGCGCTGATGTTCCCCGCAACCGACCACGATCTCCGCCTCGTCGAGCTCGACCGTGAAGAGGCGGAGCGGCGGGGCCGGCCCGTCGGCGCCAAGGGCTGGGTGGACCTCGACACCTGGGACCGCTCCGAGTTCCGGCGCAGCCTGTTCCTCCCCTCGGCGAGCGCGGCCGGCTGGCCCGACGTCCTGACCTTCGAGCACCTCCGGCATCACTTCGCCACGTGGCTGTTCGCCCGCACCAACGAGATCCAGCTCGTGTCGGTGTGCATGGGCCACCAGTCACCAGAGATCACGTGGAACGCGTACTTCCGAAGCACCGAGCACGCGCTCGAGTGCGCGGCCGCCGGGCTGCACACCTGATTGCGCCCCCGCCCCCGAGCGGCACTGTGGTATCCAGGCCGGCGAGAGACCGACCCCGGCGGGCGCCCTCCAAGCGACCCGGCCCCGAAAGATAGGCCGCGTGGCCCGGTCTCTCGCCGGCCGCCCTTCGACGCACTGGTCGAGGCCGCGGAACCTTCCACCTGCGGGGGGTCGGAGCAGTGACGCCGAGCCCGCCGACCGCCCACATGCCGGGGCGGCTCGTGACGAGGCGATGGCGAGGCGCGTCGGGGCGTCTCTGCGGCTCCTCCGCCGAGGCATCGCATCGACAGCTCGGACGTCGGGAGGCTCCGCCATCCTTCGGGGCCCCAGTGGTTGAAGTGCCGGTCGGGCTGTTCACCAGATTGCGCACTCCATGCCACCATCTCCAAGGGCTGCCACAGTCTCCAGGCCGCGGCCACGACCAAAAGGCGACTCTCCTTCCTCTCTTGAGGCGTCTCCCAATGTCCGGCGAGCGATAGTCCCGATGGGCGTGGAAGTTCCAGCGCCGGGCGTCCGTCTCCTACGACGCCACCACCGGCTTGGGCGAGATCGTCGTTCCGACCCTCATCATTCATGGGTGGCCTGATCACATGACGCCCCTCGCATTTGCGCGTGGGATGCGGCAACGTCGGACACACGTCACAACCCAGTGGCTGGCGCCTTGACGCACCGGGCCAAACCGTGCGCAACGGCCAGCCCGTTCCGGGAAGACTCGGTCGCCGGCCATCGTGGATCAGTAGCCCGAACTCCGGCCCGTCGTGCGCCTTGCCAGTCCTTGTATCCCGCAATATCCTGCCTGAGAGGGGAATGTGTAGAGGGGCCGGCTGTGAGCTTCTTGCGAGCATTCGTTCCAAGGCTCGCGCGACGGGCGATCCACGCTGTCCCTGGCGCGCGGACCGGCCGAACTTCACCACCGGAGACTGGTTCGCGGGCACCCCCCGAGGACTACCAGAAGGAGGCGACCTCCTACATCGCCTACTGCGGCCCGTTCCACGTGGACGAGGAACGCCAGACGCTCACCCACTCGATGTTCGTGTCGCTGTTCCCCGACTGGACCGGCCAGACGCAGCCGCGACGGGTCAAGAGCGAGGGCGACTCCTTGCACCTCGGCACCGAGAGCCCCATCCAGTCGAGCGGCAACACCGTCAACTCGGTCCTCGTGTGGCGCCGAGCCGAACCGAACTAGCTAGGACCCGCTACTGACCCGGTGGCTTCGTGAGGGCGCCGTTCCCGATGACCCGCCTCACCGGTAGGGAACAGCTGCCAGTGCTGGAGTTGGGTGGCGGGTGGTGCGCCATATTGTTCACGGCCGACCAAGGGGTGTTCGCCGATTCGCCTGCTGACGTCGGGCGTGTTGACCTCCGGTACTCGAACCCCGCTGACCTCCGGGTTCGACTCAGGAACTGAGCCTGGATCCACCGCCAAAGCACAGCTGACCAGGGGAAGTAGCGCCTGACCATCTGCGGAAAATGCCCTTCCACCAGGAAGGATGGGAGTTGCGACACAACCATCCGACACCTGACGAAAGGGCACCTTTCCGATGCGATCTTCCCACATACCGCAGCCATAGCGGCTGCCCTGCTCTCGCCACCCCTGACGGAGTCACCCAGTGGAGTGGCGGTTGGACGCCGATGTGGGAGCGGCCAAGACGAGCAGAGTGTGCCCCCAGCCCGCTACGGCCCGCGTCGGTGACGACCAAGGCGGGGCACGAGCGGCCACGGGCACGTTTCTACGTGGCCGCCTCCTGCGTCCGAGCGTCAGTACCCGACGGTGAAGCGCCGCCGCGGGTGTGCGGTGGTCTCGAGCTCGTCGACCAGCGCGAGGGCGAAGTCCTCGAAGGAGATCCGGCTTCCCTCCGGGCCGGTGAGGAGGGCGTCGTCACCGATGCGGAAGCTCCCCGTGCGCTCCCCTGGGGCGAACGTCACGGAAGGAGAGACGAAGGTCCAGTCGAGCTCCGATTCCTCGCGCAGCAGGTCGAGGAAGACGACGCCGGCCGCGGCCTCCGGCCTGACCTGTTCCGGGATGCGCTCGGTGTCGATCAACTTGACGCCGGGCGAGACCTCGAGGCTTCCGGCTCCGCCCACGACGACGTACCGACTCACCCCGGAGGCGCGGACCGCGCCGAGCAGCTTGTGCGGATCGACCTGCGAGAAGCGCAACGAGCTGACGATGGCGTCATGACCGGCGAGCAGGGACGAGAGGTCCTTCTCGTTCGCTGCGTCGCCGCGCCTTGCCGTGATGCCGGGACGCACCGGCACCTCCTCCGGGCGGCGCACGATGGCCGTAACCGTGTGGTTGCGGAGGAGCAGCTCCGCAAGAACTCGGGAGCCCACCTGTCCGGTTGCACCGATGAGTGCGATGTTCATTGTCTTCGTGCCTTTCTGTTCAGGAGGGGTCAGCGGCTGTCTGATGCGGTGTATCGCCCTTGCCGGCCAGACCGGGCAGCGAGCGGGAGCGAGCGTGCGACTCCGAGCCGAGGTGCTCGGCGACCGGCAGGTCGACGTGCCGCACGGGACCCTGCCGGCCTCGCATTCCAGAGAGGACAGCGGCGAGCGCGAGGAAGCTCATCGACGCGTAGAAGGCGGCGTGCAAGCCGCTCGTGAAGATGGAAGCGATGTGCCCGTGGAGCTTCGCGGTGCCGACGAAGACGGCGAAGGCTACCTGGCGAGGGATCGAGCGTGACGCGATGAGGATGGCCATCGAGAACGAGAAGACCATCCCGGTGTTCTGAAAGGTTCGGAGCATCCCAGAGGACACCCCGAAGACCTCGCGGGGCGACGCCTTCATCACCGCTGAGTTGTTGGCCGGGAAGAAGCTGCTCGCGCCGATGCCGTTCACGACGCTCCCGATCACCACGAGCCACAGCCCGGTGTGGTTGCCGAGGTGCGCGTAGATGAACAGCGCCACCACTTGGACCGAAAGGCCCACGGTCGCCGGGATGACCGGCCCGACCTTGTCGGCCATCCTTCCCGACAACGGCCCGATGGCGCCCCCGATGAGGTAGCCCGGCACGAGCAGCAACGACGCGTCGAGCGGCGACAGGCCCCGGGGTCCCTGGAGGTACATGAGGATCAGGAACAGGACGGCGTAGTTGGCGAGACCCTGGAACAGGGATGCGAGCAGCGAGGGGGACATGGTCGGCACCCGGAAGATCGACAGGCGCACCATCGGGTCGCTCCGCGTCCGCTCCACGAGCACGAAGACCACCAGGCACACCACTCCTCCGACGATGAAGCCCACCAACGTCGCGTCGAGCGGTCTGGTTGCCAGGTTGGTGACCGCCCAGAGCATGCCGAAGAGGCCGAGGCCGGCCGTGACCATCCCGGCGAGGTCGATCCGGCGACGTTCGCGCTTGCCCGTGTCGCGGAGCACCCGAAACGCGACGAGCACCGCCACGGCACCGATCGGCACGTTGATCCAGAAGATCCACCGCCACGAGACGTAGGTGACGATGAGGCCGCCGAGCACGATGCCGAGCACGGCGCCCACGCTGTAGCCCATGCCGTTGTAGCCGTAGGCCTTACCCCGCTTCTCGGGGGGGAAGAGGTCGGCGATGACGGCACCGCTGTTCGCCGTCACCAGCGCGGCACCGATGCCTTGGATGAGCCGGAAGACGATGATCGAGGCCTCGTCCCACGACAGGGCGCACAGCGCTGAGACGACGATGAAGACGACGAAGCCTGCCTCGTACATCCGCACCCGCCCGAACATGTCGCCGAGCCGGCCGACCTGCGACGCGAGCAAGGTGATGACAAGGAGGTACCCGATGATCACCCAGATCACCGAGGTCAGAGCCACGTGAAGGCCGCGCTCGATCTCGGGGAGGGCGAGGACCACGATGGTGGTGTCGACGGCGGTGATGAGCACCCCGGTCATGACCACCGCCAGTGCCAGGGCGGTTCCTCTCTTGGGCTCCGCCTTGCCCGGGGGACCGCCGGGTCGGGTGGCGCCTGGTGAGCCGGTGACTCCGTCAGTCCCCCTCATCGCGGTGTCTCCTGTACGAGCAGCGCTGCGGCGTCGGGCTCTGGTGATCAAGGGGATGGTGGCCATGGGCAGGTCCTTTCGGGTCGGGTGGACGGCGACGGGCGCACGGTCCGACGTCGTCGATCGTGTGGCGCCGGTGCGGCCGGCAGGCAGCTGGTGGCCGGGCGCATCGCTGAGCGCCGTGCAGGTGCTCGTCGCCCACCACGATCCTCGCTCTGAGCGGCGAGGCGGTCCACTAAGGCTGCTGATTTTGCCGGATCATGTACATGACTAGCCTGGGCAGCCGTGGAGACAGCTGGCATAGATGGACTTGATGAGCGGATCATCCATGGCTTGATCGTCGAACCCAGAGTTCCCTTCCGGGTGCTCGCGGATGTCGTGGGGGCTTCCCCACAGACCGTTGCCCGTCGCTACCGCCGCCTCCAGGACGTCGCCGGCCTCCGGGTGACCGGCAGGGTGGTCGCCCCGCTCGCCGGCTGGGTCGACTGGTACGTGCGGATGCAGTGCGTGCCGGGTGCATCCGCCGGCCTTGCCGGCGCGCTCGCCCGCCGGCCGGACACCACCTGGGTCGGGCTCGCCTCCGGAGGCGCCGAGGTCGTCTGCTCGCTGCAGGCGCGCAGCTCCGAGCAGCGTGACGAGGTCCTCCTCGCCGGCCTGTCGGCTAGCCGGCGCGTTGTGTCGCTAAGCGCCTATGCGCTCTTGCACGACTACAGCCCGCCCGCCCTGCCGCGCCTCACCCAGGCACTGGACGAGGAGGCCTGCGCCAGGTTGCGTCACACACCCGCCGACAAGCCCGGAGGGCGTGTCGGCTCGCTCGACACCCATGACGAGCGGCTGGTCGACCTCCTCGCCGGTGACGGAAGAGCCTCCAGCGCCTTCCTCGCGTCGGCGATCGGCTGGCACGAGTCGACGATCCGGCGTCGTATCGCTGACCTGCGACACAGTGGCGTCCTGCAGTTCGATGTGGACATCGACCCGGGCGTGTTCGGGGCGGAGGTGCACGCCATGCTCTGGGCCTCCATCGAACCCGCACAACTCGATGCGGTCGGCACGGCGATGGCGCAGCACGTCGAGGTGCCGTTCGTGTCGGCGACCACCGGACCGACGAACCTCATGGCGGCGATCGTCTGCCGCGACCCGAGCAGCCTGTACGAGTACCTGACGGGGCGACTCGCTCCACTCCCCGGGATCAAGACGACCGAGGTCGCCCTGCTCATCCGGACCGTAAAGCGAGCCGCGCCTGCGGGTGGGGCCATGGCCGCCATGCCCTGACACCTGCACCTTCGACAAGGGGCGTCAGGCGGCATGCAACTGATCTGCTAGCATAGTGCGACGTGAGAACGCTCTACCTTCGCAACGTGCCCGACGAAGTCGTCGAGCGCCTGGAACGGCTGGCCGCCCGTGAGCGGATGTCGGTCGCGGCGGTAGCGGTGAGGGAGCTCGAGGAGGTCTCGCGCCGGGTGGACAACCCGGCGCTGCTGGGCGACCTGCCGGACCTGGGCATTGATCCGGTCTCCGTCGTCGCCGACGTGGACGCGGGGCGCGCCGCGAGGT